>NBLY01000035.1 GCA_002084665.1 Desulfobacteraceae bacterium 4572_35.2 | reverse complement strand
AGAGATCTTATCGGCCATTCAGGAAAAACTACCTCAACTGCCCGCCCTGCAACCAGAGCAGCTCGGTAGCTTACAAACACTGCGCCAAATTGTTGAAGCGATGGATGGGCAATCGGTAACGCCAGAATCAAGCAGCACACAGACAAAAACAGCGATAACAGCACCTGCCCCACCGTCAAAAGCTAAATTACATCGACAAGTGATTGCCCTTAAAGAGGTTGAAGCACATCGCGCTAACGTAGCACTCCATAAAAAAGCACCAATATGGGTAGTTGATGATTGTTCGTCACTGTCAATTGAAGTTGTCAATCAACTCATTCTACGTGGGTTTAAAGCAGAACTCGTTAGCCCAAGCCACTCGGTAACACCAGAAAATCTTACTGCTTTAATTGTATTATCACCGCAGTTTGGCACCGATAGCCGATTTATAAGTGATGCATTTTCGTTAGTTCAACGCTGTGCTAATGCGTTAAAGAGTAATAGTTCAAGCGCAGATAGCTGCCTAATGACAGTCTCTCGCCTAGACGGGATGTGCGGTTTCAATCGTCAATCGCCGATTATTGATCCACTCTCTGGCGGTTTAGCGGGCATTAGTAAGACTGCACACCATGAATGGCCAGAGGTCTACTGTAAAGCTCTTGACCTTGGTGTTGATTTAGACGACAACCAACAGGTTGATGCAATCATCGAAGAGCTGCTATGTGTTGGCCCTGTAGAGGTCGCAGCAAATAAATCGGGCAGAATGACATTGGTGTTGCATCAGGAAGATCTACCTCAATCCGACTCAACACTCAATTTATCTACAGATGATATTATCGTAATCAGTGGTGGCGCACGCGGTGTAACAGCAGAGGTTGCACATACCATAGCGCAATCAGGTCAGCCAACCATGCTCCTCTTAGGTCGCAGTAAACTGCCTGATGCTGAACCTGATTGGCTTGGTGCAGCCAAGAGTGAAACAGATGTAAAAAAAGCCATTATGGCGCACGCAGATCAGCCGCTGAAGCCGCGTCAATTAAATGATGCCTGCCAGAGCGCACTAAATAATCGTGAACTGCTTGAAAACATAAAACGCCTTGAAGCAACGGGGTCAACGGTCATCTATCGCAGTGTCGATATCCGCAATGAGCAAGCGGTTAAGGAGATCATTCAACAAGCACGTGAATTTGGTACGATTCGTGGGATCATTCATGGTGCTGGTGTTCTTGCTGATAGAATGATTGAAGACAAAACAGCAGAACAGTTTGAGCTTGTCTATTCAACAAAAATTGCCGGATTGCAGGCTCTGCTGCAAGCAACTCACGCCGACCCACTCAGCTTTATTGCCCTATTTTCCTCATCAACAGGACGCTTTGGCCGTACGGGACAAGTGGATTATGCGGTTGCCAACGAAGTGCTAAACAAAACAGCTCAAGCCCTCGCCCGACAACGGCAAGATTGTCGAATTGTTTCGATAAATTGGGGACCTTGGGATGGTGGCATGGTAACCCCTGCACTGAAGAAAATTTTTGCAGCTGAGGGGATAGACGTTATTGACCTACAGTGTGGTGCTGACTATTTATTGAAAGAACTCGCTCATTATGATGATCATGTAGAAGTGGTTATTCTTGGTGGAGAAGGCGACCCTGCCAGCGCAAAACCAACCAACACTATTGAAATGGTACACGACACCGATCAGACCCAGCTAAACACCTCGGTCTATCATTTGAATGTAAACATTAATTCGATGCCATTTTTAGAGGATCACGTTATTAATGGCAAAGCTGTTGTGCCAATGGCAATACTCGTTGAATGGTTAGCTCAAGGAGCATTACACAATCAACCCGGACTTATTTTTCATGGTTTCAATAATTTAAGGGTTAAAAAGGGCGTTCTTCTCGACCATAAAACACCGGTGGAAGTCGAACTCCGTTGTGGCAGTGTTGAAAACAGCGATGGCCAGATTATTGTTCCCATGAGTATTTGCAACGCAGTCGATGGTAGTGTTTACACCAGTGCAGATATTGTTTTAATCAACAGTCTGTCGCCACAACGACCAACTATGGAGCCGCTAGTGATTGACGGTGGTGAAATCAATTCGAAGGATAAAATTTATTCATCTGGCAAGCTATTTCATGGGCCATCATTACAAGGGTTAACTCATGTTGTCGGCAACAATGTCGAAGGGATTATTGCCCTGTCAAATATTGCTCCAGTACCATCTAAATGGATGAGTAGTCCATTTAGAAACCAGTGGTTAGCTGACCCTCAAGCATTAGATAGTAGCTTTCAGATGATGATACTTTGGACCTTTTCACAAAAAAACCTCGGTTCTTTACCATCGTTTATTGCTGAGTACCGTCAATATTGTGAACAATTCCCTGTTGGTAGCACACGAATTCAATGCCGAGTAACTAAAGTAAACAATCATGGCGCAACGGCCAATATCGACTTTATTGATGAGCAAAGTAGACAATTGATTGCTCGAATAAATAACTATGAATGCACCATGACCGAAGGGTTGCAACAGGCATTTTATGACAATAAATTACATAAATAATAACTATTCAGCTGACAAACTGGTAACGCCAATTCTAAAGGATTGTTAGCAAAAATAATTATTGCAGCCTATGCGATATCATTTTTCACATAAAAGCCCTGCTGGTAAAGCAGGGCTTTTTTAAAATGGAAAAAACGAATGAAAACATATTATGACTGTATCCCTTGTTTCATAAAACAAACCATCAGTGTTTTAAAAATGATCGACTGTAACGATACTGATTGCGAGAAAATTCTACACACTGTTTTGCAGCATATGAGTCACATAGATTTTCATCTCACCCCTCCCGAAATGGCCCGAACTATTCATCGAATTATTCGAGAAACAAGTGGCAATGACGATCCATTTTTAGATGAAAAAAAACGTTACCAAAAATTAACCTTACAGTTGCTACCACAACTTGAACAAAATATGCTGTTATCAGATGACCCATTTAAATCAGCGATCCTTTTGGCGATAGCAGGTAATAGTATTGATCATGGTGTTTATCATGATTTGTCTGAGCAACACGCCTTGAATGCATTGGAACAAGGGCTACATCTCCCACTTATTGGAGATATCGATCAATTTTCACACGCCATTGATCAGGCAGAATCAATTTTATATTTAGCAGATAATGCTGGAGAAATTGTTCTCGATAAGTTGTTACTTAACCAATTACCCTTGGAGAAAACCACCTTTGTTGTTCGTGGCGGACCAATTCTAAATGATGCTTTAATGGCCGATGCAGAACAAGCTGGGATAACAGAGCTTGTTCCAGTGATTGGCAATGGCGATAATACTCCGGGAACCTTACTGAAATATTGCAGCAAGGAGTTTCAGGAAAAGTTTAAGCAAGCTGATCTCATTATTGCTAAAGGACAAGGCAACTATGAAACACTCAGTGATGTAGAGGGAAATATTTTCTTCTTATTAAAAGCAAAATGCAGTGTCATCGCCACAAATATTGGTTGTCAAATCGGCAGCGCTATCCTCTATCATAGAGATTAATATATCGAATTATTCACCTACACGAAAGGGACAACGATGAACGCAGCTCTTAATCACAATTTATATCTTGTTAAAGAACACGTCGGAATATTTAAAGCGGCAAACAACTATGATATTTACGATCCTGAAACAGGGCAAATTATGATGGAATGTCGTGAAGATCACCTCGGCATTTTCACCAAGATGTTGCGTTTTACCGATTACAAAAGAATGACACCCTTTGATGTTCAAATTAGAACACCTGAGGGAGGTCAATTAATTCGAGTCAAGAGGGGTATCTCCATTTTTCTATCTAAAGTTGAGGTGTTTGATGAACATGACCAATTGATTGGCATGTTTAAGCAAAAGTTATTCTCTATTGGCGGCGCCTTTACTGTCTTTGATGCAAACGGAAAAAATGGACGGGAATCGGCAAAGAGATGTTCACCAGCGCCGACAACTATGTTCTACAAATCTCTGATAGCGTTGCTAAGGATGATGTCGCTCGCCAACTCATTGTCGCAGCAGTGATGTGTATCGACATGGTGCTAAAGGAATAAATTTTTCACTATTTACTGATCTAGTTCACTATCGAAAGTCGCTTCTAATTCTGATTTTTCCAAAATTGTTTTAGAAAGCGGCTTTTTTACTTTAACACCAAGTTCAACAAAACGATGGGCTTGACTGATAAGGTTACCTCGACCTTGCGTTAGTTTCGTCATCGCAGTGGCATAAGTACTCTCCACTGTTGCCAACTGTAGGCCAAGTTTTTCCATGTCATCAACAAAACCACGTAACTTGTCATAAATTGATCCAGCACGTTCAGCGATAATCTGAGCATTGCTGTTCTGTCTTTCATAGCGCCAAATATTTTCAATTGTACGTAGTGTCGCAAGCAATGTTGTTGGTGCAACAACGACAATACGTCGTTCAAACGCATGGTTAAACAAAGAATCATCAGCTTGAAAAGCAACCATAAATGCTGATTCGATAGGCATAAATAATAAAACAAAATCAAGAGAATTCACGCCGACCAAACTAGAATAATCTTTTTCACTCAATGTTGTAATGTGCTGTTTAATCGCCAACACATGTTGTTGCAAAGCGTGTTGGCGCAGACTACAATCTTCCTCATTACAATAGCGCTCATAGGCGACAAGGGAAACCTTTGAATCAATAATCACGTCTTTATTTTCAGGCAAATGAACGATAACATCAGGTTTTAATAGTCGATTATCTGCGTCACGAAAAGCCCCCTGGGCATCATATTCGATTCCAGACCTTAAGCCTGACTGTTCAAGAACACGTTGTAAAACAAGCTCACCCCAATTACCTTGGGTTTTGTTGTCACCTTTTAAGGCGCGCGTCAAATTAACAGCCTCACGGTTCATCTCAATGTTGAGTTGGCGCAAGTTACTTAACTCTTGTTTTAACGATGATCTATCGCGAACATCGTTGACATAGACCTCATCAACTTTCTGTTTAAAGTCGTGCAATTGATCGCGAAATGGGTTGAGAATACTCTGCATGTGCTGACTGTTTTGCTCAGAAAAACGACGTTCTTTGGCTTCAAAAATTTCATGTGCTAAACTTTTAAACTGCTCAGATAGTGATGTTTTAGCATCACTAAGTAGCTTAATTTTTTCTTCGTTCTGTTGGTGTTGTTCATCTAATCGAGTTGATAATGTTGCGATCTGACACTGCTTCGTCATCAGCTGAGAACGCAAATCCGAGACCTCATGATCCCGTTGTTGCGACAACTCAAGCACTTTTTCAAGGTGACTGTTTACCTCCTGTTGTCGAACATTGTCAATACGCAGGTCTTGAATTTGCACCTGTTGCTGTTCTAGCGATTCATTCGCCAGCTTCAGCTCATTCTCAACATTATGGGCAATGAGCAATTGTGCCAAGGCTTCATCTCGTTCACGTAGATGAAGGTTGAGCAAGCGCTCTTTATGGCGCAGATTAATTGTAAGGTAAATGGTCAAAACAATCAAAAGCACAAAGATCAGAATGGCGACATAATAACCGAAGCCAAGGGAACACCATTGATTTACTACTTCAGAAATCATCTTGGCTCACAGGGCTGAATTGGACGTTTAGAGATCTTAAAAGTGGCATTCATTGTCATAACAATGCGCTGATTTTCATCTTCAATTGCAACAGAAGTGTGCCTCAATCGTTCCTCAATCTGCTTAACTTCACTACGAGCGGTCACAATACCCCGTACAACTGGGTGATGAAACTCCACATTCATATCAATAGTGGCAAAATGCGTTCTAGGAGAAAGAATAGTTTTTATGGCCATAACTGCTGCAGTGTCAGCGAGACTAACCAAAGCTCCACCGTGGAGTAAATTACCACCATTGGCAAATTCTTCACGAAATGGCATAGTTAGAACTGCCTGCCCCTTCTGTGCGCAGATGATCTCTATTCCTAGTTGTTTTTCAAATGGGGCACACTCAATCCACTGCGTCAGTTGAACACAATGAGGACCTAAGTAGGTTGAGTGATTAATCATTATCCACCTTATTTTGTTTAATTCGATTGTGCTGCGTCAATCCATTAATGAAGTTCCGCAACAGTTGATCTCCACACTCTTTATAATTTTTATGCCCTTTTTTACGAAACAATGCGCTAAGTTCAGAACGTGAGATTGAAAAATCAGCGGCAGCTAAAAGGTTCAACATATCGTCTTCACGTAATTCAAGTGCTATCCGTATTTTTTTAAGGATAACATTATTATTTAGTGCAACCTGAGGTCGTTGCACAGTTTGTGAAGCGTTGTCTTGTCGACCGCGGGTAAAAATAATTAATCCGTCAAGAAAAGCATTCATTAGTTCAGCCGAAAGTTCCTTGTAACCAGATTCAATTTCTCGTTTAAAAAAACGGTGCAGCTGCTCTTGCGATACGCTTTGATTTGCTAACTTGAAGCATTCTAAAATAACCGAATTACTCAAATCTACTGCATAGCGAAAACGGCGTAAAATGTCATTGTATGTCATAGTTTTTACTCGTATGATAAATGTACTGTAAATACATAATGATTGATGATCGACAAACTACTTGATTCAGTTACATAGATTAAGCTATAACTACGGGGCCGCCAAAATAATCAAGCACTTAGTGGTTTTCCACTAAGTGCTTTTTTGTACTATTCTTGATGACAAAGTGTTATTTCAAAAATTAAGCAGACTAAACACCTTATTTTCTGGTAAGCGTTTTCGCCCTTCTAAAAAATCAAGTTCTGCTAAAAAGGCGCATTCAACAACTTCGGCTCCCAGATCATTCACAAGATCAACAACAGCGGCAACCGTTCCACCAGTCGCTAACAGATCATCGGCAATCAACACTCGCGCACCAGGAGCAAAAGCATCTTTATGGATCTCCAAAGTATCTGTGCCATATTCTAGATCATAGGTTTTTTCAATTGTTTTGTAAGGTAATTTGCCTGACTTACGTACCAGAGTAATACCTAGACCTAATTTATACGCTAACGCAGCGCCTAGAATAAAACCACGAGCTTCAACGCCAACAATCGTATCGATCTCTTTACCTAAGTAACGATGGGCGATCAAATCAATCATGCGGTGAAAACTTTTTCCATCTGAAAGCAACGTTGTAATATCTTTAAAAACAACTCCTTTTTTAGGGAAATCAGGGATGTCACGAATAATTTTTCTTAAATCTTCCACATTTGCTCCATATTAATTTAGTGATAAATATTATGATATTAATTGTCAATTTTAGTACGCATAATAGTACGTAATTTTTCTAAACTTTTCACCTCAATCTGACGGATTCGTTCACGAGTCACACCAAAGCGTTTACCAATAGTTTCGAGTGTTTCAGGTTCACGGTCATCCAAACCAAAACGTAAGGTTAAAATCTCGCGTTCATTATCTTTCAACTGCTCTAGCCATTGTGTCACAAAAATATATTTATCTTTGTTTTCAATTAAATCTGTTGGAGTGATGACTGACACATCTTCTAATGTGTTCATCAAAGAATAACCCTCATCATCTCCTAATGGATGTTCTATTGAGTACGTTTTTCTTAACAATTGTTGCAAGCGTCGAACCTCTTCAACATTACTATCCATGGCAAGGGCAATATCGGTTTCAGATGGTTCTCTATTTAACTGTTTCAATGACTCACGCGTTGCCTTAAGCATTCTGTTCATGTTTTCAGCAATATGAACAGGAAGTCGAATCGTTCGACTTTGATTTACCAATGCCCTTTCAATTGATTGTCTAATCCACCAGGTTGCATAAGTTGAGAATCGGCACTCTTTACTGACTTTAAATCGTTCAACAGCTTTTATTAGCCCCATGTTACCCTCTTCAATCAAATCAAGAAAAGGCAAACCACGGTTCATATACCTCTTTGCAATTTTAACCACAAGTCGTAAATTCGACTCAATCATCTTTGCCCGAGCCTGGTCATCACCTGTTTCGATTTTCAGTGCAATGTTACGCTCTTCATCCGCTGTAAGCAGTTGTGATTTTTGGATGTCTTTAAGGTAATATTTTATGGCATCGTCGCTACCAGCCACAACATTATTTTTTGTTGTTTTTGCAATAATTTTGCTCATACATTGACCCCATCGTTGGCAAATAGCACTGTTCATACGATCTAGAAGTTAGATAAACATATTAAAAACATGCCATTACGGCAAGTATAAAGCTGGATTAATTGCCTTTTTTTCTCGCCAAACTTCAAAATGTAAGCGTCCCTGATTGTGTCCTGGTGGAACACCGACGAGAGCTATCTGTTGACCAGAGTTGATATAAGCACCTGATGCAACGAGATTTTTTTTATTGTAGCCATAGACAGTAAAAAGAGAATGATCGTGTTCAATAATAACAACATGACCGTAACCAGAGATACCGTTACCACTATAGATAACCTTACCTGCTGCAGCACTATTGATACGGGATCCAACTTTTGCAGAGATATCTATTCCCTTACTTGGAGTTCGGCTTTTCAAATTAAAGGCTGTAACAACCTTCCCTTTTAACGGCCACAATAACTGGCCTTTTTTAGGGGAAACTGGGGGCAAAGATCTCTTTATTGAAGCAGCAACAGGAGTAGTTTTGGCAGGTCTGTTTTTTTTTCTTGATGTAACGGTTGAAGTTTTCTTTTTGATCGCTGGTTTAGGAACGACAGAAACAGTTCGAGTACTACTAACGCCTGGAATCCATAATGCTTGTCCCACTTTAATCTTTGAAGCATCTTTGATTCGGTTTGATGAAATAAGTCTCTCGACAGGAACATGATAAGTTTTGCTGATTCGGTAAAGCGTTTGACCCGGTTGAACAACATGACGAACACCTCGTGGTGCACAACCAACTAGCGAGATGATTAGAAAAATAACAGAAAAATAAATTATTCGAATCATCCACAGCTTCCATGAATAGTTTCAATCAAAAAATATAACGAACCACTAAAAATCCACCTATCAATAATAAAGCAAATAACGAAGTTATTACATTGAAATTTTTATCAATAATTTTTCTTGCTTGATCTCCATAGCGATAAACAATAAGTGCTATGAGATAAAATCGCATGCCACGACTCACTGCAGAAGCAATAACAAAGATCGGAAAAGTAATGTCAAAAACACCAGCTCCAATAGTGATGATTTTATATGGGATAGGGGTGAAACCAGCAACAAACACAAGCCAAAAATTGTATTGCTTAAAAAGTGCTTGAATGGAATTAAAGCCATCCTGAGTAAAACCAGGCACCCATTGATAAAACCATGTAGAACTTAGCTCCCAAAGACCATAACCTATGCCGTAACCTGCCATACCTCCCAAAACTGAACCAAGAGCGCAGATGGCCGCAAAGCGAAATACTTTCAATGGCAGTGATAAACCCATAGCTAGGAGTAGCACGTCTGGTGGAATCGGAAAAAAAGAAGATTCGGCGAAGGCTAGTAAAAAAAGAGCCGAAACAGCAAAAGGTGTTTTTGCCCAATGAAGAATCCAATCGTAAAGTCTTCGAAAAGCTCCTAGCACACCTTTTCGCTCCAACCGTGTTCACCAATCAATGGAACAAAGCGGCAATCCAGAAGATCTTCTTCTGAAAAAGTTTGATCTGCAGTCCGAATAATACGTTTTAGTACCTGCGTATTGCCATTGCCAACAGGGATCACCAGTCGACCACCAATCGTAAGTTGATCAAGGTAGTTCTGTGGCACATCAGGCGCACCAGCGGTAACGATAATTGCATCAAAAGGAGCTTGTTTAGCCCAGCCGTTACTTCCGTCAGACACATGAATATGTACATTTGAATAATGGATACTATCTAAAATTCGACGTGCTCTTCGTGCTAAACTTACGATACGTTCAACACTAAACACATGCGAAACTAACCTAGATAAAATCGCAGCCTGATAGCCTGACCCTGTACCAATCTCCAACACTCGATCATCCTGCTGCAAAGTAAGGGCTTCAGTCATCGCAGCGACAATAAAAGGTTGAGAGATGGTCTGCTTTTCACCAATCGGTAATGCGTAATCTGTGTAGGCTTGACTCTGTAGGGCTTCCTCAACAAACAGATGACGTGGGACCTCTTCCATCACACTAATGATCTTCTTATCGGTGATTCCTCGACCAACAACATGCTGCGCAACCATACGACGGCGTGCAATTGAATAATCCATCGTTCATCATTTCTGCAAAGGGTTTTATGAATTAATTTAGAAACGAACGTAATGCACGCAACTCTTCACGCACATCCAATAAAAGCTCATGGTCATTTTTGGCTGACTTATTTGAATTCTGATTTTTTTTTGATGAACGAACTACTTTACGAGCCCCAGCTATTGTAAAGCCCTGATTGTAAAGAAGATCTTTTAAGGTTAGGACCAACTCAATATCTTTTTTTTGATATTGTCGCTGTTTGGTTCGACTTTTAGAAGGCGACTTTTAGAAGGGGAGAAATTGCCGAATTCAGATTCCCAATAACGCAGAACATGTGGTTTGACACCAGTAATCGATGCAACCTCACCTATTTTAAAAAATAGTTTATCGGGAATCTCTATATTCATAGGGATATAAACTAACGAGGAGGACGATTAGTCCTCCTCGTTGATTGCAACTTTCAAAACTTGGCTTGGTTTCCTCCTCGTTGATTGCAACTTTCAAAACTTGGCTTGGTTTAAAGGTCAAGATCTTACGTGAACTAATCTCAATCTCTTCACCAGTCTGTGGATTCCGGCCCCTTCTCGTTGCTTTTTGCTTAACAACAAAGTTACCAAAACCTGCAATTTTTATTTTATCGCCACTTTCGAGGGTATCTTTGATTAGCTCAAAGACCGATTCGACAATTTCAGCGGACTCCTTCTTAGAAAATCCTGTCTTATAATATACATTTTCCACAAGATCCGCTTTTGTCATAATACCTCCATAACTTAATAACCTAGATAGAACGTTGATTTTACACGGTTTATAGCACAGCCATTTTAACGTCGCAAGAGCTATCTGATTTCTGCTCCTAAATTTTTCTGTAAAGACTTTACGATCTTAGCATGCATTACATTGATCTCATCATCAGTAAATGTCTTATCCATCGAACGATAACGCACCCTAATTGCTAAACTCTTCTTGCCTTCAGGAACACCTTTGCCACTGTACATGTCAAAGAGGGTTACGTCATCCAGATTTTTCACTTTCACCTTAGATAATACATCAAAGACCTGCTGCGCGCTAACCTCTTCATCGAAAAGGAAAGCACTATCACGGTAACAATCAGGAAAACGTGAAATAGGTTTAAAAGCCGTCACATTCTTTTTTGTGCTTTGCAGTGCTGCAACATCAAGTTCAACAAGATAAACAGGTTGATCTATATCATAATTTTCCTGTACTTGAGGATGCACCTCCCCCATTACTCCCAATAAAGTCTTGCCATGATAAAGACGGCATGATTTCCCTGGGTGCAAATAAGGCTGCAGGGCATCGAGTTTAGCACTCAAAGTTGGGATTGCTAAGTGTTGACACACTGTTTCAATAGAACCTTTCAGATCATAATAATCAACTTCAGCATCTGATTGCGACCACCCTTCAACCTCGCGCTTTCCAGTTATTGCAGCACACATACGCATCGATTCCTCAGGCTGCACGTCACTATCTTTAACGGTAAAAATAGGTCGCAGCTCAAAAAGGCTCAAATCGGTACTACGGTAAGAGAGGTTCCTTGCTACAGTTTCTAGCATGGCAGGCACTAAACTGGTACGCATGATTGATTGCTCTTCGGTCAAGGGATTTAAAACCTTGATCGTAGTTCTGCGCGCATCATCCTCACAAAGATCGATCTTATCCCACGCTGTTGGCGAGGTAAAAGAATAATTTATAATTTCACTAAAACCTTGGGCAACCATGCCATCACGCAATGAACGTGTTGTTGATTGGCTCTGATTTTTTGTTTGTCGTACTACGCGACTAATGGGCATCGTAACTGGAATGTTGTCATAACCATTCAAACGAGCAACCTCTTCGATGAGGTCGACCTCGCGTTCAAGATCGTGGCGTGACATTGGAATGGTCGCCACAAGAGCTTCTTGACCGTCAATGTCGCTGCGCTTGGTGTTCAGCTCGATAGAATTTAATAGCTGTTCAATCTCACTTAAACTCAAGTTAAGGCCAAGAAGAGCATTGGTTCGTGCAGACGTAATACTCACCTCACGTTTAAACAAAGCTTGAGGATAGTTGTCTATATAGCCCGCAGCGACTGTTCCGCCAGCAAGTTCTTGAATTAATGAGATTGCGCGATTAAGGGCAATTGAAACAATGTCAATATCTGCACCACGCTCAAATCTATGCGACGCTTCAGTATGAATACCTAGACGTTTACTGGTACGCCTTACTGAAGTTGGATCAAAATAGGCACTTTCAAGGAGAATATCAACCGTCGTATCCTGAACTTCGGAGTTTTCACCACCCATAACACCAGCTAAAGCAATAGGACCTTCATTGTCACAAATAACAATGTCAGTTGATTTCAGCTGGCGGCTTTGTTTATCTAACGTAGTAAACTCGCAACCCTCTTCGGCTCTCTTAACAACAATCTTGGTTCCGCGTAACAAATTGAAATCGAAAGCGTGTAAAGGGTGACCAAGTTCCATTAACACGTAATTTGTAACGTCAACAACGTTATTAATCGAACGCATACCAATTGATTCAAGCCGCTGAACCAACCATGCTGGCGACGGAGCAACCTTAACACCTTCAATTAATCGTGCCATATAGCGTGGGCAACCAGAAGCATCCTCGATTTCAACGGAGGTTTTAGCTTCAATTGCCACCTCACCTTCGCTAATCTTTCCAGAGGTTGGAAGCTGAATTTTGTTTTGTACAAAAGCACCAACTTCACGGGCAACACCGGCAACACTTAAACAGTCAGCCCTATTAGGAGTTAAACCGATTTCATAACGAACATCTTTTAAACCAAGTGCATCAAAAACTGGCAATCCTAGTTGCAATTCCTGAGGCAAGATAAGAATACCATCCGCCTCTTCAGCTAACCCTAACTCTTTTTCAGAGCAAAGCATCCCTTGAGATACGGCACCACGAATTTTAGATTTTTTTATCTTAAAATCGCCAGGGAGGATTGAACCAACCTGAGCCAAGGCGATTAAATCACCAGTCTTATGATTAGTCGCACCACAGACGACAGGAATCACATCACTGCCTGTATTAACTTGGCACAATGTTAATCGATCCGCCTCAGGGTGTGGTTCAACCGAATCGAGCTTTGCAACAATGACAGAGTCAAGGTTCGCACCAAGTTTCTCCATGAAATCAACTTCAAGACCTGCCATCGTTAATTGATGTGAAAGCTGATCTGCATCGAGGTCAAAATCAACAAATTCTTTTAGCCAGTTATAGGTGACAATCATTTAAATTTATCCTTTATATTACATTAACTCAATATGATTGAGTGACAGAAAAGTTCCAAGTGCCAAAAATTGGTTGATTCACACTTTATTTAAAACTGACGTAAAAAACGTACATCATTTTCAAAAAACAAGCGTAAATCATTAACACCAAATTTAAGCATTGCAATCCGTTCTAATCCCATGCCAAAAGCAAAGCCACTGTATTTGTCAGAATCATATTCAACCGACTTCAATACTTCAGGATCAATCATGCCACTACCTAGAATTTCAAGCCATCCAGAATTTCCACAAACACGGCACCCCTTACCGCCACAGATCACACATTGAATGTCAACTTCAGCACTGGGCTCGGTAAATGGAAAAAATGAAGGCCGAAAGCGAACGCCAACCTTCTTGCCGAAACATTCGTGAATAAATGTTGTTAACACCCCTTTTAGGTCACCAAAAGTGATGTTTTCATCAACCATAAAACCTTCTATTTGGTGAAACATAGGACTATGGGTAATATCTGAATCACGACGATAAACAGTACCTGGAGCGATAATCCGTAAAGGTGGCTCCTGTTTGAGCATAGAGCGTATTTGCACCGGAGAAGTGTGCGTTCTTAGCACCACATCTTCGTTGATATAAAAGGTATCTTGCATATCACGTGCAGGGTGATCTTTGGGGATATTGAGAGCTTCAAAATTATAAAAGTCCTGCTCAACTTCTGGGCCTTCAGCTACACAAAAACCCAACGAAGAGAAAATTTCAATCAACTCTTCAGTAACAAGGGTTACTGGGTGCTTAGTTCCTTGTGCTTTTATTCGCCCTGGCAAAGTTACATCAATTTTTTCATTTACAAGACGTGAAGCCATAACGTTTGACTTGATTGCTTTTAACTGCTTGTCAAATGTTTGTGAAACTTGATCTTTTACCTTGTTGGCGATGGCTCCTACAATAGGCCGTTCTTCGTTTGAAAGACCACCCATCTCTTTCATGATTGATGTTAGTTGCCCTTTTTTCCCTAAATAGCTAACACGAATTTCTTGAAGCATCGCTTCATCGGTGGCATTTTCCATAGCTTCGTTCGCCGAAGCCAACATCGATTCAAGTTTTTCCTTCATAAAAACCCCTAACACCACGCAACAAAGCACGTGCTATAAACAAGTGATGGAAGCCACAGGGCTTCCATCAACTAATCATTTAAAATAATATTCATACGACTTATGCGAATGAAATTAAACGCAAAAAAAGAGATGAGGAAAAACCTCATCTCTTTTGGTGTTCCTACTGAATGTGCGCTTTTGCTTTTTCAACAACAGCACTAAATGCTGCAGGGTCAGTTACGGCAATCTCTGCCAAAACCTTCCGGTCTAGTGCAATTTCAGCTTTTTTTAATCCGAAGATCAAACGGCTATAGCTAACACCGTCAAGACGTGCAGCCGCATTGATACGGGCGATCCAAAGTGCACGGAAATCCCGTTTTTTAACACGACGATCACGATAGGCGTAATTTAAAGCTCGATCAACAGCCTCTGTTGCACTACGAAATAATTTACTCCGTGCGCCACGGTAACCTTTGGCAAGCTTTAATACTTTATTACGTCTACGTCTCGCTTTAAAACCTCTTTTTACTCTCGGCATCTTATTCTCCTTACAATGTTAAAATAAATGCAAATATTAATAACAATATCTACATTGCCGGATCTGCAGGGGGAGACAAAATTCCCCACAGTTCTCGGACTTAAAGCCGAGTTGTCTGAACCTTACATGTAAGGGATCAGACAACTGATATTTTTATGATCTGCTGAACAAACAATCGCACCTTGACGCAGATCACGTTTACGTTTCGTAGTTTTCTTGGTCAGGATGTGACTTGTAAACGCTTTGCTACGGGTGATCTTTCCTGTACCTGTCTTACGGAAGCGCTTTGCAGCACCACGGTTAGTTTTAATCTTGGGCATTCCCAATCTCCTTCATTTCTCTTTTTTATGCTGTCAACCACTTGGTATGACATTTCTACTTTTTATTGGGAGCCATAACCATATGCATAAAACGACCCTGCATACTTGGAAAAAATTCAACTACACCAATATCCGATACTTCTGCAGCAACTCGCTTCAATAATTCACGACCAAATTCAGGGTGAGTTACCTCGCGGCCACGGAACATGATTGTTACCTTAACCTTGTTCCCAGCATCAAGAAAACGTCGCACATTTTTAACTTTAACCTTAAAGTCATGAATTTCGGTTTTAGGCCGTAGCTTCACCTCTTTAAGTTCAACGCGTGCAGTTTTCTTTTTTGCTTCAGCGACACGTTTCTGTTGCTGATATTTAAATTTACCGTAATCCATGATACGGCACACAGGTGGCTTGGCCGATGGTGAAACTTCCACCAGATCAAGTCCGCGATCAACAGCAGCCGATAACGCATCCTGCAAAAGCATGACACCTAGCTGCTCACCAGCATCGTCTACAACACGCACCTCTTTCGAACGAATTGCACGATTAATATTTGTTTCTTGTTTAGCTATGGTGCCACCTCCTAATTATATTTCTTACATTCTTCCAAAATAAATTCACTAAATTGAGCTACGGTCATCGCTTGAAGATTATCACCAGTCCTAAATCTAGGAGTCAACGTAGAGCTTTCCATCTCCTTGTCACCGATCACCAACATATAAGGAATCTTCTGCATTTGGGCTTCGCGAATCTTGAAGCCAAGTTTTTCATTGCGCAAGTCAGATTGCACTCGTATACCAGCAGCAAGAAGGTCTGCTGTTACCTGTTTCGCATAGTCGAACTGATTATCTGTTACATTGATCACTGTTGCTTGCACAGGCGAAATCCAAAGTGGAAAGGAACCTGCATAATGCTCAATAAGAATACCAATAAACCGCTCAATAGAGCCAAGAATAACTCGATGAACCATAACTGGCCGATGTTTTTCGCCATCCGAGCCAACATATTTCAGCTGAAAACGCTCAGGTAAAGTAAAATCGCACTGAATAGTAGCACATTGCCAATACCTGTCAAGAGCGTCCTTCAGCTTAATGTCGATCTTCGGCCCATAAAATGCGCCATCGCCCTCATTAATATCAAATGGTAGGCCAGAATCTTCCAGCGCGCTTCTCAATGCAGAGGTAGCACTATCCCAATCTTGATCACTACCGATCGATTTTTCAGGACGAGTAGAAAGCTCCATCTCAAACTCAAACTCAAAAATAGCCATCACATCTTGAACAAAACGGAGAACATTTTTTATCTCATCATCCAACTGATCAGGAGCACAGAGAATATGAGCATCATCTTGAGTGAAACCACGAACCCGAGTCAAGCCGTGCAAAACGCCTGACTTTTCATGACGGTGAACGGTACCCAACTCAAAATATCGCTGGGGGAGATCACGATAAGAGCGTAATTTACTCTTATAGATCAACATATGAGCGAGACAGTTCATTGGCTTTAGCCCAAACCCCTGCCCCTCAACCTCAGTGAAATACATATTTTCACGATAATTCTCGTAATGACCTGATGTTTTCCATAGATCAGTGCGGAGGATTTGTGGCCCCTGAACCAAATCGTAGCCACGACGCAGATGCTCACGGCGTTCAAAGTCTTCAAGTATTGTTCGCAACATAGCACCCTTTGGGTGCCAAATAACAAGCCCGGCTCCAGCTTCCTCACTGAATGAGAACAGGTCAAGTTCGCGACCCAACTTACGGTGATCACGCTTTCGTGCTTCCTCTAAGCGAGCAAGGTGAGCTTTAAGTTGTTTCTTATCAGGAAATGCCGTTGCATAAATACGCTGCAGCATCTCACGATTTTCATCGCCACGCCAATACGCTCCCGCAACACTGGTTAGCTTAAATGCCTTAATTCGTCCAGTAGAAGGCAGGTGAGGCCCACGACACAGATCAGCAAAATCACCTTGACGATACAAAGACACCGACTCAACACCGAGGTCTTCAATCAATTCAACCTTAAAACCCTCACCCATCTCTTTAAACAGCGCAATAGCGTCTGCGGTATCCATTTCGGAACGCTCAATTGGAAGGTTTTGTTTGATCAATTCCTTCATGCGAGATTCAATTTTATCGAAATCATCAGGCGTAAATGTATGAGTTTCACAATGGAAATCGTAATAAAAGCCATTCTGAATAGATGGACCAATGGTAACCTGGACATCTTTACCGAAAATATCTTTCACGGCATGAGCCATTAAGTGCGCTGTAGTGTGGCGATAAACGTCCAAACCCTCGGGGCTAGACAGGGTAATTAATTCAATCTTAGCATCAGATCCAACGGATTGTGTCGCATCGCATAGTTCGCCATCAATACGAGCTGCAACAGTTTGCCGAGCTAATCCCTCACCAATAGATTGGGCAATTTCGAGACAGGAGACCCCTGCTTCGTATTCACGTTTAGATCCATCAGGCAATTCAATTGTAATGTTCGCCATAACCAAGCTCCACAATCTAAATAAAAAAGGTTCAACTAAATTACGAATTTATGAAGTTAACAACTCGACATAAATACAAAAACCAACAAACAACCATCAACATGTATTTAGTTCTTGCTAAAGGTAGCTCGACAACTATAAATTCATGTCTTGCATTATCTATGTCCAAATGACTAACCTTTATTCATTACCTACGAGGTCACCAGTGAGTACCATTATAGAGTTGCTTAAAACAAGCTGTCAGAATCATCCAAATCGAATTGCTCTACGTGAAAAACGAAAAAAAAGATGGATAAGTTTATCGTATGCTGACCTTTGGCGCGATTCTGATCTGGCTGCGACAGGGCTACAACATCTCAATACAAAAAGAGGTAGCAACATTGCCTTATTAGCACCCTCATCTAATCGATGGCTTGTCACATATCTTGCGATACTCAAGACTGGCTCTGTTGCCGTTCCAATTGACAAAGATTTAAAGCAAAACGAATTACGCCATGTCTTGCGTGACAGTGATATTGTAACAATATTCACCACCCAAGCCTACATTGAAACACTTTTAGAGCTCAAATCAGGGTTGCCAAAACTGGCCCACATTATTGTGATGGATAATAGTGAAGATCTTTTTCCGAAGGATTCAGAAGCATTCACCATCATTGGCGATCTAATCACCGAGTGGCACCAACTCGTCCATGAATTAAAAATTCCCCGCAACAAAGCTGCAACTCTCGAAACGTTAGCAAACCAGGCACACAGCCTCATGACAACAGAGGACTTTGCCAGCGATGACAATACCGATCTGTTTTCTCCAACCGCAAACATGATTAAGGAAGCGCGAAAAAAAAAGGTTCTACTTTCCTATAAATCATTTGTTGGTAACTGCCTACCGGAAACCGTTGCCATTACACCTGAAGATATAGCGATCATTCTATATACATCAGGAACAACAGGACGCTCTAAAGGGGCAATTCTTACCCACGGCAACATCACCTCGAACATAAAGGATTTAATCCCTCATTTCCAATTGAATGATTCTATCCACACACTATCTTTCTTACCGATTAACCATATTTTTGAACAGGTCTGCGGCATTCTGTTGCCACTCACTCTCGGCGGAACGGTCTCCTTTGCCGAATCACTTAAAAAGCTCGGTGAAAATTTAACTGAAGTTAAGCCAACGTTCCTACTCGGAGTCCCTGCCATATATCGAATTTTCCTTGATCGAATCATGCGCAACATTAACAGTAAGAAGGTTTCTAAAACTCTCTATGCATTACCAGTTGCGCGAAAAATAGTGGAAAAGAAAATTCGTGAATCTCTTGGTACGGAGACAACCTTTGTTAGTGGAGGTGCAGCTCTTGATCCTGTTGTTGCCGCTAAATTTAGAGAATTTGGCACAATGATCTACCAAGGTTATGGCATTACAGAAACGTCACCAGTTATCACAGCTGAACAACCAGGGGGAACACGCATAGGCACCGTTGGTAAACCACTGCCCTCTGTTCAAGTGAAAATAAAAGATAAAAACGAAGAAGGAATTGGAGAGATTCTGTGCAAAGGGCCTAACGTAATGAAAGGTTACTATAAAAATGAGACGGCCACAAAAGAAGTTCTTAGCGATGGCTGGTACCACACAGGCGATATGGGTAAATTTGATACGGACGGATTCTTAAGTATCTGCGGCAGAGTTAAGAACTTAATTGTTACCCCCAATGGAAAAAATGTTTACCCCGAAGAGATAGAAAATGAACTATTGAGCAGCCCACTCATTCAAGAAGTCATGGTTTATGGTCACAAGGTAGGCCCAGCAGCAGAAGAAGTTCATGCTCAAATATATCCAGATCAAGAGATGATTGATTGTCACACCCAAGAGCTGGGTGGTAAACCATTGGACACAAAAGAGATTGAAGCCCTCATTCGCCAAGAAGTGTTGACGATAGGTAAACAGTTAGCTGACTACAAACGAGTTAAGAAATTCATTATTCGTGATGATGAATTCCCCAAGACAACAACACGTAAAATTAAGCGTTTCATAAAAAACTCGGCCGCAAGCGACCGAGTTTTAGAAGAGCCCTAACTGACTTCCATGGGCTTCTTTTTCATCCAAAACTACTAACTGGCTTTGCACATATTTACGAATAGTCTCTTCTGTCGCATTTCCAATAGTTTCAACAAAATAGCTTTGAGTCCACAGTTTACCTCCCCAAAAATATCGCCTTTTGATATCGGGGAACATTTTGAAAAACTCGCGTGCCGAAATACTCTTTACCACCTGCATTATGTGGCTTGGTGATATTTTTGGTTCACTTCTCACTACCATATGAATATGATCTTCTGGTATTTCCAATTCAACAATATCAATATCGTA
>NBLY01000128.1 GCA_002084665.1 Desulfobacteraceae bacterium 4572_35.2 | reverse complement strand
GGTAACAATTTAGTCAATGCCGTCTAAAATCTAAAACTGGAGTATTCGCTATGGAGTGTTGTGAAAAACAATATCTGGTGGTTGTTCAGTGCCATCTGGTTCAAGAGCGTTGCAGTGGTTATCACTGCGAAAAAGCATTCCACGACCGCAGCGGAGGCTTTGCTCGCTATGCGGATAATAAACAGTTGCGCCTGCTCACCCTAACTTGTGGTGGCTGTTGCGGACGCGCTCTACATCGCAAACTTGCCCATTTAAAAAAAGTAGCCTTAAAGCGCGATGGCATTAAATCACAACAGATAGCCGTCCATTTTTCCTCCTGTATCAGCAAGGATAATTACCACGCGCCGCCGTGTCCTCATCTGGACTACTTGAAAACACTGGTTGAACGCCTGAAGCTTGACTGGGTTGAAGATAGCTGGATCGGTAGGACAGCGGAAAAACGACGACAACAGGGGCTATACGCTGCCAACGGCGACCAGACAACAACGGTTGTGATCAGCAGTCCAGCACAACAATCTAAGGAGATTACTTAATGAACCGTATTGTTATGATTTTTTTATTATGCTTGACAGTACCACTGACGGCGCAAGCTTTACCGACTATTGAATGTCACTGTTTCCAAGATAGAAGCTACGACATGGAAAAACCCGGTGCTGCCGACGACTATTTTCTCACCGCCACCCAAAACACTTTTTTTGCCCTGACGTTTAATGTCACCAAAAAAATCATTGTGGGTAAAAAACAGCGCGGTGCCAGCGGTGCCGATCTGTGGGTCGCATACTGGCTGGCCGATAAAAGCGCCACAGAGGTAGAGAAGATTTTAACCGCCCGCTCACAGCAGTCCAACTGGGCCGCCACCATCACAGCTCTTGGAATCAAACCCACGGCCCTAGGGACAACCTTCAACAGTACCTTAAATGATGCAACAGCACCACTGGATCACGTTGTCGTCGACGAGGTGCTGGAGCGGTTGCAGATTTTATCCGCTGATGACCTAAAGACCCTGCGTCATAACAATGCCAGCAACAAAGAGCTACTGGTCTGCGCCCTGTTGGCCAACAAAAGCGACAACCAGCCACTGTTATTTCTGCAACAGGTTCAGGGGCACGTTGCAACCTGGGACAGCCTGATGACACATGCTGGGATCGACATCAAAAACATTGAACAGGTATTGCTCACCACATTTGCGGACTGGCCAGCCTTAAATTGTGGCTCTTTACCGGCACTTTTGACGATAAACATCCGGCGGCACTGGTTCTACTGGTGACGTTTTTGCTCATGAGTTTGATCGCTAAGAAATCATTCTGCTCTTGGTTGTGTCCGGTGGGAACCCTATCAGAAGCGGCATGGAAGGTGGGTAAACGGATCTTTGGTCGCAACTTCACCATGTGGCGCTGGCTCGATATCCCCCTGCGTGGATTGAAATATCTGCTGCTGGCCTTTTTTGTCAAGATTCTCCTCATCGACATGCCGGCTTACGCCATCGCCTCGTTTGTTCAGTCACCATACTGGTCGTTGAGCGATGTAAAGATGTTGCGCTTTTTCACCCAGATCTCCACCACCACCGTGGTCGTGGTAGGGATCACCAGTATTCTATCGCTATTTTATAAAAATTTCTGGTGTCGTTATCTGTGCCCTTACGGCGCACTGCTGGGACTGGTCAGTATGCTCAGTCCGTTCAAAATCCGCCGCGACAGTACCAGCTGTACCGACTGCAAACTATGCACCGAAGTCTGTTCGGCACAATTAACGGTACACAACGCAACCGCCATCTGCAATGCCGAGTGCAGCGGTTGCTTAAGCTGTGTTGAAGTATGTCCTCAGCGCAGCTTAACCATGAGCACCAGATTAGAACGCCAACCGCTGCCGCGCTGGGTATTCCCAGTACTGTTGCTCTCAATCTACGCTACGGGTGTCATTGTCGGTATGGTTTCAGGGCACTGGGACAGTTCGTTGACCTACAAAGACTACCAACAGCTGATTCCGATGGTTGATCGTTTGAGTCATTAATAGCAAAACATCATCCCCCCTTTTTATCAAACGTAACTATTCGGCGGCTCGTTAACGAAGCCGCCGAATAGTTACAACCAGATATCAACAATAATTATCTTGGAGTTTATCTCAATGCTGACCAGCTCTCTGCTCTACAATCTTGTTTTAGGACTATATTTTTCGGCCATGGTGACCTTTATCGCCTATTTGGCCACTCACAGTCGTTTAGTATCCCGCCTCAGCATAATAATCAGTTGGGCCGGTTTATCCACTCACACCTTGGCCATCGCTTTGCGCTGGTACGAATCGTATCAACTGCCGGGCAGCGTTGGTCGGGCACCACTGACCAACCTATACGAATCGGTGACATTTTTTGCTTGGACCATCCTGCTCATCTACCTGCTAATCGATATGAAATACCGCTACCGAGCGATGGGGGCCTTTATCCTCCCATTTGCATTTTTGAGTATGGCATGGGCACAATTAACTCTGGACAGCGCTGTTGAACCGCTGGTTCCAGCTCTGCAAAGCAACTGGCTCACCTATCATGTCGTCAGCTGTTTTCTCGGTTATGCAGCCTTTGCTGTCGGCTGCGGCGTTTCCTTGATGTATCTGGTACGCGGTCACTGGGAAGATCGAAGCAACAGTTCGACAAGAATGATGGCTCTGTTCCCGTCGCTAAAAATTCTCGACATCATCAACTATAAAGCGGTAATGATCGGCTTTCCGTTACTGACTCTGGGGGTTATTAGCGGTGCTATTTGGGCCAACTACGCTTGGGGCACCTACTGGAGCTGGGATCCAAAAGAAACCTGGAGCCTCATCGTTTGGTTTATCTACGCTGCGTTCCTTCATGCTCGGCTTACCCGTGGCTGGGCTGGGAAAAAAGCGGCACTGCTCTCCATCACTGGATTCGGCGCCACCATCTTTTGCTATCTCGGAGTCAACTAACTATAGTTAACTAGGTTTCGTAACCAGCGGTAAGATTTTGTCAATTTCAAAAAAAACCAAAAAGCATGTCTGATTGAAAAACTTACCTTTGCCACGGTCTTCAAGGCACTGTTGCACTCGTTCGGTGTTTCGTTCTTCAGCCACCTTTGTAAGATGCAGTCGCACCCCTTCATAGCCCTTGCCCTCGGCTATAAACAGATAGGACGCATGTGGGTTGCTCTGCAGATTTGCATGGCTGAGGTGGTCGAGCATAATAAAGGCGATGCGACCATCATCAAAAAAACGGGGTCTAGCGTAAACCGCAGAGTTCACACAACCATCAGCGTCGGCTGTCGACAGGACTGATGTGCCAGTTGTGGTTTTGAAGTATTCGGGTAGTTGTGTTGCTTTCATCTTTGTTAAACTCCTGTGTTATTTATATTTTTTATTTACGCAGCGGTTATATCCGGGGTACGGAAATCACCGCTGAACATTTTCATATCTCATTGAGGGCAAAAGATGGTCAACGGTTGTGGTTTACCGAAAAAATAGCCCTGCGAATAGGTGACCCCGATCTCTTTGACCGCCCGATACACCTCTTCGGAGCTAACAAATTCGGCAATGGTCGCAACCCCCAGCTTGGTTGCCAGATCAACAATGGACTCAACCGCCAGACGACTCTCCCTGTTATCGGCCAGTTCACGGATAAGCGAGCCGTCAATTTTCAAATAATCGACGGCCATTTTAGTGATTTGTTCAAAGTTGGAAAAACCGCTGCCAAAATCATCAATGGCGATCTTCACGCCAAACATCTTAACCTGCTGGATAAAATCACACACCAGCTCGTAATTATCTATCTGTTCCGATTCAAGGATCTCAAACGTAAGCTGTTTGCCGATCAGCGGTTGCTCGTTCAGCAATTGCATAATAAGCGAAGTAGTTTCAGCGTCTTCAATATCGTCTATTGATAAATTAACCGAAAATGGAACCTGTAACTGCGAATAATGACTAAAGGCATACAAGAGCACTGCCCGAGTAATGTCTGGATAGATCTTGACCTGCTTTGCAATGGGCAGGAAATCGCCCGGGGCGACAACCGTCCCATCGGCTTCGACAATACGTACCAGACACTCGTACTTCACCACTGCCCCGCTCTCATTGGCGACAATCGGCTGATAATATGGCTGCATGGATGAGGTATCGAGAGCCTTCTTGATCATCTTGATGGTCTGGATCATCCGTTTAGTGTCTTCTTGTATATAAGCGCTGGTCAGGACATCGAGGTTGATATCGATGATTTTCTCAACGACATCCAGATACTCTAGGCGGTGGTGCGTTACCAACGTTCCAAGCAAAAAACGACGGACAAAATTTATACTGGCGTTGATATAGTGGGTGGAAAGACCAATGCGCGAATGGGTTTCACTAATCTGCTTCAGGCTGGCAAAATAGGGTTCGGCGTAATTGCCACTGAACAGATCACGAAACCATAATTTCATCTTTTCATTATGAAGTTTAATAATCTCTTCATTTTTCAAAAAAGCATTTGCATGCTCAAAATTGAAGATATAGTCATAAAACTCATCAACAAAATCATCTGCCCTGCTTGCCATCAGCGCAGCTAAATCCTTCATTGCCAGAGCATCGCGTTCGTTAAATTGATAATTGTGCTTAACAGTTTCCACCAACGTCGATTTCAGCGCCGCCTCTTGCAACAGATCCACTATCGCCACCTATTTCTTCCCAATTTTCAAACCACACAACCAATCAACAAGCAGCGTGCAAACACTCTGATAATGATCTACAGCGAATCAAGCCAACTCATCGAACTTTGCATAGAGGGTGTTTTCTTCTCGGCGAATCCGGTGATTGAGGGTGGCAATGAGAGTACCAAAATCCTTGGCGAATTCCATATTTGAACCACCTTTTTCATATTTGGCAAAAAAATCAAGGGATTTTTTTGAGATCACATCCATATCTTTTGCGAACACATCCAGTGTCCCCTTCAGGCTGTTATCGCTTTGCGCCGCTTTATGCATGACCGGATACAATTTTAAGAGCATCACATATTGCGACGTGTTCATTTTTTAACTGTTCTACCAATCTGGACATTGTGTGTTCCTTTCATTAGGTGTACCCGATTAAGTGATCGAGCGACTGTCGTGTAAAAAAATCAGCAGCGATAGAGCAATGGTGAATCATACACAACCACTTTATCCTGTCCTCTATTTGCCGCCTATCTTGACAGAGCCTTCGTTGATATAAATTGACCAGAATCAAGAATAGTAAAATAGCAGCGCGATTCACCACTCCCCTTTCAGCGCATTGTAATAAGAAAGAATCTGCGCACCAGTAGGGTAGCGACGGTGATAAACCACATTGTTGGTAAAGATGGCGGTAACCAATAAAATCAATGCCCCAGCCAGCACCGGCACAACAATATATTCCGGACCCGCAGCAGCCTGAACCCCAATCAGGGCGGTTGCTCCCCCAGGTGGATGGGTGGTGTGGGTAAGATTCATGACAAAAATAGCCAACCCAACCGCGACAGCCATTGCCAAGGGAGTGGAGCCGAAACAAGCAACGATGCAAACCGCCACCACGGCTGAAACGAGGTGTCCACCAACCAGATTACGCGGCTGCGCTAGCGGTGAGTCTGTCGCACCAAACAATAAAACCGTTGAAGCACCAAAAGAGCCGATTAGCAGCGGATAATCGACCAACTGGGTCACCCAATGAATGGCCAGAATGCCGAGAGTGCCACTAATAAAGCTCCAAAAAGCATAACGCAAAGTCATAGCAGGCTGTGTACCACGCAGCGGTGCTTTACACTGTCGTGGAATACGGGTTAAGCGCCGATGCAACGATAGATTTTTTTTCAACACCACAGAAGCAACCCGTCTACGAGACACACTGTACTCCTTCATTTTTCTTAAAAATACTAACTTCAACGATGTTTCTTCCGACAGTCTCCTACTGCAATTAATATTCCCACCGTCTTACCAGTGCTAATCAAAGAGCGCAAAACAACAAAGATCATCTTTCACGTACAAAAACAGCAAATTAACGCCCTACAACAAGCAGGGCAGCCGCCTTGCCAGTCAGCACTAG
>NBLY01000034.1 GCA_002084665.1 Desulfobacteraceae bacterium 4572_35.2 | reverse complement strand
CACCTTGTTCAGGACACTCGTGTAATCGGTCGCGCTGTTTGGTTGCTCCCATGCAAGGTCGATAAATAAGGAGGTTTAACTTATGACGATACAAAGCGTTCTCTCTATCGATCCATTTAGCTGGAGTTCAATTGGTGCAGCCCTTTTTTGTGGTACAATTGTTGGCCTTGAGAGGCAGGTGCGTGGCAAACCTGTAGGGATACGAACGTCCTCTTTGATAGTGTTGGGCACGTATATGTTTATTATGATTGGCACTGTTGTTGATAGCGATGCTAGTGATCCAGCGCGTATTATGGGGCAAGTGGTAACTGGTATTGGCTTTTTGGGGGCTGGGGTGATGTTAACTCGCGATGGCGTGGTGGTGGGGGTGACTTCAGCAGCAACTATTTGGTCGTTGGCTGCTATTGGCGTGTGCATTGCTGTTATCGGTGAGTTAGTGGCGATTAAAATGGCGATTGTCGTCATCGGTATCTTATATGGTGTCGGTGTTTTAGAGTCGCGCTCGTTACTTTTCACACGGGGTGCTCACACTCAGTACCGTGAGCGTAAGAAGAGGCTGGCGAAAAAAAATAATTTAGATGATTAACTGGTCTTGTCTTAGTTGGCGGAAACGTCTGGTTCGTTGAGATGGTACTCTTTGTGTAATAGATCGAGTTGGTGTTTTTCGAGTTCCAATTTTGCTTCAGCTTTTACCGAATAACGAGTCGCTTTATCGCGTTGTTGTGCCGTTCAAAATGAATCCTCGATTTCACAAGCTCCTATGGAAAATAGATTCAACAGCAGGAACACTTTGCCGGTGGTTAACGATGTGCAATGTTTGGTTTGATTGTTAAAATAATCGGTATCTTAGTGTTGAAGTCATGAGATATGATTAGGTCATTACGCCGAATAAAATTATCGCTACTTCTGTTTTGTTTATTAAGTAAACAGGGGAAAACAGGGGCGAACTGAAACCCTTTTGCTAAATGAGATCAGCATGAAAAACAAACTACTGCGCATGATTGAGATAATTCAGGATGGCTACCCAGAACCGTTGCTGGCTGAGTTTAAAACAGAAAAAGTGTTACCGTTAGACCAACGTATTGATCTAATTGGGTTAGCGCGTGATTTTCATCAGAATCGAGCCGATGAACTGTGGATTAAAAACGGTAAAAAACGCTCAAAAATTGAGCAGATCGCAGCGGCACAAGCCGACTTAGCTCGCTTTGTCTTTGGTTGTTTAACAGGCGATGCCAAGGAGTACGTAGAGAGTGCTACAGCGGCGATGATCACCTTGGGCCGACAGGGAGAAATGGATCTGATCAAAACTCTGACGCGCTAGTTTTTACCTTTCTTTTACTTCGCAATCGATTAAATAAAGCTATGCTGATTCATTGTTATTCACATTTTTGGAGGACATATCACCATGAATGGACGAATTGGCTCGACACGTTATAGTGCTTGCGAAGAGATTGTTAACGGTGTCACTCATGCCATTGGTGTGGTGTTAGCCATTGGTGGTCTATGCTTGTTGGTATCAGTTAGTATTTGTAGCGACCGTATTTTAGATACCGTGAGTTGCGTTATTTTTGGTGTGTCATTAATTTTTCTCTATAGTTCTTCAACGTTATATCACAGCATTAATCAACCGCGAATAAAGGCTATCTTTAGAACCTTTGACCACGTAGGTATCCTTCTTCTCATTGCTGGAACCTATACGCCCTTCACCTTAATCACCTTACGTGGTGTGTGGGGCTGGTGGTTGTTTGGTGTTGTCTGGTCGTTAGCTGCAGCGGGGGTGGTGGTCGAGTTGAGTCATCTGCGCCATAAACGGATGATGTCAATTAGCTTGTATGTTTTAATGGGCTGGGCCATGATCGTGGCAACCAAGCCACTTTTTGCCGCGCTACCTGATGGCGGCTTGCTGTTGTTGTTTTTAGGTGGTTTGGCCTACACTGGTGGTATCGGTTTTTATTTGTGGCGTTCGCTGCCATATCATCATGCTATTTGGCATCTTTTTGTTCTTTCAGGTAGTGTGCTCCATTTTTGCTGTGTCGTCTTTTATGTGGTTCCAGTCAGTTTAGCTGTTTAATATCGTAGGTGGAAAAATATGAATACCGATCATCTTCATTGTTTCGATTTAGATCAGTCGTCTCTCGAAGGCTTTCGTCGCTTTATCAGCTCGTGGTTGCTTGTCGAGGATCACTTTACCGCCCTTGTAGATCCCGGGCCGCTATCCACTATCCCAGTGCTGGTCAACGGGTTACGTGAAAAGGGGGTAAAACAGCTCGATTATATCTTATTGACCCATATTCACATTGATCATGCTGGCGGGACAGGGGAGCTGCTGAAGTATTATCCGATGGCGCAGGTGGTCTGTCACCCTGATGGCATTCGTCACATGATCTCGCCAGAAAAATTATGGCAAGGCTCGTTACAGGTCCTTGGTGAGATGGCGGAGATCTATGGCGAGATTATTCCGATTACGAGCACTAAGATCTTTTTTACGGAGCAGGTCGGTGACACAGGAATTGAGGTCTACAAAACACCGGGTCATGCCGCGCATCACCTGTGTTTTAAGTATGATGATTTGTTGATTGGTGGTGAAGTTTGTGGCGTTCATGCCGATGTTGAGAATGGCATTTATATGCGACCTGCGACACCGCCGAGGTTTATGCAAGATGTCGCTATCGACTCAATTGATCGCATGATCTCCTTGGATCCACGTTATTTAATTATCGGCCATCATGGTTTGGTGGAACCTGCCGTGCGCTATTTAGAGATTGGTCGGCAACAACTTATTTTATGGGGGCAGGCGGTAGCGGCAACGGTGGCGTGTGACCAGAAAACACGTCAACAGGCTATTTATAATTGGTTGATTGAGCGCGATGAGGTGTTTAAGAATATTGATCAATTGGATGCTGACCTGTACGCGCGCGAGCGCTATTTTATGGCTAACTCGTTGCGTGGCATGATCGATTATTTTGATAATTTAACACCAGAACAACAGCGTACGCTGCGTCATCTTTAAGGTTAACAAGAGTATTAACTCACAGTAAATACTCTTGATTTTTCAGTAGTTTAACGATTGCAACATCATGGGTAGCATTAAGTTGTTCAGCGCTGGCGATAAACGAAATGGTGTATTGGTTGACTCAATTGTGCAGGCTGTTTTGTTGCGAAATAGATGAGCCACCAAAGTTCCTGATGAGAATTGAGCAAGGGGCACTTAAAGTGCCCCAGAGCTATTGTTAACAATCAAACTGCGCCGTTGTTAAAGTTCGACCTCTTGACCGCTCCAGTCTTGTAGCATGGTTTGAAGTGTATCTTTTGTTGCGTAAGATATTTCAGGCAACGTGCCACCCCAAGCCTCTTCGGCCTGCGCAAAACCATCGGCAATACCCGATACGATGGCATCAAGACGTGAAGGATCATTACCCGCCATACCAACAGCAAAATCAAAGATACGCTGTGCCGTATTATCAACACCAAAGTAACCGTCATCACTGACCAGTTCAGTAGCTTCTTCAGGTGTTAAGGATTGAAGGTTGATGTCACCATCTCCTGTTGCAACGAGTGTGGCAATGCCTTGTTCCTTTAGGTTTGTTGCAAATAGATCACGAAGTAGGGTGAATGTTGACCCCAGTTCAGCATCTTTAACTGCAGCCGTATAGGTTCCTGGGTCTATAGGTTGATTGCCGAGGGTTACTTTATCTGTTTGAGTTGTTTTGTCGGTTTGAGTATCTTGTTGTTGAACTTTTTTTTCCAACAACTGTCGTGCTTCGGCTTTGAAGTTTTCGATTGAAGAAGTTCCGATGTTGTCAATCATGACGCTCTCCCTCCGTGGTGAGTGTTATTGATTTATGAGCAAATGATTTCGGTGTCCTTTTCTGCCCCCCGACTGTCCATAATCAGGTATAACTACTGATGTATTTTAAAAATGTTATTGCTATTCAACAGCCATAGTCCGTCCCGTGCAGTAACAGTTTATCGATTTCACAAAGGATTCACACATGTCTTATCGTCTGATTATGCAATTAACTTTAGTGTTCGCGTTGTTTTTATCTGGTTGTACCCTGTTTCATTCCGACTACGAAACGCCAGTGCTGCATGTAACAACATTTAAGGCGTTGCCAACACAAGGGATTGCACCGCGATTTGAAATTGGTCTGCATGTGATCAATCCTAATCGCTACCCTCTTGAACTCGAAGGCCTCCATTACATTATTGAGATTGAGGGACATCGGATTTTAGAAGGCGTTGCCAATCAACTACCTGTCATTGCAGCCTATGGTGAAGGGGATGTTACTCTTGAAGGGTCGGCAAATATTATCAACAGTTTGCGTTTGCTTACTGATTTAAGTCAGCAACAGCGAGATCGCTTTAAATATGAAATTAATGTCAAACTCGATGCTGGTTCATTGCGGCCCCGTTTAAGAGTTGAAAAAGAGGGTGAAATTTCATTGATATCACTAACACGTTAATTGATTGAAATGCCATGGTGGTTCAATCATAATTTGTGTTTATCCGTATTTCTTACAACTGCTTGGGGAGCCGTATGAAAGTCTTTATCGTACTTGGTAGTCTTAATGCATTTATTTCGGTTGCGCTTGGTGTGTTTGGTGCTCATGGATTACGCTATAAGGTGACACCAGAATTGCTGGTGTCATGGGAAAAGGCAGTTGGCTATCAGATGTATCATGCGCTGGCGCTGTTGATTATTGCTTTTTCTATTAAACTTTGGCCTGATGTACGCCGTGTACGGACCGCCGGTTTTTTGATATTTGTTGGCATACTCCTTTTTTCAGGAAGCTTATATGCCTTAGTGTTAACTGAAATACGTATATTGGGCATAATTACCCCTGTTGGTGGTGTTGCTTTTTTGTGGGGCTGGATTTTGTTCGGCTTATCCGCCCGTGATTTCAGCGACTACTAAATAACTTTTAACTACCGTATAGGGGGATGTATCCGGTGGATTCATTTATTATTCGAACTATTGTATTTTTCATTTTAAGCATTTGTTTTATCATCGTGTCTCGGCGCGCTCTTCTTAATCCACGCTCTCATGGTTTCTATCGTTTTTTTGCCTTTGAGGGGATCGCATTTTTGGTCTTACATAATCACCCGGTATGGTTTAATCAGCCATTCTCTTTGCAGCAAAGTCTGTCATGGTTGTGTTTGTTTTTTTCAATCATATTAGTAGTACGAGGCTTAAAGGTGTTGCGCACCTTAGGAGGTCATCGGGTGCGGCATGCGAGTCCTGAAAACTTAACCTTTGAAAACACTCAACATCTAGTTCAAGATGGTCTATATCAATACATTCGACATCCGATGTATACATCTCTGCTGTTGCTCGCATGGGGAGCTTTTTTTAAATTGATCTCCGTTGAGACAATAGGGGCTGTTGCCTTTGTTAGCTTAAGTTTGTTTTTGACGGCAAAAGTGGAGGAGGTAGAAAATGTTAAATTTTTTGGCCCTCAGTACGTAGAGTATAAACGCAGTTCAAAAATGTTTTTACCCTTTGTCTTTTAGTGACAATTCAGCCCAACAGTAGATGTACTGACTGCGTTTAATCTTTAGTGGAGCACGAAGGAGGGTGAATGGCTGTTATTGAATGGAAGAGATGTTACGAGGTGGGTATTGCCACTTTTGATGATGAACACCATACATTAGTTGGAGTGATCAATGATCTCTATTCCGCGTTACGGCAGAAAAGAGGTGATGATGTCTTAAATGTGCTGTTGGAGGTCCTTATTGAGTACACAAAAAAACATTTTGAGCACGAAGAATTAAATATGGATAAATATAACTATCCTGAAAGTGTAGAGCATAAACAGGCTCACATTCTACTCAAGAATCGAATCGTTGATTTTCAACAACAGGTAAGGTCTGGTAAAACAGGGCTATCGCCAGAGCTGATGAGCTTTTTGCGTGAATGGTTGCTTGAACATATTGTTGAGACGGATAAAGATTTTGGTGATTTCTTACTTCAACACAGCGTCTATGATTGTGGCCCACCAGCCATATAATGGTGGTATCAATAATTTAACCGTTAGCGATTAAACCATTTCTTTTTACCTGTATAAATACTAACGCGGTTGCGACCTTTCTTTTTCGCGTCATAGAGTGCTTCGTCGGCAAAGCCGATCAAATCACTCTTACTGAACTTATCTACAGAAGGAGTCATGTCGGCGACACCAAGACTTACTGTAATATGATATGTCTCAAGATCATTTTCAAAGGAATGTGAAGCAATAATGCTCCGGAGTTTTTCAGCGACAGTTTCTGCCTCCGTTGCGTTTGTCTCAGGCAGTACCATAACAAATTCTTCACCACCATAACGGGCAAACAAGTCGTATTCACGCAACGTCTCACGGGCAATATCTGAAAATTGGCGCAAAATATAGTCACCAATCTGATGGCCGTAAGTGTCGTTAAATTTTTTAAAATGATCAATATCAATCATAACAACACTCAAGGTATAGGTATTTCTGTCAGCACGCTTAATTTCGCGATCAAGAAAATTTTGAAAATATCGATGATTGTAGGCTTCGGTTAAGCCATCGACATTGGCAAGTTTCTCTAGGATCCTGTTCTTTTTTTCTAATTCGACGGTTAACATTTCAAGTGCTACCGTTTTCTCGACCAAAGAGCGATTCATTTGCTCATAGCTTAAGTTTAGTACACTCAGTTCGGCATTAGCTATTTGTAAAACTTCAGCAACTGATTTCTGGTTTTTGATTGTCATATCAAAGAACTTGGCTGTTTCTTCAACTTCCGTATGAACACGGTCGAGAAAATCTTCAAGCTTTTTATCTGTTATAGACAAGTGACGCTTTGCTTGAAGCTTAAAGCGTGACACCACTTCGTCAGGTTTTTTTGCGACATAAACGGTAGAAAGAATACCTGACAATGCCACGATTTCGGTGATTTGTTTAAGTTTAGCATTGGTTGTTCTAAGTTTGTGCGGTTCGTGATGAAACCGCAATGGTTCTATTAATGAGTCAGGAAAGCCCCAATTTTTAACCACTTCACTGGCGATATAGGTGTGATCTGTACCGAGGGCCATTTTTTCAGCAATGCAGCGATCAACATCATCTTTAAAAACACGTTGATCGACCGTCTTGTATTCGACAGGAAAAGCCCGAGCTAAAATTAATACACCGAGGTTTTGCAGTAATCCGGCAACAAAACTTTCCTCCGATTCTTCAACTTCAATAGCAGTCATTAACATACGTGACGCAACAGCTTCAAAAAGTGACTTTTCCCAAAACGTTGCGTAATCAAAACCATCTTTACTCTGTTGGTCTGGTTTCAAAAATGAGAATGATAATACTAAACTTCGAACAGCATTGGTGCCAAGGATAGATGAAGCTTGTTGAATAGTGCCGATTTGTTGCGGAAAACTGTAAAAGGAGGAGTTGACAACTTTTAAAATCTTAGCAGAAAGAGAGATATCCTTTGAGATCAAAGAAGCTATGTCTGAAATCGTCGTATCTTCTTCAGCGGTAATTGAAATGAGTCGTGATGCAACTGTCGACAGCGTTGGCAACTCGTCTGAATTTAATACAATTTCAAGAACTTCTTCTGGGGTCATTATCTATTCTCCTTAGTCATATCCACTTAACAAGTCAAATATCATAACATAGCTTAACCCGTATACTCCTCATAATATCCTACTTATTTTAACGACAAGAATATGGTCGCATAATGGATATTATGTAAACTTTCGATCGGATCAGCCTTTATAGGTGAAACGTTAGCTAGAACTGTTTGCCAACTCATTGACAATACTGAAAAGTAATTCCGTACCATTAACAATGTCAG
>NBLY01000033.1 GCA_002084665.1 Desulfobacteraceae bacterium 4572_35.2 | reverse complement strand
TCACCTTCAACAGCAGCTTCAGTTTCAACAGCAGCTTCAACTGGTGCTTCAACTTCGACTGGAACTTCAAAACCACCTTCAAGAAGTAATGTTTGAAATTTAATGATTGAATCATCAAGACGCATACGACGCTCAAATTCTTTAACAACGCTATTTTCAGCATTGAATACAACAAGAACATAAATGCCTTGGTCATTTTTCTTAACAGTATAAGCAAGGCGCTTAGTGCCCCACTCGTCTACCTTAAGAATTTCAGCTTGTTGGTCAGTTAAGACACCTTTAAACTTGTCTACTACTGCGGTGTATTCATCACCAGCAAGCTGAGGATTTACAATAAAAATTGTTTCGTAGGTACGCATGCGTAAACCTCCTCATGGATATTAGCCCCGGTCTCCCCCGGAGCAAGGAGCGGACACTTACCATAAGTGCCCGACTTGCAGAATTGGGATAATTAACACAAGCATTCACCGTTGTCTATTGAAAACGGAAGCTATTGCATTAACTAAATCATTTCTAACTGCTAAACATTGAAACGGAAATGCATCACATCTCCATCCTTCACTGGATACTCTTTACCTTCAACACGTAGAAGACCTTTTTCCTTAGCGCCAGCCTCACCTCCGGCAGAGATAAAATCATCGTAACCGATCACTTCTGCACGAATAAAGCCTTTTTCAAAGTCAGTATGGATAACACCCGCAGCCTGTGGGGCTGAGGCATCACTTGAAACAGTCCAAGCACGAACCTCTTTTACCCCAGCGGTAAAATAGGTAATAAGACCTAGAAGTTGATAACCAGCGTGAATCATCCGATCTAAACCGGGCTCTTCAAGACCGAGTTCTGCAAGGAATTCGCTCTTTTCATCGGCTTCTAATTCCGCAATTTCTGATTCAATCTTACCGCAAATAGTGACAAACTCAGCACCTTGATCTGCTGCATAGTCTCGCACCTTGCCAACGTGTGGATGCTCACCAGCTAAATCATCTTCAGAGACATTTGCCACATACAACACCGGCTTTATCGTGATGAGGTGCATATCTTTGATTAAATTAACTTCGTCAGCCGTTAATTGAGCAGTGCGGGCGGGCCGACCATCATTCAGACAGCTGTCTAAGGTTTCAAGAACCTTCTGTTCAGCCTGAGCCGCTTTGTCGCCACTTTTAGCCAGTTTCTGCACCTTAAGGTGACGCTTTTCAACAGAATCTAAATCAGCAAGATTTAGTTCGGTCTGAATCACATCAATATCCCTGAGAGGATCGACGGAGCCATCAACATGAACAACATTGTCGTCTTCAAAACAGCGGACGATATTTGCAATAGCATCGACTTGACGAATATGACCTAAAAATTGATTACCAAGACCTTCACCACGGCTTGCCCCTTTTACCAGACCTGCAATATCAACAAATTCCATTGATGTTGGCAAGACACGTTGTGGCTTAACGATCTCAGCAAGAGCATCAAGACGCTTATCAGGAACTGCAACAATCCCAACATTTGGCTCAATCGTACAAAAAGGGTAATTTGCTGATTCAGCACCAGCAGAAGTGATTGCATTAAAAATAGTTGACTTACCAACATTAGGCAAGCCAACGATACCGCACTTAAATCCCATAACGTTCTCCAAACAACGATAGCCGAGACATAGTGTCTCGGCTATCGTCAATCATTTTAACTCGCCTTCAATTTTACCTGTTTCAATAAACTTCTTAGCATTATCCCATGCGCCACCACCGTTTGACATCATGAGCGCCAAAAGAACACCAGCAAGAGTCGCACCAGCAAGCATACCACCGAGAGCTTCTTTACCAAGAATGAAACCGATAAGAACAGGAGCTACAACAGCCACAACACCAGGAAGAATCATCTCTTTCAATGCAGCCTGTGCCGCAATGTCGATACACTTTCCAGACTCAGGCTTAACACCCTCTTTGCCTTCGAGAAGGCCAGGAATCTCACGGAATTGACGACGGATCTCGTCGACCATTAATCCTGCAGCACGACCTACACTGGTCATGGTTAGGGCACCAATGAAGAAAGGTAGCGCACCACCAATAAATAAACCAACAACAACACGTGGCTCGACTAGGTTAATCGTTTCAAGACCGACAGTTGTTGCATAAGCAGAGAATAGTGCTAATGCGGTTAATGCTGCAGAACCGATCGCAAAACCCTTACCAACAGCGGCAGTTGTGTTACCGATTGCATCAAGACCATCGGTGATTTCACGAACATCTGGTCCAAGACCTGCCATCTCAGAAATACCACCAGCGTTATCGGCGATTGGACCGTAAGCATCAACCGTCATGGTAACACCAACCGTAGCGAGCATACCAACGGCAGCAATACCGATACCGTAGAGACCTGCAAAGTAGTTCGCAGTCATGATACCAGCGCAGATAACCAGAACTGGAGCCGCTGTACTCTCAAGACCGACAGCTAAACCTGCAATAATGTTTGTTGCAGGCCCTGTCTTACTTGCTTCAGCAATACGACGAACTGGCGCTTCAGCAGTGTAATACTCAGTGATCAAACCAATTGCGATACCAGCGAGTGAACCGCCAACCAACGCAAGGAAGATACCGAAGCTAAGCCCCATGATCAGGATAATGAAAAGAGACGCAGCCAAGAAGCCACCCGCGGCAACAAACGTAGTTAAACGTAGCGCATCAGCAGGGTCCTTGTCCTGAAAACGCTTCATGGAGTAGATCCCTGCAGCGGAGAACAACAGACCAAAGGTTGCCAGAACCAGAGGAAGCAACATCGCGGCAGACTGCACACCCTCACCGCTACCAAGTTGTGCTAGCAATGCTGGACTCGCAGCCGCTGCAATAGCGATAGTCGCGATAATTGAACCAACATAGGACTCAAAAATATCAGCACCCATGCCAGCGGTGTCACCAACGCAGTCACCAACGTTATCGGCAATAACACCCGGGTTACGTGGATCATCTTCAGGAATACCAGCCTCAAGCTTACCAACAAGGTCAGCACCAACGTCAGCAGCCTTAGTATAGATACCACCACCAACACGTGCAAACAGAGCGATAGATGACGCCCCCATGGCGAAGCCATTGATGTAACGAGATGTTTCAGGATCGCCACCAAAGAAGATGTACATTGCGCCAACACCGACCAAGCCGAGTGATGCAACAGACAGCCCCATAACAGCACCACCGTTATAAGATACCTCGAGGGCTTGCGCTTGACCGTGAAGACGAGCGGCTTCAGTCGTACGAACATTGGCACGAGTTGCTGCCTTCATGCCGATAAAGCCACAGGTCATTGAACATGCTGCACCAGCAAGGAAAGCCATAGCAGTCTGAACGCCCATACCGGCAAGAATCAGCAGAAAAACACCAGCAACGAAAATAGCAAGGACACGGTACTCACGACGCAAAAAGGCCATCGCACCATCGTGGATAGAATCCGCAATGTCTGCCATGACCTCATTACCTACAGGCTCTTGCTTAACTTTGTTGTACAACATAACAGCGGCTGCAAAGCCAACCATACCTAAAATTACGGCAAAATACGCCATTGCCAATCTCCCCTTTGAATTAATATTTTACGGATTTAAAATATTGCGCCCATTGTATTCACACATTGCATATTGATCACCCTGAGTCAGTAAAGCTTCAACCACTTCGGCTGCATACAAGAGCACCTCATCAAGATCCTTTTTTTCACTTCCAGAAAACGACTTAAGGACATAATTAGCAACATCACCACCCTCAAGTGGCCGACCTACCCCAACACGAATGCGAATGTAAGAATTATCACCGAGAGCCTGATGGATGTTGCGCAGACCGTTGTGCCCGCCATGTCCCCCGCCAACCTTGACCCGAACTGCGCCGAAGGGAAGATCAATCTCATCGTGTATCACGACTAAATCCCCCGATGCAATATCGAGGGATTTACTCGCAGATGCTATACTAGCACCACTTAAGTTCATAAAGGTTTGCGGCTTAAGCAGTACAGCACTTTTGCCACAACAACGACCAACCCCATAGAAAGATTGATGTCCCTTTTTTTTCAACGAAATACTGTGCCGCGCAGCAAGAAGGTCAACAACCATAAAGCCAACATTGTGGCGTGTCGACGCGTACTTGTCACCGGGATTACCTAGCCCTGCAATTAAAAACAAAATTAGGCTTCTTCCGCTACAGCCTCTTCTTCAACCTCTTCAACATCATCATCGCCGCCTTTATAACCAATAACAGTGATAACTGTGAAGTTGACATCGTGAGGAAGTTGTACACCTTCTGGAACAACAACGTCATCAATATGAACAACATCGCCAATCGCTAACGCATCAACAGCAATATCAATTACAGCTGGAATAGCTGTGGGCAGGCAGAACACCTCAAGCTCCTTACGGATCAACTGTAAGCTACCACCCTCTTTTACACCAATCGATTGACCAACAACGTTTACCGGTACCATAAACATAGCTTCAGCTGTTGCATCAATTGCTTGAAAATCAACATGAGTTTTTATGCGAGTAATTGAATCAACTTGAATGTCTTTAACAATGGCAAACAGACCATTAAAGGACCCTTCACCCTTAAGTGTCAACAGTGTGTTCCAACCTGAGTCGCCACCAATCGCTGCAGACAACGCTTTGGGCTCAACATTGATCGTACACGGGGTGATTTTAGGACCATAAACTACGCCAGGAACAAGACCAGCACGACGAGCACTACGTGCTCCGCCTTTGCCAACGCGCTCACGCAGTACAACATTTAATTCCGCTTGTGCCATGATTACTACCTCCAGATATAACAGCGTACTGGCTCAGTGGCACAGCATGCTTTGATTTATTTAAACGAACAAGGAACTAACTGATTCATCCGCATGAATACGACGGATAGCCTCTGCCAAAAGTTGTGACACTGGCAAGGGCCGAAGTTTACCACATTGAGCTACTTTGTCCGAACAGACAATTGAATCAGAGACAACAACTTCTTCAAGACAGCTCTGTGAGATTCGATCCAACGCTGGGCCAGACAGTACCGCGTGAGTTGCATAGGCAAACACTTGCTTTGCCCCCTGACCCTGTAGTGCCTTTGCTGCCTGACATAACGTACCTGCGGTATCTATCATATCATCGACAATGATACAAATCTGCCCCTTAACATCACCAATAATATGCATCACCTCGGACACGTTAGGACCGCTACGACGCTTATCAATAATAGCCAAACCCGCATCAAGGCGCTTAGCAAAAGCACGAGCACGCTCAGTTCCACCCGCATCAGGTGACACAATAACGACTCGGTCAGCAAACTTTGTCTGAACATCCTCAAGCAGTACCGGCGAAGCATAAAGGTGATCAACGGGAATATCGAAAAAACCTTGAATCTGTCCCGCATGAAGATCCATCGTCAACAAACGATCAACTCCAGCGCAGGCAATCAAATCAGCAACCAACTTCCCAGTAATGGGCGTACGTGGGGCAACCTTGCGATCTTGACGCGCATAGCCAAAATAAGGGACAACAGCGGTAATGCTCGCCGCAGATGCCCGTTTCAGCGCATCGGTCATGATCAACAGCTCCATCAAGTTATTGTTTGTTGGAGCACTGGTAGATTGGACGATATAGACATCACAGCCACGGACATTTTCGCCGATCTCTACCATGATCTCGCCATCAGAAAAGTTCTTGACGTTGGCACTTCCAAGCGGCACCGAGAGGTGCTCACAAATGTCCCGAGCCAAGAGAGGATTTGAGTTTCCTGCGAAAATCTTGATTTTATTCACGGTACATCCTGAGGTGTCTAACAAGTAATTAAAAATGTTGCCAAACATAAGCAACACAAACAAAAAAAACCTCTCGACGCATGACCGAGTTCCGATCAAACTGTCATTGTAAGAGGTTTTTTATAAACTGGCTGGGGCGCCAGGGTTCGAACCTGGGAATGCCGGAATCAAAATCCGGTGCCTTACCACTTGGCGACGCCCCATCATATATACTATTTACTGACTTGAGAGATTCGCCAAATTCGCGACTGGTTCAATCTGCTCAATTCGTGGAGGCGTTATACAACAAAGACAGGATAGTGTAAATAGAAAAATTTCCTTTGTTGAATTTTATCACTAAGTCAATGGTGTCACCACCTGTGACCAATGACCGTATTTCTCAACAAAAACCCTAGCAACCCTCTGCGCCTGATCATGATCAAAAAAAACACCAAATACCGTTGCGCCGCTTCCTGCCATTAGGACACCATCGGCACCTAAGCGAATAAAAACATCCTTTAGCGTTTGAATTTCACGACACAAGCCCTTTGCGACACGCTCAAGGTCATTATGAAGCAATGCTACAAACTCATCTTGTGTTGAAATTATTTTCGCCATTGAACAGTTTGAATAATCTACCGAGGTTAACTGCCGATATACTTGTGCCGTTGACACACCCACGCCAGGATTAACAAGAACAATCCAAAACTGTGGCACAATCTCTATAGGCGATAATTGATCGCCGACCCCACAGGCCCACGCGGCGGATTGGCCCAAGAAGAAAGGCACATCAGCCCCCAACGCCAAAGCTTCCCTATGCATAACCTTTGGATCAAGATCCAACTCCAACAATTGATTTAGGGCCATCATCGTTGTCGCCGCGTCGGATGATCCGCCACCAAGACCTGCAGCTACCGGAATTTTTTTATGTAACACTAAATCGACACCGCGGCCAAGTCCATCGTAGGCCAACATAGCACGCGCTGCCCGAACAACAAGATTATCATCGTGGCTACCCAATGCGGTGCCACAATGAAAACGAACACCAGGCTTTGCAACAATGGCAACCTCCAGCTCATCATAGAGCGAAACACTCTGCATAACCATCGACAGCTCATGATATCCATCAGAACGTTTACCGTTAACGTGTAAACATAAATTTATTTTAGCTGGTGCTAAGTATTTTTGCTGCTGCATACGAAAACATCCATGATCGTTAGTTTAAACTTTCAAGTGCTGCATTAGTCCAATCGAGTGCATCAAAATATGCACGACTAACTAAGTCTTGATCAAAACCACAGGCATCGACATCGCTCCAACTTGCTCGCTCATAGGCTTCGACACATGAAAGCGTCACGCCAAGCTGGCCCTTTCGTTGCAGTAATGCCGTATTCACCTCGTCAGTCAGGGGCAAAGTGTTTAAAACTTCATCCATCGGCAGGTCTAAAATGCTATCGAGCAGCGAAAACAAGCCAACAGTAAAAAACATACCACGCTGTTCAGAATCATCGCTATCCGACATAATTTCACACATTTTACCACGCAATAACGCCATCGACATCAACTCCTGTGGTTTATCGCTAATACTTCCCATTGAAACAATACATGCCCAATTACGAATGTGCTGTAAACCAAGATAGATAATAGCTTGCCGAATCGACTTCACCTCAGCGAGCAAACTATAAAAGCTTGAGTTAATCTGCCGCAACAACTTAACACTCAAATTAACATCGGTTTGAATAATCTCTTCAAGTTTCGAGAGATCAATATCCACCCGTTGCAGCTCTGTCATCAGGCGCAACATCGCCAAACGACTCGGTGGAATCTTACGCCCCGAAACAACCTGAGGCTTGCTGAAAAAATAACCCTGAAACAGATCAAAACCTAATTCACGACAGAAAACATATTCATCGTGTGTTTCGACTTTTTCGGCTAAAAGCTGCAACGGTTTCACCTGCCGTAATCTTTCAACCTGAGATATTATCTCGTCACGCGACAGAGCTAAAACATCAACTTTAACCACATCAGCTAACTCGACCAAAGGGACCAAATCATCGCTGACAACAAAATCATCCAATGCAATGAGATGACCACTACGCGACAAACTACGAATCGCATCCATCACCTCAACTTCCGGTGTAACAGTTTCGAGAACTTCAACAACAAGCTGATTTGTGGGGAAAGGGATTGATGCCCCTTTTATAAGAAAATCGCGGGTAAAATTACAAAACGCTTTCTTATTACCAACTAAGCGGTCAAGGCCAACCTCAATCAATGAATCTACAACCACTTCGGAACTTGCAGCGTTAAAATCAGTAATGACTGCGTGATCGACAAAGCCATGCCGATACAGGAGTTCATAAGCATAAACTCGCATATGTCGATCAAAGATAGGTTGACGACCTATAAAAACATCAGCCATGAAATACCCTTCAGAACGCTCAAAACCTCTACGAATAACAGCATAAACCTGCTAAAACCCGCAACTGCATCCATCCGCTGCGACAAGAGAATTACAAAAAAAAAAAGACCATTCAATCGGAACTAGCCAACATGCAGATTTTGATTTCGTGCACGGTTGGCGACAATCGTTGCGTCAAGAATTTCACCACAACAGCTGCACTTCCACGCTTCAAACGAACGCACAAAATCAAAGTATTTCTCTACATACATTCGGCCGTTACATTTTGGACATTTCATTATTTCGCCCTTTCACTTCACGACTACATAAAAAATACTAATCTAAGTCGATAGTACACTATAAAAACAAAAGGGAAAACTAACTTAACAAAGAACAAGTAGTTTATTAAAAATACACTCGCCAACCAGCAAGGGTTTTATCTCCGATTCCACGCACCCGACCAAGGGCTTTAAAAGTATGAAAGTCACCAAACTGCGCTCTATTCTCAGTGATCACCTTAGCCATTGTTATTCCGACACCCGGCAACGACTTCCAGTCTTCGGCTGTCATGCAATCAGGATGCAGAGCAACCCCTAACGTCATCCGTCGCCCTGCACTCATAAATTCGCATGCAATGGTGGCACCCACCTCACTGTCTCGATTTAATTCAACAGATTGACCATTCATCAACTTATGGCGGGTAAAATAACTCAACAACAGAAACTTGCCGTTTTCATCATTAACGTAACGACATAGGTCCTTAGCTGAGCTAACCTCAACAACCTGATGTGGACAACAGGTAAATAGGTTTCCCGACAGTTCGACAAATTGGTTTTCATCCTTTGGTGTTTCAAAAAAAACAGGGGATACTTGCGATGCAAGTATCCCCTGTTGAACATAAAACAGTAACACAACGATCACCAAGGCAACAATCAAAGAGCCCGGGCGATTAAACACCTAGTCAGCATCCTTAACCAATTTATACAACAGAGCATCAACGAGGGCATGATACGAGGCATCGATAATATTATCACTGACCCCAACAGTTCCCCATCGTGAACCCTCATCTCCAGATTCGATTAAAACTCGAGTAATCGATGCCGTTCCGTGGCCAGTTGGCAAAACGCGAACCTTGTAGTCGAGTAGCTTCATATCTTTAAGCTGCGGATAAAAATGCTCCAGCGCCTTGCGCAACGCATTATCTAATGCGTTGACAGGTCCATCACCCTCAGCAGCAGTGTGCTCAATTCGACCACCAACCTTGACTTTTATCGTTGCTTCAGACAAAGGCTTATCATCTTCTTTGAGCTTGGTGTCGATCACCCGAAAGCCAATCACTGAAAAATAATGGCGCAATGTGCCAAGAGCTTTGCGCATCAACAACTCAAACGATGCCTCAGCACCTTCAAATTGGTAGCCCTTATTCTCCATCTCTTTAATATTTTCAAGAATCTCAAGAGTGACTGGATCCTTGCTGTCGAGATTGATATTAAACTGCTCAGCTTTGGCGAGAATATTGGCACGACCAGACAGGTCAGAAACAAGCACCCGCGTCGCATTACCAACTTTTTCAGGGCGCATATGTTCATACGTTTCAGGATGACGCTGAATTGCTGACACGTGAACACCACCCTTATGGGCAAATGCTGAATTGCCGACATAAGCCTGATGCTTGTTGGGAATCAAGTTGGCCAATTCATACACGTAACGAGAAACAACCCGCAATGTTTTCATCTGTTCATCGGTCACACACTCGTGGCCCATCTTCACCTTAAGAGCAGGAATAATTGAGCACAGGTTTGCATTACCGCAACGCTCACCAAAACCATTCAGTGTCCCCTGAACATGCACGGCCCCCAAAGAGACCGCCATCAGTGAATTGGCCACCGCACATTCACTATCATTGTGCGCATGAATACCAAGTGGTGTCGACACCGCTTCTTTTACCGCTGCCATAATTTCAGCAAACTCGCTAGGCAAGGTTCCGCCATTAGTATCACACAACACAATACAGTCAACGCCAGCATCTTCGGCAGCCTTGAGTGTCTTGAGAGCATATTCAGGATTCGCTTTATAGCCATCAAAAAAATGCTCGGCATCATAAATAACTTCGGGGATATGTTTTTTTAGATAGGCGAGCGAATCATTAATCAGTTCGAGATTTTCTTCGAGAGAGATTCGCAATGCTTCACGCACATGAAAATCCCAAGATTTACCAAAAATGGTCACAACATCTGGATCTGCCTGAACCAGCGTTTGGATATTATTATCTAGCTCAGGTGTCGTTTTTGCACGTCGCGTTGAGCCAAATGCAGCAATTTTAGCCTGCTTCAATGTGACATTCTTGATCTCTTGAAAGAAAGCAATATCCTTGGGATTTGAACCAGGCCATCCACCTTCAATATAATGAACACCAAGTTCATCAAGTTGTTGAGCAATACGCACCTTATCACTGACTAGAAATGAGATATCTTCAGCTTGTGTTCCGTCGCGTAATGTTGTGTCATAAAGCATTATTTGACTCATCAACCTACTCCCTATTGAACTACAATTAAATTATTGATCACTGCCAAGCTCGAAGGCATCATGCAAGACACGGACAGCCAGCTCAGTATATTTATCTTCAATAACGCAAGAAACTTTAATCTCACTGGTTGAGATCATCTGGATATTGACCCCTTCAGAAGAGAGTGTGCTAAACATCTTACTCGCAATACCGGTGTGTGAGCGCATACCAACCCCGATAATTGAAACCTTAGCAACTTTATCATCAGATGTGACACCACCAGCACCAATCTCCTGCGCTGTGGTCTCAACTATCTTAAGCGCTTTTTTCACATCACCCTTAGGGACGGTGAACGTTAGGTCGGTAAATCCTTCATTGGAGACGTTCTGAATAATCATGTCGACGGTGATACTTGCCTCAGACAGTGGCGAAAAAATATCTGCTGCAATCCCGGGGTGATCGGGGATACGCAAAACTGAAATTTTTGCTTCATCTTTATTACAGGTTACCCCTGAAACCAGTACGGTCTCCATTTCAGAATCCTCCTTCATAACCAGCGTTCCAGGATTATCGTTAAAACTGGAACGAACGTGAATAACTACATCATATTTTTTGGCAAATTCAACGGAGCGAATTTGCAGAACCTTTGCGCCTAACGATGCCATTTCGAGCATCTCTTCATAGGAGATTTTCTCGATCTTACTGGCATTCGGCACAATACGTGGGTCCGTGGTATAAACACCATCGACATCGGTATATATTTCACACACGTCTGCCGTTAATCCAGCCGCAACAGCGACAGCTGAAGTGTCTGAACCGCCGCGACCGAGGGTAGTAATATTACCCTGATCATCAATCCCTTGAAAACCAGCAACCACAACAATGGTGCCATTTTTCAGATCTTCACGAATATTATTTTCGCCGATCTCTTTGATCCGCGCCCGCGATGACGAATTATCGGTCAAAATGGGAATTTGATGACCGAGATAACTTTTCGCCTTGTAGCCCATCGACTGTAAACACATCGACAATAGGGCAATTGTCACCTGCTCACCAGTTGACACTAAAACGTCATATTCACGTTCACTGGGAAATTCGCAAATCTCATCGGCTAATGCGACAAGCTTGTTTGTTTCACCTGACATAGCTGAAACAATCACAACAACATCATTACCTTCATCATAGGTCCGAGCAATCCGCTGCGCTACATTGCGAATCTTATCTGTCGTCCCTACGGAAGTACCACCATATTTCTGTACGACCAGAGCCATTTTCGGTCTACCTCCTTGATCAATCAACACTATCAACATACATATCTGATATCATTTAAAGCATCTGTTTTCAGGCGATTACACCTTCACCTAGTGCTTTTAACAGGTAATGATAACAGGGTCAAAACTTTTAGTAACCAGTCAGCACAATTATAGATAACTGGCATCATCCATGGAAAGGGTATTTGCCACCACGGATGGCGACAATAAGCCCCACGGATGGGTTCAATACGTCCATTGAAATGAGGTTTGCCAGTTTGTCAGCTGAAGTTACAGCTGTTATTGTATCCGCGCGATGCTAACTAACCATCACCCAATTGACAAATAGCAGCAATTTCCCCTAGGTCATAGAGTACAGATTGATACTTGGTGGGCTGACCAGAAATTGTAACCGTCAGCTGCCGCGCCTCATCACCAACATAAACTAAATCGACAATCAAAGCCTCACGACTCAACTCAGGATAACGTTCCGGCCATTCAACGAGCGCAACTCCATCACCATGGAAATAATCATCAAAACCAAGATCCAACAGTTCATCTTCAGAACTCAAGCGATATAGATCAAAATGATACAATGGCAATCGCCCCTCATAGCTGTTCATAAGGGTATAGGTTGGGCTGGTGACGGGAGTTGCTTGGGCAACCCCTAAGCCACGAGCAATTCCCGTGGCAAGGCAAGTTTTTCCAGCACCGAGATCACCACGAAGTAGCACCAGTGAACCTGCCATCAACTGTCGACCGAGCTGGCGCCCCAGCTGATCCGTTTGCTCCGCTGATTCTGTTTGAATAGAATACTGCACGATGGATGACAAAAAGTTACACCCCAACCGCTCGAATAATATCTAAACGAGCAATCACGCCGATCACCTTAGAGTTATCGACCACTGGAATCAAATGAACCTTGTGTTGAACCATCAATTCAGCAACCTCCGTCACTGTGGTCTGAGCGCTGCAGGTAACAACATCTGTTGTACAAATCTCTGCTACAGTTTGTGCACTAATACGACGAACTTGCTCTTCGAAGTTCTTTTCGCTCTCCAGGTAAAGCACCCAATCGAAGATCGAGATAACCGTCGGAATATGCAATGTCTTGTCGCAATCGATGAGATCAGTGGTGGTAATAATACCAACCAAATCATCCTGATCATTGACAACAGGCATCGAACTCACATTGTGCTGTTGAAACAATGCGGCCAACTCTTTTAATCCTGTTTGTGGTGCAACAACAATCACCTCTGTAGTCATAATATTTTCAGCTTTTAACATACGCTACTCCTCTCCCTTAAGGGACTGACGAACAACCGGAAGTTGTGGCAACAAATCGGTGGCAACATAACCAGCACCACCATAGTGTGTCACACACAGATCTGCGGCTTTGCCATGCAGGCAAACTCCAAGTACTGCTGCATTAAACAGATCAACACCTTGAGCCAACCAACCAGCAATAACACCTGTTAGTATATCACCCATTCCACCACTACCCATACCAGAATTGCCACTATCATTGATCCACACTCGACCATCTGGAGCTGCTATCACTGTTCTAGCACCCTTTAACACAACGACAACATCCCATTTTTCAGCAAACGACCCCGCCACCTCAGCACGGCGGTTTTGAATTTCATCTATCGATAAGCCTGTCATACGCGCCATTTCGCCGGGATGGGGAGTCACAACAACATGCTTTGTCTGGCGCTTCTTCAGACAGTACAAGTCGCCAGCTAACGCATTCAAAGCGTCGGCATCTATGACAACAGGACACGGTACGTTTAGAACAATGTCACGCACTAACCGTTTCACAGTCTCGGCTTGACCTAATCCTGGGCCAAGCGCGACAACGTTTTTAGCGTGCCATAACGAACGTATGGTTTCAAAACACTCCCAGGTCAAACCACCACACTGACTCGGCAATGCAATGGTCATCACTTCAGCGATAGCTGGTGCAATAAAAGGCTGAATAGTATCTGGTGTGGCAAGAGTCACCAAACCAGCGCCTGAGCGCAAAACTGCCGCTGCGCACATTTGTGCTGCACCACCTTTACCGGTCGAACCTGCAACCACCAACGCATGCCCGAACGTCCCCTTGTGACCACCGAGCGGCCGTTGAGGAAGGAGCGTAGCAGCCACTTGATCCGTAACAAGAACATATTGCTCAGAGACTGTTTGCTGCAACGGCTGCGGCATACCAATATCGACAACAAATAATTCACCACCGAATTGACAGGCGGGGAAACTAACCTGACCTAGCTTAGGAAAAGCGAAGCTGATTGAGCAATCGGCCATGATCGATTCGGCCAGGATTTCGCCAGTTGTTCCATGACAGCCTGAGGGGATATCAACAGCAACCACGGGTAACGCCATAGCGTTAATTCGCTGAATAGCATAACGATAATGACCGCGGATGGCTGAATTGAGTCCGTTACCAAAGATCGCATCAATTATCAGAGCGACACCTGACAGTTGATCAATAAATTGAGCAATTTCATCATCGTTCAGGGCATAATGGAGTGAGTGATGATTGTGCTCTAAAACATTAAGATTAGTTGCCGCATCACCAACGACCTCACAACGCGATGCCAGAACCAACGTTTGGACATTCCAGCCCATATTTTCAAGATGACGGGCCATCACGTAGCCATCACCACCATTATTTCCCCTGCCAGCAACAACTAAAACTGAGCCAGGCCGCAACAAGGGATATCGGTCATTTACAATTTGAGCGGCACCACGACCTGCATTTTCCATAAGGACAAGGCCCGGAACAGCGCAATCTTCAATCGCGCACCGATCTAATTCTCGCATCTGGTTAGCAGTTAAAAGCCTCATTCTCGCTCCAATACGACCGTTGCCACCGCATACTCCTGCTCGTGACTATAGGACAAGTACGGTGTCGTTAGGGTGCGCTGCAAAACAATTTCAGCGGCGCGGCCAGTCAAATAAAGAGATGGGCAACCGAGGTCATCGTTACGAACCTCCATATCCTGCCACGTTATCCCATCACGCAGACCCAAGCCTAGTGCTTTGACAAAGGCTTCCTTTGCAGCAAAGCGTGCCGCAAGATGCTGAGCTGCACTTTTGCGCGGCAGTGAATAGGACAACTCGCCCTCGGTAAACAAACGCTTCAAAAGAGCATCTTCCTGGCGCTCTATGAAACGCTGAAAACGTTCAACTCGAACAATATCTGTACCGATTCCAACTATTGCCATGATCGACTACCTTACCAACAGCGCCTTCATGTCACGTACCGCCCGATCGAGTCCGACCAAGACAGCACGAGAAATAATGCTGTGTCCAATATTAAACTCTTCAATCACCCCTAACGCCACAACAGCTTGAATATTGTGGTAATTAAGACCATGGCCCGCATTAACCCCCAAACCAGCTTGACGCGCGGCATGGATCGCATGTTCGATCTTACCTAATTCAGCCAATTGCGCACCGCGCGAGGGCGCATCGCAATAGCTGCCAGTGTGAATCTCAACGGTATCGGCACCCACTTGAAATGATTGATCAATTTGATTTAGATCAGGATCAACAAAGAGACTAACGATGATGCCATACTCATGCAACGTTGCAATATGCTCTTTTAATTTCTGCGAGCCTGCGGCCACATCAAGGCCACCCTCAGTAGTTAGTTCTTGCCGTTTCTCAGGTACCAAAGTCACCGCATCGGGACGAATTCGACACGCTATCGCCACAATTTCATCAGTACTCGCCATCTCTAAATTTAGTGGCGTTTGCACGGTTTGACGCAATAGTTCAACATCTCGATCTTGAATGTGGCGGCGATCCTCACGAAGATGAACGGTGATGCCATCAGCACCAGCAAGTTCGGCTATCGCTGCCGCAGCAACTGGATCAGGATCTATCGTGCCACGCGCTTGACGAACCGTTGCAACATGATCAACATTTACCCCAAGACGAATCATCAATGTCCCCCCTCCTTAACACCACCAAGATGTGTTTCAACCGCGGCAACAATTTCACCCGCAAGCTGTTTAATTTGCGCAGCACTCTCACCTTCAAGCATGATTCGCAACAACGGCTCAGTACCTGAATAGCGGATCAAAACACGTCCAGACTTGCCAAGCTGCTCTTCACAATGTTCAATCACCTGCTTTACCTCAGGAATCGTTGCCAAATCTACCCGCTGCTTAACACGAACATTAGTGAGGATTTGAGGTAAAGCGCTACGAACATTAGTGAGGATTTGAGGTAAAGCGCTCATCACCTGAGCCAATTCCGACAACGGTTTTCCGGTGCGCTGCATAATGGCTAGCATCTGTAATGCCGACAGGGTTCCATCGCCCGTGGTATTGTGATCAAAGAAGATCATATGCCCAGATTGCTCACCGCCAAAGTTGTAACCGTTACTTGTAACCGTTACGCAGCATCTCTTCCGTGACATAACGATCGCCGACACCCGTTTTAACCACTTTTCCGCCAGCGTTGCGTAACGCAATATCTAAGCCCATATTGCTCATAACCGTCGCAACCAGTGTGTTCTTAGCTAGAGCGTTATCCTTCAATAGCTGGGTCGCACAGATTGCCATAATGTGGTCACCATCAACCTCAGCGCCGTGCTCATCGACAAAGATAACGCGATCAGCATCACCATCTAATGCAATACCAACATCAGCACGATATTCCCGTACCGCTGCAGCCATCACTTGAGGGTAAAGCGAGCCACAGCCAGCATTAATATTAGTACCATTGGGATTAACCCCCAAGGTGATCACTTCAGCACCAAGCTCTTCGAGTACCGCAGGGGCAACCTTGTATGCCGCTCCATTTGCACAATCAAGAACAATACGTAAACCACGAAGATCCAGATCACGAGGAAATGAATTTTTCAAGAAGACAATGTAGCGCCCCGTTGCATCATCAATACGAAAAGCTCGCCCCACCTCATCCGCAGTAGGCCGAAGAAGATCCAACTCTTCAGAAAACAACAACTTCTCAAGCTTAAGCTCCATCTCGTCAGGTAATTTCAATCCTGAATGAGTGAAAAACTTAATCCCATTATCTTGGTACGCATTATGCGATGCCGAGATCACAACGCCTGCATCGGCACGCATCGAATTGGTGATAAAAGCGATGCCTGGTGTCGGCAAAGGTCCAACCAACTGGACATCGACGCCCATCGAGCAAATACCTGCGGCCATCGCATTCTCGATCATATAACCAGACAACCGGGTATCTTTGCCGATAACAATACGTCGGCGCTTATCGGAGCCTTTAAAAAGATAAGCGACGGCACGACCGAGCTGCATCGCAATCTCGGTCGTCATCGGATGAACATTTGCCACACCGCGAACACCATCGGTTCCAAATAGTTTTTTTTCCATAAAAAATATCTTTCAAATAAAGCTGAATTGTCCACCCAGCCTGTTAATTATTATGCGTACTCTCTTGGGGTACAACCTCAGCACCAACTTCAGGTAAACCGATGTCAGTCGAGTTAGAGTTCAAAATAACCACTTCCACCTCGACGGTTTTTTGATCTTTCAATTCGGTGTAGGTTCCACGATATTCTATCGGCAACGTAAGGGTAAAACTTTCTTGCACTAACGTGACATCAATGGCTTCAGTTTCAACACTGTCAACATCCTTAACCTCACTTTCAGCGCCCTCAATCATTACCGATTCAGGACGGACGACAACAGATTCTAACGTGGCACCGTTGGCTAACTGACCGTTAAATGTCACTCGTACCGGAACATTTTTTTGGCGTATTCGCTCAAGCTTCACTTCAACGTACGACGGGGATAAACGTGACACGCGGAGAGCGCTGGGAATATTTAAATTTTGATCAAGGCGCTTGAAGGTTGTTAACCCCGCCTGCAATCCCTGCAAATCAACTGACATACTCAATGCTGAAGACTGAATATTGCTCAATAATGTTCGCGGGCCACTAATACGCACGTCGACCAAACTGGGAACTTCGTTGGCAACAACAAGGCCGACAGGCAGATTTTTCAATTCTAAGGGAACCGTATAACCAACTTCAGCTTTTTGTTCGCCCATAACGAACAACCATAACAACAGCGCAAACGTTAACGACAACAGCTTAAGGCCCCAGTTCCGTACAATCAATTGAAACATCATTTAAACCGCTCCTATGATTTGCGACCTGGGTCAAGTAAACGGGTTAAAATTCTCCGCAATGAAGTTGAATCAAGATCACGAGTCATACGGCCACCAACAACAACTGAAATTTTACCCGTCTCTTCCGAAACGACAATAGCAACCGCATCAATAACTTCAGTAAGTCCAATTGCGGCACGATGTCGCGTTCCAAGGTTTTTACTTATATCTGGGTTTTGCGACAACGGTAAAAAACAACCCGCTTTTTTTAAACGACCATGTTGCAGCACCACCGCGCCATCATGGATAGGCGAGCGCGGCAGAAAGATCGCTGTCGGCCAACATGCATCAGCGCACGGCGTATATCACTTTGAAAAATAACAACGACGACGAGGACTATTGAGGTGATGAAATTGTCAAGAATCCACTGAAGGGTATAGAGTCCTGTTATCTGGGAAGCAACATACACAGCAAGGATAACAGCCAGACCGAGCATCATTTGCACTGCACGAGTCCCTTTAATGAGTAGAATTATCCGATAAATGATAAAGGCAACCAAGGCGATATCAAGCACATCAAGCAGCCACCTAAAGTCTTTCATCATCTCATCGATCATCCCCATACACGACTCTCTAATACGATTGGAAAATTATTGTATTAACAATGTGCGGTCATCGCCCATGCCATATCAGCCACTTGGCGAGTTGCTTCAACATCATGGACCCGAAACAATTGAACACCTCGTGCCACGGCCACGCTGACAGTTGCTAATGAACCATTGAGACGTTGTTCAGGTTGTGGTTGATTTAGGATATTACCAATAAAGCTTTTACGCGAAGTCCCTAGTAAAACTGGATAGCCAAGACCGCGCAATTCTGACAAACGTTTTAAAATTTCAAGGTTACCGCCTACGGATTTTCCAAAGCCGATACCCGGATCAATTGAAATTTTATCGATTAAAACACCTGCATCAAGGGCTAGATTTGTAGAGTGGCGTAACCTCGAAACAACCTCAGCAACAAGGTCTTGATACTGAGTATCCTCCTGCATCACGTTAGGGAGACCACGGGTATGCATGACAAAGAGACCTGCTCCGCTTTGAGCAACTACGTGTGCCATGGTGGAATCAAAGGTTAAACCACTGATATCATTAACGAAATTCGCACCACACGCCAGTGCAGCCTGAGCAACAGAAGCTTTTGTGGTATCGACCGAAATCGGTATGGTAAAACGACTTCGTATCGCCTCGACAACAGGAACAACGCGATCACGCTCAGTTTGCGCGGCAACACTCAATGAGCCAGGCCGAGTACTTTCACCACCGACATCAAGGATGTCAGCCCCAGCAGCCACCTGTACCTCAGCTTGACGTAGTGCATCATCAATGGTGCAGCTCATACCCCCATCATAAAAAGAATCAGGGGTGACATTAATGATCCCCATCACCTGAGGACGATCCAGTTGCAGTCGGCAATCCCTGCCAGCTAGATAGGTTGGATACACATCATAGTGAGCCAACAACGTGTGTAACTGCTGTGCAACGGTTGTAAGACCAAAAGGCTGGTATGGCAACCGTTGCACGAGAGCGTGCAACTGTTTTCTTGTGCCCATCAACAGAACATCAGTTTGTGAGCGACTGCAGGTAACCGAACCGCGAGCTACAGCTGCATCAGCCCCTATCGCCAACATCTCTTGTTTAATAATATTGGCAGGGCCGCAAGGCACTGCTTCAATCAAAACATTCAGACTTTGCGCTTTACTCACCATCTTTTTAATACCAACGGGATCAACACCAAGCGCGGTCATTGCCGACACCACCTGTGCTTCGCTCTCCAAGGCTAAGACTCGTAGATCAAAACGCCCCACCTACGCATCAACCTCTGCGGCAGCAACAGGTTCAGACGCATCGGCGACAGGTTCAGACGCTTCAACATCTGTATGATCAGCCATAATTCGAGCAATATCTTGCGCGTCAATTGTTTCTTTTTCGAGTAATTCTTGTGCCATCTGCTCAAGAATCTCACCATTATCACGTAAAATTTGTTGAGTTCTCGCGTAGGACTCTGAAACAAGACGGCTCACCTCTTCATCAATAATCTGCGCCGTTGCCTCACTATAATTTTTCGTATGGCCCATATCTTTACCGAGGAAAACTTCACCCTCTTTCTCACCAAAAGATACAGTACCAAGCTTATCACTCATACCCCACTCACAGACCATCTTGTGAGCTAAGCTGCTGACCCGATCAATATCATTACTCGCCCCAGTGGTGATATTGCCCAAGAAGATCTCTTCCGCAGCACGACCACCGAGCAGAGCGCACATTGAGATAAGCAGCCCCTCTTTTGTCTGACTATATTTTTCTTCGGTTGGCAGATACATTGTCACACCTAAAGCACGACCACGAGGAATAATTGAAACCTTATGGACTGGGTCAGCTTCAGGAATCATCATAGCAACAAGTGCATGCCCAGCTTCATGATAAGCAGTAACCTTTTTTTCCTCTTCAGTGATCACCATCGAGCGCCGTTCTGCGCCCATCATCACTTTATCTTTGGCAGATTCAAGATCTTCCATACCAACCAAATCTTTATCCGCTCGTGCAGCTAAAAGAGCCGCTTCATTGATAAGATTGGCTAGATCAGCACCTGAAAAACCGGGCGTTCCTTTAGCGACAACTTCCAAGTTCACGCTATCTGCCATCGGAACTTTGCTTGAATGAACTTCAAGGATAGTTGTTCGCCCCTTAATATCTGGTCGCGGCACAACAACTTGACGGTCAAAGCGACCCGGACGAAGCAACGCGGGGTCTAAAACATCGGGACGATTTGTCGCCGCGATTAATATAACACCCTCATTGGACTCAAAACCATCCATCTCAACCAGCAACTGATTGAGTGTCTGCTCTCGCTCATCATGTCCACCACCAAGACCAGCACCACGATGACGGCCAACAGCATCAATCTCATCAATAAAGATAATGCACGGCGCGTTCTTCTTGCCTTGAGCAAACAGGTCACGAACACGGCTTGCACCAACACCGACAAACATCTCAACGAAGTCTGAACCTGAGATGGTAAAGAATGGCACATCCGCTTCACCAGCGATGGCACGAGCTAAAAGTGTTTTACCTGTACCGGGTGACCCGACAAGCAAGACACCTTTCGGAATGCGGCCACCGAGACGAGTAAATTTCTTTGGATCCTTTAAAAAGGAAACGATCTCCTCTAACTCCTCTTTGGCTTCATCAACTCCGGCAACATCCTTGAAGGTTACCATCCCTTGCGTATCAGACAGTAAACGGGCACGGCTCTTACCGAAGTTCATCGCCTTGCCGCCACCACCTTGCATTTGGCGCATAAAGAAGATCCAAACAGCAATCAGCAACAAGATCGGCCCCCATGAAACTAACATGGTCATCCAAAAGCTTCGATCCTCTTCAGGGCGAGCTTCAATCACAATGTTGCGTTCACGCAGCTCTGAGATCAAATTAGGGTCAGACGGGGAAAATGTTTTGAAGTGAGTGCCATCGCTATAAACACCCTCAATATTAGACCCTTGAATAACGACTTCCTGCACCCGACCATCATCGAGAGCACTCATAAACACGGTATAACTCACAGACTCTTTAGGCTGATCTTGTTGCGTCATCATATTAAACAACAAAATCATGACCAAGAAGATCACAAGCCATAAAGCGATATTTTTATAAAACTGATTCACGTTTCCTCCCAAAGGACAACTTCATTCCCAACACTTGCAGCATTAGGGACAAACTCACAGTAATTAGACAAGCCTCAAATTACCATAGAGACTGTGTTTTCTCAATTATATTTTACGTATCAATTGTAGATATCGAGAGGGTCAAAACGCGGGCTGTTTTGTCATCCACGCAGCATTCGCCGCAGCGCCGAACTCCCAACAACCACAACACCACATTCACACTTTCCAACACTAACGAACGAGCCCGATCCTCTTGCTCCAGACACTTTTCAGCAAAAATATCGTTAATCTTTTTTCGCCCAGCCATCCCAACACACGATATCTTATCACCAGCTCGGAAAGTACGTACCTGCAGCGGAAAAACGACCCTATCGGCATCGAACTCCACTCGCGACCGCGACTCCCCAATTGCAATTTCGCTAATAGCCACCGCTAAAGTGTAACCATTAGGCAAGCGGTAGGTCCCTGGACCTGAAATACTGAGCTGAAAAGGGGTAGCTGCTTCAGGAGCCTCAACACGAAATACCAGCGCCTCATAGCGACGAGCCACCCAAGCGTTAGGCAGATCTAACTGCAGTTGCGGCCGCGCTGAGGTCAAAAGGCCGTCGACGAGTTCAATATGGATCGACTCAATACCACGCAGGTCACCACGAACGCGCTTTAAACATTCACGAACCACCCGTAGCCTTAACGCTTGATGCAACGAACCTACCTCAGCGCAAGACAAGCGCAGCTCTCCGCCACGGCAAACAACACAATCATCAAGTACGGCAGAAACCTGCTGCTGCCAAAACGATTCTTCTAAGGATACTCGTTGCGCCAAACGGTACAACTGCAAGGACACCTGTGGGTTTATTTTCCGCAGAGCAGGGACCACCTCATGCCTTATCCGATTGCGTGAATATTTCACCTCAGCATTACTGCTATCTTCGACAAAAGGAAGTTTATTGTGCTGCAGATAGTCGTCTATCAAACTTCTGCTCACGTTCAACAATGGTCGGATAAATTCACCTTGCTGCCACGCCATTGCCGCAAGTCCCGAGACAGCACTACCACGAGTCATTCTCAACAAAACAGTTTCGGCCTGATCATCCATGTGATGCGCTAACGCGATCCGTTCACAGCCCTGCTCGCTAGCAATCCGTTGCAAAAAAGCGCGCCGAGCATTACGCCCTGCCTCTTCAACACCACAACCAGATCGGCAAGCCAAACTCTCCACATCGACCCTGTCGACATGGCAAGCCAGCCGCCAATCACCGCATAATCGGCGAACGAAATTAGCGTCCTGTGCACTGGTGGCACGCAGACCATGATCAAGATGGGCAACTGAGATACGGAAGCGAGAAAACTGCTTAGAGAGTGAGATTAGAGCGAACAGCAGACTAACGGAATCAACGCCACCAGAAACGGCAACCAAAACATGGCAACCATCAGGGATCAAACTATGATCACGTAAAGACAACGCCAGCAGCTTTTCCATTTCGCTTTTGTTGTTCACGCAACCCTCCCGTTATTAAATCAATAAAAAAGCCCCTCCATTGACTGAAGGGGCTTAATTGGTGGCGGTACAGAGATTCGAACTCCGGACACTGCGGATATGAGCCGCATGCTCTAACCAACTGAGCTATACCGCCAAACTTGTATGTACAACCAGAGGCTCACGCATCTGATCTTGTTGTTTTGGTTGCGGGGGAAGGATTTGAACCTCCGACCTTCGGGTTATGAGCCCGACGAGCTACCAAACTGCTCCACCCCGCGTCAAAGCGAAACGAAACTTACGTCTTTCGCCCGACAAAGTCAAGACAAAAAAACAAACAAAAAACTTTCAGAAAAACAGACCAAGGGAATTGATTTAAAGCAAAAAAACAAACAAAAAACTTTCAGAAAAACAGACCAAGGGAATTGATTTAAAGCATCCTACAAAGTTGTTTTCTTAACAAATCCTGACATCTTATAGCGCGACTGTAATTGTTCCTTTAATTGTACGGCCCCTCTTTGTTGAAGAGGTGCCAACCAGAACACGGAACCAGATCCCCCTTGCACCAAGATCAACATTTCGCACCAACACTGAGTAGTCCTTTTGTAATTTAAGCTGGACCTTTTCTGCATCAACACGTTTTTTAAACGAACCGACCTGAACAACATAGACCACGGTTCCAGGCGCGGAGCTGACACTTGCAACAGGGCTAGTCATCACCTGCGGTTGAACCACAGGTGCAACCGTCGGCGACTCAACCACTGCGGGTATCACGGCAGAATCAGCCACCTTAGCCATAACTGGCGTTGAATTTAGCCCACTACCTAATGGAGACTTTACAACAGAAGTGGCAAGCTGCGCTAAAGGATCATCGACCTGCTGCGAGACAACCGCCTCAACAGATACAACAGCAGTCTGAGCCGCAACGACCGCTTCAACACTTGCCTCTTCGTCCACCGACAAGACTAGCGCCGATGCGGCAACACCTTTCTTGGGCAGGGCAACCAAAACCTCGTCAACAACAGTATCCGGCTTTGAAGCCACGTGATGGGTAACAGGAGCACCAGACTCGTCATCTCCAGCAATTTTCTGCCGCTGCTTACTGCCGCTGCTTACCGACAAAAATCCCCAGCGAAAAAGCCGATCTTGAATATTCAGACTGGCTCATAATTCTTCTCCCGGCTCACTACATCTTCTCTGGTGATGACACGCCCAGAACACGTAGCGCATTGTGGATGACAATTTTCACCGCATTGACCAAATACAAACGGGCCTCACTGGTTGCGACATCATCATCAACAATAACGCGGTGCTGGTTATAATAACTATGAAACTTAGCGGCAAGTTCCTGCAAGTAAAAGGTAACACGGTGCGGTTCATGCTGAAGGGCGGCACCGGCAATGACCTCGGGGTAACGTGACAACATCTTCGCCAAAGCAAGTTCATCGGCCAACGTCAAGGTGTCAAGCTGCACTGCTGCTGTGGTTGGTACAGTCAAACCAACATCCTGGGCATTACGATTTATGCTACACACACGAGCATGCGCATATTGAACATAAAATACCGGATTCTCGGTACTTTGTTTTTTTGCCAATTCAAGATCGAAATCCAACGGACTATCGGAGCGACGCATTAAGAAGAAAAAACGACAAGCATCACTACCAACTTCATCGATCACCTCCTTCAAGGTAACAAACTTACCCGAGCGAGTACTCATTGCAACCTGCTCACCCTCACGAAGCAAATTGACCAACTGGACCAAAACGATCTGTAGATCTTCAGGGTTGCGACCCAGAGCGGATCAAAACGCGGTCTTTATCATCACCGAAATCGGTCGTACGGAACCAAATTGCACCGTCTAGTTCATAGGTATAGCCATCACGAGTCAGGGCTTCAATACCCGCCTTGACCAATTCGCGATCATAAAGAGTTTGTTCACTATACCAGTTGTCAAAAGTGATACCGAAGGACGTCAAGTCATCAGCAATACCAGCACGTATTGCATCACCGCCAGATTGGGAAAAGTGTGCAATCGCTTCTTGCTCGGGGCAGTTCAAAAAAGAGTCGCCATGTTGCTGCTGTGCCTCAAGGGCAATGGTTTTGACATAATCACCTTGATAACAATCCTCAGGAAATTCAATATCGCGACCAAAGAGCTGACTGTAACGTAAAAATATTGAGCGGCCCAGAGTATCCATCTGGTTGCCAGCGTCATTGATATAATACTCACGCTGAACCTCAAAACCAGCCTCTTGCAACACCGAGGCAACGGCATCGCCTGTTGCAGCCCCACGACCATGACCGATATGAAGTGGCCCCGTTGGATTAGCACTGACAAACTCAACCTGCACCCGACGACCTTCACCGACGCGACTCTTGCCAAAAGAGTCGCCCCGAGCGTAGACATCACCAAGAATGGCATACCAGCTTTGAGCCGGGAGAAAAAAATTGATGAATCCCGGTCCGGCAATTTCGACACGTTCCCACAGGTCGTGCTGTTGTTTCAATTTCTCTAACAAAATTTCAGCTATTTTACGTGGCGCCTTCTTCTCAGCACGAGCTAGCATCATTGCGACATTAACAGCAAAATCACCATGATCTGTACGACCGGGAATTTCCAGAGTAAATTCTGGCATCTCACCGGAAACGAGGGTTTGGTCATCATAAGGGGACACCACAGCGCCCCTATCAAAAAGTGATTATCAACATTTCTAAAAAAATTAACGTGATCGTGGTAAAAACTGATACACCAACTCCCCATCGCGAACAAAACTTAGCTGTCCACGAGCAACCTGCTCCAGATAACGGTCATCAGTTTGTAGTGCTGTAACCTCATTGCGCAACAGAAGATTACTCACATTGAGCTGCTGTACCTGCGCCATCAACTGAGCTTGATGCTGACGTACCTGATGTAAACGCAACGCGCCCTTTTCACCAAACACAGCAAAACTCAGCCCGACCAGTGCCACAAGAACTAATTTATTCCACCATCATTCACCATCATTGAATTGTTGGACAAAAAAAAATATACTAGCTTTTCGTAGCACAAGGCAAATCACAGAAAAAGCTCTTGCCAAAACAGTTTACAACCCACATTACGAGTAAAAAAGCACTTTAGGAAGGTTCGATCATGACAACCAAAATCAAAGGTACTCCCAGTAGCTCTACGATAGGGCAAGACAAAACCACCCCGCCACCTCGCTTTTATGTCATTATGCATAATGATGATTATACCACCATGGAGTTTGTTATCGAACTATTGGGAAAAGTTTTCCGTAAAACGCCTCGCGATGCCGCTCACCTTATGTTGACCATCCATACCGAAGGGCAAGCAACTTGCGGCTGCTACCCACACGAGGTTGCTGAAACAAAGATAACTCAAGCTCACCGCTATGCCAAAGAGTCAGGATATCCATTACGTTGCAGTCTTGACAGAGCCTAACAAAAAATCTACATCGGCGCCGCAACAGTATTCGCCATTGCAGCTGATAGAAAGAATTGTTTCGTGACATTCACAAAAAACGTCCAAATCATATTTTCACTCGCCGTGCAAGAGGCTAAACGCCGTCAGCATGAATACCTCATGACGGAGCACCTACTCTATGCCATGCTCTACGCTGACGAATCTAAACAGATCCTGATCAGCTGTGGCGGTCAGATTGACTCTCTGCGCGACACTTTAAATGATTACTTCACCACTCAGGTTGAATGTATTGATGAGATCGAATTGTTGAATGATGAGATCCCTGAACAAACTGTAGCCCTACAACGAATCTTGCAAGATGCCATCTCCCACTGTTCAGCAGCAGGAAAAGAGAGCGTCAACTCAGGTGATCTTTTGGTGTCGATCTTAGCGGAAGAGCAAGCTCATACGGCCCAGCTACTTATCAACCAAGGAGTATCACGGCTGGATGTGCTCAATTATATCTCACATGGCACTACAAAACACCCCCACGTACAGCCGCGCGCTGAAACTGCGGCAGAAGATGCCGCCGACCAGCCTACTCCAACCAAGAAAACAGCACTCGAAAGCTACACCACAGATCTACGCCAACGAGCCAAACAGGGGCAAATTGACCCACTTATAGGCCGCAAGGCGGAACTGCAACGCACCCTACAGGTTCTTTGTCGGCGACGTAAAAACAATCCTATTCTAGTTGGAGAGCCCGGCACTGGCAAAACAGCCCTTGCCGAAGGCCTCGCTACCATGCTTATTAACGGTGAAGTGCCGGCCTTCATCAAAGACACCGACATATTTGCTCTCGATATGGGTGCACTGATTGCTGGAACAAAATTCCGTGGTGACTTCGAAGAACGCCTTAAGGCCGTGCTGCTTGAGCTCAGCGAAAAAGATAAACCAATTCTTTTCATTGATGAGATCCACACCATAATTGGCGCGGGGGCGACAGGTAGTGGCACGATGGACGTATCCAACCTGCTAAAACCTGCCTTAGCTTCGGGAGAGATCCGCTGTATCGGCGCCACGACCTATGATGAGTACAAATCACTTTTTGAAAAAGATCGTGCCCTGTCGCGTCGTTTTCAAAAAATTGACGTACACGAACCAAGTGTTGAAGAAACCATCGAGATCCTCAAAGGGCTTAAGCAACACTACGAGAGCTACCATAATATCCGCTACAGTGATGACGTGCTGCGTGCGGCAGCCGAGTTATCTAATCGCTACTTGACCCATCGCCACCTTCCCGATAAAGCCATCGACCTCATTGACGAGATTGGTGCGCGGCTGAGAACTCAGCAGACGAAGCGGAAAACAATTAAAGTTGCAGATATCGAATCTGTTGTCGCCGAGATGGCCCAGATCCCGCCACGTTCAGTTTCGCGTGACGACCGCAAAAACCTTAACACTCTCGAAAAACGGCTAAAGGGCAAAGTCTTTGGCCAAGATAAAGCGTTGCAGCTCATTACACGATCAATCATCCGCTCACGAGCTGGGCTGGGTCATCCAGAACATCCCATCGGTTCGTTTTTATTTGCTGGCCCTACGGGGGTAGGCAAAACAGAAGTAGCTCGTCAACTTGCTGCGCAACTCGGCATCGCATTTAGCCGCTTTGACATGAGTGAATACATGGAGAAGCATTCCGTAGCCCGACTCATCGGCGCTCCTCCGGGCTATGTCGGTTTTGATCAAGGAGGGTTGCTAACCGATGCCATCAGCAAAAAACCACACACCGTCCTGCTGCTTGATGAGATCGAAAAAGCCCACCCCGATCTATTCAACATTTTATTGCAGATCATGGATCATGGCAGTTTAACGGATAACAACGGCAAAACAGCTGACTTTCGCAATGTCATCTTAATTATGACCAGCAATGCAGGAGCACGAGAGATGAGCAGCACCCTCATCGGCTTTAATGCAGAGGGGAGTTTCTCAGGTGGAAGCCCCGACCAAGCCTTAGGCAGCAGACGACATTCGCAACATTGTTGATAAATTCGTTGCCGAACTTCAACAACGGTTAGATGAAAACAATGTCAGACTACACTTAAGTCCAGCAGCGCGAAACTATTTTGCCAAACATGGCTTCGACCCCAAATTTGGTGCCCGCCCATTGAGCCGCCTTATTCAAGAAGAACTTAGCGACCCACTGGCCGAAGCGATCCTATTCGGCCCACTCACTCACGGGGGTCAGGCGCAGATTGGTTGCCGTCATGACAGTTTGACCTTCCGTTTCAGTACAAATAAAAAATAATCGATTATGGCCATCTTTGCTCTTGATCAACAATTAATTTTCCCCGCCCCCTATCTGGCTGAAGATGATGGCCTACTTGCCGTCGGTGGTGATCTCTCACCACAGCGGCTTCTTTTAGCCTACAGTTGCGGCATTTTTCCATGGGGGCATCCAAG
>NBLY01000127.1 GCA_002084665.1 Desulfobacteraceae bacterium 4572_35.2 | reverse complement strand
CTAGTTGGTGTTCATAGTGCTTCGCTGTACACTGTGAGGCAACTAAATTCTGGCAAATCTTACACGTGGATTCTAACATCTACCGTTTGACTGACTATATAAAGTTAGCGCGATGCGCACAATTAATTAACCCACACTGCTCAGGAAGGATCTTCTAATGTTTAACAATCTTAAACTAAAATATAAACTGCCACTCGTCATCTGCGGTTTATCTTTTTTGACACTAATTTCAATCTTAGTTCCAAATGTGATTGAAACTCGTAAGGTGGCACAAGAACAGGCCATAGAAACTGCCCGTGAATCAGCCTGGCGCTATGCTAACAAGGTTGAGATATCGCTGGAGCGAGCTATGGAAATTTCACGCTCTGTTGCCTTCATCGCTCAAGGAGCATCCCAGTTAGCTAATCCTGACCGTAGCGCGGTAATTAAACAGATCAAAACGATCGTTGAAAATGACAATCTGGTTTTTGGTGCCTGCACCGATTGGGAGCCAAACGCTTTTGATGGCAACGATGCTAATTTCATCAATGCTCCATTTCACAATGCTGAAGGCCACTTTATCCCATACTTCTACAAGGTTAACGGCAAAGTTGTCGTAGAACCACTGTCTGGCGATTACCATGGCGATGAATACTATTCATTGGCAAAAAACACCCATGAAGAACAGCTTATCAATCCATACAGCTATGAGGCTGGTGGTGAAACCTACTTGATGACCACCCTCACGGTGCCAATCATTGAAAATGGCATTTTCAAAGGGATTGGCACTACCGATCTTCTGCTCGATCAAATAGCTGATTTTGTCAGCACCATCAAGCCATATCAAAACAAATACGGTTATGCTGGCATCATTGCTTACGACAACACTTTGATTGCCCATCCCAATAAGGAATTAATTGGCAAAAAAATCCCCTCAAATGAAAGAGACCTTGAGGCATTAAACACAAATCGATTGACGCAAGACGGATATGGCTTTTTCGATACCAACGTAAGCACGGGCGAGATCTCATACAAATTTTTCGCCCCAATTGTCGTTGGCAAAGCTAAAACACCGTGGTCGTTCTTTGTCGTTATCCCAATGGATGCAGTTATGGCACCAGCTGAAGCTGCCATGTGGCATGGTATTTGGCTTGGAATAATCATATTGATTATTGCCACATTAATTGGCGTTGGCTTAGCCAGCGGAATCATTAAACCACTCACAAAAACGATACGTCATCTGCTTAAAATTGCTGAAGATGGCGACATTTCTCGTGAAGTTCCACCAAACTTCATTACCCGTCAAGATGAGATCGGTGACTTGGCTCGTGGAATTGAAGCACTCACCAAGTCGCAACGTGCCGAGGCTGAAGCTGTTGGCGCAATGGCTAACGGTAACTGGGTCATTAGCCTTCAAGAACGTTCCGATCAAGACGTGATCTTCAAAGCGATCAACCAGATGATTGAAAGCGTCAATATTGCCTTAAATCAAGTACAGACAAGTTCCAATCAAGTTTTATCTGGTTCAGACCAAGTATCCGAGTCTGCCCAAGCACTTTCACAGGGAGTTACCGAATCGGCAGCGTCACTTGAAGAAATTTCAGCATCTCTAAGCGAGATGTCAAGCCAGACCGAGCTCAACGCTGACAACGCAAATCAGGTCAATACCCTTTCAAGTGAAGCAAAACGGGCGAGCGAAGAGGGAAAAACGTGTATGGAGCAGATGGTCGCGGCCATGGGCGAAATTAGCGCAGCAGGTCAAAGCATCAACAAGATCATTAAGGTTATTGATGAAATTGCCTTCCAAACTAACCTGCTGGCACTCAACGCTGCAGTCGAAGCAGCACGCGCTGGTCAACACGGTAAAGGGTTCGCTGTTGTCGCAGAAGAGGTACGAAATTTGGCGGCACGCAGTGCCAAAGCAGCCAGTGAGACTGCTGAATTGATCGAAGGCTCAGTCCATAAAACCAACAACGGTTCGCAGATTGCTAACCAAACCGCCGAATCACTTGAATCGATCTTTGGCGGAATCTCGAGCTGCTTAACATGCTGAAACGTTTCCAACTCAAAGGTCAGATCATACAACAACAACAGCAGCAGCAGGTCAGTTATCAGCCAGCAGCACCGGCTAGACCAGCACCGGCCAGGCCAGCAACAAACGGCTGGGGCGATACGACGGCGAAAAGCCGTCAAACTATTGCGACGGCGAAAAGCCGTCAAACTATTGCCCTAGATGATGACGAGTTTGGCAAGTTTTAGTTGCTAGCCAACTGGTAGTTTAAAGACCAAAAACGCCCATAACCGCTTACAGCATCTTACAGTTACCCTAACGAGAACAACTTCAATACAGTAGGCTGCGGTGAGGGAACCGAACCACAGCACTTTTATTCACCGGCAGGCTACAGTTTTATTTAGGACAACAATACCTCCAACTCCGCTGCTGGCAATGGCCGACTAAAAAGGTATCCTTGCATGGTTGGGCACTTATGCTGCTGTAAAAATTCTTTCTGCTCATCCAGCTCTACCCCCTCTGCCACGGTATGTAATTCTAAATGTTGTACCAAAGATAAAATCATAACCACTGCGCCGGCATCCCAGTTTGTTGTAAAACGCTGGTCACTGTGGCGATAAAATCGAGTTGCTTGAACTGGCGACCAGAGATATTAATCGCCATCCGTACTGGTTTCAACCCTTTTTGGTGCCATTCCATCCATTGACTACATGCCTTACGCAGCACCCACTTATCAATATCGAGGATCAGATCGGTCTCTTCAGCTACGGGGATAAAATCGCCCGGCGACACAAAACCCAGCTCAGGATCGTTCCAGCGCAGCAAGGTTTCAAAACCGTTAATTGTTTCCGTTACTGTATCAATTTGAGGTTGATAATTGAGATGAAAAAGATCGCACTTTAAAGCGTTGCGAATCCCCTCCTCTAACTGATAGCGTTTTTCTGCAGCGCTATTCAATGCGGCAGCATAATAGTGATAGCGGTTGCGCCCTTTCTCCTTGGCACAAAACATCGCCATCTCAACGTTCTTCATCAAATCGCTAACATCGTTGCCATCGTCAGGAAACAGAGCGATGCCGATACTGCATGAGCAATATATGGTTTTGCTATGTAGCGTTAATGGCTTACGCAACTGGTCAAACACATGATTGCAGATCCTGGCTGATACGCTGCAACAATCCATCACCAAATTCATAGCCGTACAGTTCATTGAATTTTCTAAAATGATCCAGATCAACCAGCAACACAGCCAGCATATTATTATGTTGTTGAACATTAACCATCAGGTGATGAAGATGAATTTTAGCCAGAGTTAGATTTGGCAAGCCGGTTAGGTCATCGTAGTGCGTCAGCAACTCCATCTTTTCGGCATCACGCTTGTGTTTTGTTATATCTTCCCTAATCACCAGATAATGTTTTATGGTTCCCTGATCATCACGAACCGGTGAAACAGAGATATTTTCCCAGAACGTGGTGCCATCTTTGCGTTTGCTGGCTAACTCGCAACGCCATTCAGTGTCCGATAAAATTACTTGACGATCAAAAGTACAACCAGTGCTAGTCTCACTTGAAGAGCCAATAAAATCAAGCTGTTGCCCTTTTACCTCGTCAAAGGTATAACCGGTCATCTGAGTAAATTTGGGGTTTACCTGTTCAATATTTCCCAGTGTATCTGCCAATATGTGGGCAACTGGGCTTTGTTCAACAGCCTGCGATAACCGCTGTAATATATCGTCCTGAATTTTGCGCTGCGTTATATCCTGAATGCTGCCAAAGATCAACTGGCGACCATCAATGCAAATTTGTTGGGCCCTGATCTCAACATCGCGCACTACACCTTCTGGGGTAACAAATTGAGTCACCACCAGCGTTCCGTCAGGGCTGTTGCTCACCTGAACAAACGATTCCGCTACATTATCACGCAGGTGTGCAGGCGGATGGACTATCGTATGCGATTGCCCGATCAATTCCGAAATAGGTCTACCGACCAAATCGGCAAAAGATTGATTGCAATCGACAATCTCGCCAGTGTTAAAATCGAGTAGATCGTAACCGTTTTCTGCTTCATCAAACAGAGTACGAAACACTTATGCCACCACGAATATCACCCACGCTGTACCCTTGATGTGCATGACATTTAAGGCAGCGTTGTTCTGTGATCATAGGGTAGATCAGGCGTAGATACTCCGCATGATCAATTGTTTCTATGCTGTAGATCTCTGCGCTGTTGGATGTAAATATTTCAAGGCACTGTTTTTCCCATTCATCGGGGGCATTTTGCGGCCGCAGTGGTTTCAAGCTGGTAATATGGCCCTGTGCGCCATATTGTTGGGCTGCTAACTCGTAAACCTGACGGGTCATATAGGCGGGATTTATCAGGGTCAGTTTCTGCCCCTGCTCAGTTACTATGTCGCGATTGAGCAGATGTTGCAGATAGGGGTTAGGTGGCGTGTCATCATTTACAGCAACGTACACTCCGCCATGTTTTGCAATCCAGCGGCGATAAACCAGGGCGTGTCATCATTTACAGCAACGTACACTCCGCCATGTTTTGCAATCCAGCGGCGATAAACCAGATCTTTATTATAGCTACCGCGCGCTTCAGAGCGGGCCTGCGCGACAGCCAGTTCCCTCTGAACACTATATTGGCTGTAACCAATATAGGCAACGAAGGCACTCCACAGTATAGCGCTGATAATTAATACGATTCTAGAATAACGCAACGATGCACACAAATTAGATTACATTAGTAATATCCCTATAATAGACAACTCATCATTATCATTGCAATCTTTTTCTAGTACACAACGCCCATAGGCAAAATTATTTCTCTATAACTTCAACTAACAAACTGAAATGTGAAACGAACCGCATCAATCTGTTGATTGATGCGGTTTGTCGCCGATCATCGCTAGCTTACCTGAGCGGACAACTTATCAATACTCTTCAAAATCATCATCAAGCTTATCTCTTCTGCCGCCCATATCCAACATCAGCCCAGCATGATTTGTTGCTGCTTGTGGCGCAGCCTGGGCCTTGCGTGGAGCAACCTTCACGGTCGCAGCCGAACGATTGTGCGGCTGTTGTTCATTGGCCACGGTGAAGAAACCGATGGTGTC
>NBLY01000001.1 GCA_002084665.1 Desulfobacteraceae bacterium 4572_35.2 | reverse complement strand
TTCCGTTTCGCCGTCGGTGCGATTCTAGCTTTGTTGCATGATGTACTGCTTACTTTAGGTGCTTTCTCGTTGTTCGGTAAAGAGATTGACCTGCCCATTATTGCCGCTTTTTTGGCGATCATTGGTTACTCACTGAACGATACCATCATTGTTTATGACCGTATTCGTGAAAACATGGGTAAGCATATCGATTCAGGCTTTGCCTTTACGGTAAATCGCAGCATTAACGAAACACTGTCTCGTACCATTCTCACCTCAACAACGACATTGCTGGTTGTTTTAGCACTGTTCATTTTTGGTGGTGGCGTGATTCATAACTTTGCTTTTGCATTGTTAGTTGGCGTATTAGTCGGAACTTATTCTTCGATCTTTGTGGCGAGTCCATTACTGATTGTGTGGGATTCACGTAAAAAAGAATCTTCTTCGGCACAATAGAGATGGCTAACGAGAGGGTAAGCTGATGAAAAATAAAGAATTATGGTTGATCGCTGGTGTCGCATTTGTTGCTGGACTACTTGTCGGTTTAGTGATTGGTGACGCCAAGAAAAATCAGACGGTTCAGGTTGCAGGGCAAGCGGTTTCGGCTCAGCAAGCAATATCTGGCAACAGTCAGCTTGATCTTCTCAATAGTCTTGTGGCCAATGAGCCGAATAACTTTAATGCTTGGGTTCAATTAGCGCACCATTATTTTGATGCCAGTCAGCCTATGGAAGCGGTCAAAGCCTATGGTAAAGCTTTGGAATTGCATCCTAATGATGTTGATCTTCTGACTGATCAAGGGGTGATGTTTCGTCGCTTGGGTTGGTACGATCGGGCGGTTGAAAACTTTAGTCGTGCGGCTGATATTGATCCGAATCATATTCACAGTGTTTACAATCTTGGTATTGTCTATCGCTATGATCTCAATGATTCTCCCAAAGCTATCGAAGCATGGAATCGTTATCTGCAACGCGACCCTCAAGGGGAAAGTGCAGAGAGCGTACGGAGAGAACTTGATCAAATGCGTGTTGGTGTTGATACACGGATGCCACAGTGATTCAGTAGTTTGACATGACAGATGATTAAAATAAGGCCGGTTTTCCGGCCTTATTTTGTTTGGTGTAGGAGGGGTGATGAAACCAGTTTTAGAACAACGATGGGCACAGAGAACGATCGCTGATGGTGTAGATGTCACAGCGTGGCCGACCACCTTGCAGCGTTCACCTTTGGTGTGTCATCTGTTGGCACTACGCGGTATTGCCAACTGTGATGAAGCCAGTTCCTTTTTAACTGGATCGTTGTCATCTTTGCCCGATCCTTTTCTGCTCGCAGGGATGGAACAGGCCGTCGCACGACTGGTTATTGCGCTTGAAGCAGGTGAACGGATGGCTGTTCATGGCGATTACGATGTCGATGGCATTACAGGGACAGCGATCCTTGTTGAAGCATTGACTCTGTTTGGTGCCGAGGTTGACTACCATATCCCATTGCGGATGCGTGATGGCTATGGCTTATCAGAACAAGCGATTCGCCAAGCTGATGAGGATAATGTCACCCTGTTATTGTCAGTTGATTGCGGTATCACAGCCATTGATGAAGCGGCCCTTGCGTCTCAATTAGGTATCGATTTAATTATCACAGATCATCATCAACCGTTAGACACCCTGCCGGTTGCCCACTCTTGTATCTCTTCGTCAGTTAGGTAAGGGACCTACTTCTGAGCCTGATATTCGTTATCTTCTTGATCTGGTTGCCATGGGAACAATTGCTGACCTTGTGCCATTGCATGGCGTTAATCGAGTGCTGGTACAGGTTGGATTGCGTTTGTTAGATCGTGGTGAGCGAATAGGGGTTAAGGCTCTTAAGGATGTTGCCGCTGTCCAACGGATGAGTGCTGGTGTTGTCGGCTTTAAGCTGGGGCCTCGGCTCAACGCTGCTGGGCGTTTGGAAGATGCTGCATTAGGTGTCGAGTTGCTGCTCAGTCGTGAGGAGCAGCATGCTAATCGCTTGGCTGAGGCTCTAAATGGTTTCAATGGTCAACGACAAACCATTGAACGTCAAGTTCTGCAACAAGCGTTGGAACGTGTTACTGACGAGCTTTTAGATGATCAGCGGACGATTGTGTTAGCTGATAGCCGTTGGCATGCTGGGGTGATAGGTATTGTCGCCAGTCGGCTGGTTGAACGATTTCACCGTCCAGTGGTGTTGATCGCATTGGATAATGGCTGCGGTAAGGGGTCAGCACGTTCGATACGCGGTTTTCATCTTTTTAAAGGGTTTCAACACTGCGGCGAGCATCTGCTTGGTTATGGTGGCCATCAATATGCGGCGGGGTTATCCATTGATCAGGCAGCAATAGAGTTATTTTCCGCTGCATTTGAGCACTATGGGCAGCTGGAATTGGCCGAAGAGGATTTAATCCCTGTTCGCCATTATGATGCTGAGGTGTTGCTCGAGGATATTGACCGAAAATTATACGATGAGATACAAGCTCTAGCGCCTTTTGGTAACGGTAATCCTGAGCCGCTATTGGTGTGTCGTGGTGTGCGGGCCCAAAAGCCAGCCATTGTGGCTGACAAGCATGTGCGTATGTCGGTTCAGCAGGATGGCTATAGTCATCCGTGTATCGCTTTTGGCCTTGCCGAACGTTTCGCTGAGTTAAGTGAGCCCGTTGATATACTGTTTACTTTATCGTTAAACTGTTGGCGCGGACGTGAGACGCTGCAGTTACAGATAAAAGATTTTGGCCACAACTGTTTCCAGTAGAAGAGTTGCCATGTTGTTAGTCACGAGTTGACAGGATAAGGAATAGGCCGAATAGCAAAAAGATGATGTTCGCTGACCATGCTGCGATAAATGGTGGCAGTGCTCCTGAGTAACCCAAAGCAATAAGCGTCGATTGAACGATGAAGAATGCTACGCCAATAAGAACGCTAATTGAGATGCCGAGAGCCAAATTTACATTGCGACTTTTTTGTAATGCAAAAGGGATGGCGACAAAGGCCATAATAAGACACGCTAACGGGGTCGCTAGGCGAGAAAACATATCAACACGGTAGCGGGTTACATCTAAACCCTCCTGTTGCATGCGCTGGCTCAGGTGGCGCAGTTGGGAAAAATTAAGCTCATCGTTCTTGCCCGCACTGGTGCCGAAGTCTTCAGGTGCTTTACTCAATGGTAGAATCAGGTCTGTGCTGTTGTCTTCAGCGGTGAGCTGGCGAGTTGTCGGTGAAAACTGACGTACTGTGGCAGAGGTAGACCTCCAGCTTTCGTCACGGTAAATAGCATCAACGGCATCAATTCTGTTGGTGATCTGTAATTGCTGATCGAATTGATACATGGTTACACCGTGAAGTTGTTTCTTTTCGGCGATAACCAGATCGATATGGTAGAGCGCGTCGTTGTCTCTAAACCACACATTGTCACGTTTTGTCAAAGTGGTTGTTTTGCCCTTAACCTCTGTCCGTAGGATATGATTTGCTGTCCGGGTTCCTGCGGGCACGAGATATTCATTGAGAGCAAAGTTTACTCCAGAGAGTAGTGTTGCCGCGATGAGTAGTGGCGTAATGACTTTAAAAATGCTGATTCCGCCAGCGCGAATGGCAGTGAGTTCGTTGCTCTTAGTCAAACCACCGAGTGTGAGAAAGACACCCATCAAAATTGTTAACGGTAGTACTTGAGAGATGATGAGCGGCGTTTTACAGATGAAGTAGGTGAAGTAGTACTGTGCCGCAGCTTGGTGTTCGAGAAAGTCATCCACTTTTTCAAAGAAATCAACCAGTAGATAGATCCCGACAAATGCTGCAAGGGATAAGCTGGTAATTTTTGTAAAAGTGGTCAGTATGTAACGATTGATAAGTGTCACAGAATTATTTTTTCCCAGAAAAATAGCGAACTATAATTTTGTCCATGATTTTTGCCATCAACTTCTGTCCTGGCATCTGTTGTTCTTTGGCGGCGAAATAAAGCAGAGCACCACTGAACAAAAAGAAAACAACAGTGGGGCTCAACATGGTGACGAGAAGAGGCCAGCCGTTTTCTATGACCATTGTTTTACTCATTGATAGTAGTAGGTAATAGGTTAAGAAAACAAATAACGCAACAGCAAAGCCGCCGCCTTTGTTTGAGCGATGGGAGCGAATACCTAGCGGGATGGCGACCAGAGAAAAGATAAGCGGTGACAGAGGTAAAATCGCTCGTTCTAAAAGTTCAACAGTATAATCTAACTTTTTTTCTTCGTCAGGTTGTTTGATCTGTTTTAACAGTTGTACAGTGGTCATCTCTTGCGCCTTAAGGGCTTTTACATCGCCCTTACTCGCTTGATCTGAGAGAGACAGGTTGATGTCGTAGCGGTCAAAATGAACGAGTTGATAGCTGTCTTGATCTTTTTGCTGCTGTAGCCGATGAATGGCGCCTTGCTCTAGGTGCATCAACAGTTTGCCATCAACTTTGTCTGGATAGATCAAGCCACGCCGCGCTGTAATAACCGATGGCGTTGCTCCCATGCGATTATCGGAGATAAATACGCCTGATAATTGACCTGTTTCAGGTTCAACTTTGTTGGCGTAAAGAACCAAACCTTCAATCTCTTCGTTGAAAACCTGTGGGGTGACGGCAACGGCAGCTTTGCTGAACGCCATGTCGATTAGCTGTTGGCGCAAGTTAGCACGTCCATAGGGTTCGCCGTAGAAAGTCAAACCCGCAGTAAATAAGCAAACAAAGAGTGAGAGGATGACCACGGGTTGAGCGAGGTGATATAAACTTAGCCCTGCCGCTTTCATGGCAACAATTTCACTGTCGGCGGATAAACGACCAAATGCAATGATGATCGCTAGTAGAAAAGACAGTGGCACCGTGATGACAAAAAAAGATGGCACCAATGACGCAAAAATGGCAAATATTTCTGCAAAGGGTACGCCCTTATCTACAATCAGTTCAATTAACTTTAGTAAACGACTAAGTAACAGAACGAATGTGAAGAGAATAATTCCCAAAATAAAGGGGGTTATCACTTCGCGGGCTATATATGATTTGATTCGATAAGATGTCATAACGGGCGGATGGTAGTACAGATCGTATGTAAATGTAAACCGCTGCTTTCTTTTTCCTTGCGAAGCCCATGGGGCTATGTTATCAAGGCCCGATATGTCAACAACGACACACGTTCCCATGTGCCGAAGTGTGGTGTCCACATTGGGTGGATTACGACGGTATAGCATATACAAATTGGGAGCGGACGATTAACCACAGTGAGAGGAAATAAAAATGCCTAAGATTACTATGAAGCAACTGCTCGAAGCGGGTGTACACTTCGGTCACCAGACCAAGCGTTGGAACCCAAAAATGAAACCTTATATTTTTGGTGCTCGTAACGGCATCTATATTATTGATCTACAAAAAACGGTTCGTTATTTCCGTTCTGCTTGTAACTTCATTAAAGGTGTTGCTGAAAATGGCGATAGCATCCTTTTTGTTGGTACTAAAAAGCAAGCTCAAGATACCATTCGTGAAGAAGCACTACGTTCTGGCCAATTTTTTGTTAACAACCGCTGGTTAGGTGGCATGTTGACAAACTTCGCTACAATTAAAGGTAGCATCGATCGTCTCAAGAAAATTGAAGCGATGGCCGAAGATGGAACTTTTGAATTGTTGACCAAGAAAGAGTGTCTCCAACTTGAGCGTCAAAGAATTAAGCTTGAGAAAAACCTTGGTGGTATCAAGGGGATGACAAAACTTCCTGGTGCGATGTTCGTTATTGATCCAAAAAAAGAAGCGATTGCTGTTTGTGAAGCAAAGAAGCTTGGTATTCCTGTTGTTGCTGTTGTTGATACCAACTGTGATCCAGATGAGATTGATCATATCATCCCTGGTAATGATGATGCGATTCGTGCGATTCGTCTCTTTGTCTCAAGTATGGCTGAAGCGACACTTGAGGGGATTCAAGCTCGTGAGGCTGCAGCGGCAACTGACAACGAAGGTGCTGATGTAGCTCCTGAAGTTGAGGTAGCAGCTAAAGAGGCTTAATACGGCGAGTTCATTGTATGGTTAAGAGCGACCACAATGTTGGTCGCTTTTTTCACGTTTACAGTGGTTTACTTTTGATTTGTATAAATGACTTGGCTCATTTACTGATGAGCAGGTAGGGAGATAAAGATCATGGCTAAAATTACAGCTTCAATGGTTGCAGAACTTCGCGGTAAAACTGGCGCAGGGATGATGGATTGTAAGAAGGCATTAACTGAAACTGACGGTAATATTGATGATGCTGTTGATTTCTTGCGTAAAAAAGGTCTGTCTGCGGCAGCTAAAAAGTCTAACCGTGTTGCTGCTGAAGGTTCTATCGCAGCGGCCGGTTCTAACACCGTTGGTGTGATTGTTGAAGTTAATGCTGAAACTGACTTTGTTGCTAAGAACGCTGAATTTTGTGGTTTTGCTAGTGGTGTTGCTCAGGTTGTTGCGGAAACAGCTCCTGCTGATATGGATGCGTTACAACAGGCGGCATTCCCTAACACAGATCGTACTGTTGCAGAAGAGCTGACCCATCAGATCTCAACAATTGGTGAAAATATTAATATTCGCCGTTTTGCTCGTCATGCAGTAACCAGTGGCGTTGTTGAGTCTTATGTACATGGTGGCGGTAAGATTGGTGTTGTTCTTGAGTTGACAACTGAAAAGCCTAACGATGCTGTTGCAACCATCGCACGTCAATTAGCAATGCATGTGGCCGCCGCAGCGCCTCAGTATTTGTGTCGTGATGAGGTTCCCGCTGATGTGGTGGCAAAAGAAAAAGAGATCATGCGTGTCAAGGCGATTGAGAGTGGCAAGCCTGAGAACATAGTCGATAAAATTATTGTTGGTCAAATCAATAAGTTCTTCGGTGAGATCTGTCTGATCGAGCAAGCATTTGTGATTGATCCTGATCAGAAGATCAACAAGGTTCTTGAAAACCTAGGCAAAGAGATCGGTGCTGAAGTGACATTGACCGGTTACACTCGTTACATGCTCGGTGAGGGTATTGAAAAACGTGTTGACGATTTCGCTGCTGAGGTTGCTTCACTTACAAAGTAATTAAACAGCCTGAATCGGTGAGTCGAATGACGGTAGATTTTATTCGCCCTTGACTCACAGGTGTAGGCATAAAAAGGTAGGCTGACTATGATTGTTGCTAAACCTGCATTTCGTAAGATTTTACTCAAACTCAGTGGTGAGGCCTTGGCTGGAAACAATGGTTACGGTATCGACCCTGAGATAATCACTGGAATTGCTGGTGAGATTCGTGATGTTGTAGCGTTAGGTATCCAAGTTTCTCTGGTGATCGGTGGTGGTAATATCTTCCGTGGTTTAGCAGCATCTTCAGCTGGTATGGATCGCGCAAGTGCTGATTACATGGGTATGTTGGCAACAGTAATGAATAGTCTTGCGCTGCAAGATGCTCTCGAAACCGTTGGCGTTAAAACTCGTGTTCAGTCGGCAATTGAAATGCGCGAGATAGCTGAACCATATATACGTCGCCGTGCGGTACGTCATCTTGAAAAAGGTCGTGTAGTCATCTTTGCTGCAGGAACGGGTAATCCATATTTTACCACAGATACGGCAGCGAGCTTGCGAGCAATGGAAATTGGTGCTGAAGTTATTCTTAAGGCAACTAAGGTTGATGGTGTTTATAATGCTGATCCGGCCAAAGATCCTTCAGCTGTCAAGTATGATTCTTTGTCGTACTTAGATGTGCTACAAAAAGGGTTGCAGGTGATGGATGCAACAGCAACATCATTGTGCATGGATAACGACCTCCCCATTATTGTTTTCAATATGACCCAACCGGGGAATATAGTGAAGGTTCTTATGGGGGAATCAATCGGTACAATCGTCAAAGGAGAATAGTGCTATGGTTAAGGACACGCTTGATAAAGCAGAACAGTTGATGAAAAAGGCAATTGAAGCACTGCGTCGTGAGCTGAGTAAGGCACGCACAGGTCGCGCTTCTATCTCATTGCTTGATGGTGTTCGTGTTGATTATTATGGAACGCCTTCACCGCTGTCTTCAGTTGCAACATTAGCAGTCCCTGAGGCGCGTTTAATTACAATTCAACCGTGGGAGAAAACACTTCTTCCTGAAATTGAAAAAGCGATCTATAAATCTGATCTCGGATTAACACCTTCATCTGATGGTGAGCTGATTCGTATTAATATTCCACCTTTGACAGAAGATCGTCGTAAGGAGATGGTTAAGCTTGTTAAAAGTAAGTGTGAAGATGCTAAGATCAGTATCCGCAGTGCTCGTCGCGATGCTAACGAGGCATTGAAAAAGCTCGAAAAAGATAAAGAGATCACTGAAGACGATTTGAAGCGCAGTGAGAAGAGTTGCCAGGATCTCACCGATTCTTATGTTAAGAAAAGTGAACAAGTTGTCGCAGATAAAGAACAGGAGTTGATGGAAGTTTAATCACCATCGTGGCTGTTTTTGTTTTTGAGGGGGATCCATTATAGGGTCCCCTTTTTTTGTTTTAGGGTTTTTCTTGGTGGTGATAATGGTGCATTTTTATGTATACTTTATGTTTTTTGCCACTTAAGATTGGTGATTTAATTTAGCGATAACTTACTGTTTGTTTTATATTGTTCAACTGATGGTAAGGAATAACCCTATATAAATTGTTTAGGAATATTACGAATGGTGTTACCAAAACATATAGCCATAATTATGGACGGCAATGGTCGTTGGGCCCAATCAAAAGGCTTGCCGCGCGTTGCAGGTCATCAGCAGGGTGTAGTGACGGTAAAAGACACCGTTCAAGAGTGCTCTAAATTGGGAATTGAATATTTAACGCTCTATGCTTTTAGTTCAGAGAATTGGAGCAGGCCAGAGGGCGAGGTTGAAGCCCTTATGGGACTCCTCGGTCAATATTTGGCGTCCGAATTAGCTCTTTTACAGGAGCACCGAATTCGCTTTCATGTCATTGGTGACCTGTCAAAGCTTCCAAAGAAGATTGGTGAATCGCTTAGTCATTCCATGGCAGTCACATCAACAAACACTGGAATGACGTTGACCCTAGCACTTTCTTATGGCTCGCGTAATGAAATCGTTCGCGCAGTAAAACGCCTTAGTGCAGATGACCAGTCTGGGCAGATTGATCTATCTCAACTCACTGAAAAACAATTTTCAGACTATTTAGATACGGCACCGTTACCCGATCCAGATTTGTTGATTCGTACAAGTGGCGAGATGAGAATTAGTAACTTTTTGTTATGGCAACTTGCATATACTGAACTTTACTTTTGTTCCTGCTATTGGCCGGAATTTGACGCTTCACAGTTACGCGCAGCTTTGGAAGATTATTCCAGACGTTGTCGTCGTTTTGGCGGTGTTTCATCGGCCCTGTCAGCTAAACAACTTCAAGATGAGTCTCTAGAGGAGGCCTCCCATTAAACAACGAATTATTACCGCCTTAATTGCGTTACCTATTGTATTGTTTTTTACCCTCGTAGTTTCTACGCCGTGGTTTGCTGCGGTTGTTTGTGGAGTAGCCGTGGTTGCTTTATGGGAATTTTATAGCATGGTGTTCACGTCAGAGCGGAGCAGAGTGAAGCTGTTTGCCGTTGCTGTAGGCGTTCCCATTGTGCTGGTGGGTAGCTATTTTCCGCAAATGATTGTCCCTGTAGCGGGGCTTTTTTTTATGGCCTTTGCCCTTTATTTTCTCTGGCGATACCACGATGTCGATACGGTTATTTCAGAAGTTGGACTCCTCACTTTAGGTTGGCTATATATCCCTATTTTACTCAGTCCCTTGGTGCTACTTCATAAACTGGAGCATGGCAGTTTGTGGGTGCTGATGGTGCTGATGGTGACCATGATGTGCGATTCGTGTGCATATTTTATTGGCACTGCTTTTGGTAAGCATCGTCTATATCCAGCGATCAGCCCTAAGAAAAGTATTGAAGGTGCGCTCGGTGGTTTGTTGGGCTCAGTAGTGGCGGCTTTAGCAGCTCATCTGTGGTTGTTACCGCAGTCAAGTTGGATTGATTGTCTCGTTGTCGGCACTTTAGCTGGCAGTATCGGTCAACTGGGTGATCTTTTTGAGTCGATGATCAAGCGATATGCAAATATTAAAGATTCAGGAGCCATCTTCCCCGGCCATGGCGGCATGCTTGATCGTATTGATAGTCTGTTGTTCTCCTTTCCCGCAGTGTATGCCTATTTGTATTTCACTTCAGGGGCCTTTCATTGATGAAAGCGTTATCTATTCTTGGCTCGACGGGCTCAATTGGAGTAAATACCTTAGATGTTGTTGCTGAATTTTCTGAGCGTTATTCAATCATTTCATTGAGTGCCGGTAGTAATTTATCCCTTCTTGCCGAGCAGATTCGTCGTTTTAAGCCACAGTGTGTTTCTGTTGCAAGTGCTGGCGATGTTGTGCGCTTAAGGTCGTTGATTGATGACGTGAAGGTTGAAATACTCTCGGGTGAACAGGGTGCCTGTCAGTGTGCCACACATCCTGATGTTGTGATGGTTGTGTCAGCGATTGTCGGCGCTGCCGGACTCGTCCCAACCCTCGCAGCGATTGGTGCAGGGAAGGATATTGCTCTCGCCAATAAAGAAACGTTGGTGATGGCAGGCTCGCTCGTTATGGATGCTGTCCGCAGTAACGGTGTGAAGCTTCTCCCTGTTGATAGTGAGCACTGTGCCATCCATCAGTCGCTAGCTGGGCATCGTCAAGCTGATGTGCGCAAATTGATCCTTACTGCATCGGGGGGGCCATTTCGCACCTTTTCGCAGCAACAGTTAGAGCGGGTTACTTTAGCGCAAGCGTTGGCCCATCCGAACTGGACCATGGGAAAGAAAATATCTATTGATTCGGCGACGATGATGAACAAAGGTCTTGAGGTGATCGAAGCGCGCTGGTTGTTTGATATTGAGGCTCAGCGTATAGATGTTCATGTTCATCCTCAGAGTATAGTTCATTCAATGGTGGAATATGTCGACGGTACGGTGATCGCTCAAATGGGGATTCCTGATATGAAAACGCCGATTGCTTACGCTTTATCATGGCCCGAGCGTCTGCCGTTGCAATTGCCAGCACTTGATTTATGTGCTCTGTCAGAATTAACCTTCAGTCGCCCCGATCTTGAGTTGTTTCCCTGTTTGAAGCTAGCATACCAAGCTCTTGAACAAGGAGGGTCAGCTCCTGTTGTTTTAAACGCAGCGAATGAGGTTGCCGTCGATTCATTGCTCAAGGGTCGTATTCGCTTTTTAGATATACCGAGGCTGATTGATGAGGTACTTAATGGCACTCCCTATCAAGGTGTAGATTGTGTTGAAGATGTGATTGGCATTGACGAACGAGCTCGTATGATGTCCTATGAACAAATTGGAAACTTGGTTAAATGATGTGTGGCAACTAGTCTGAGGAGGCAAAATGGTAACAGTAATAGCTGGCATTCTTATGCTGGGTGTCCTTGTTTTTATTCATGAATTAGGTCACTTTTGTGTCGCAAAACTTGCTGGCGTTAAGGTGTTGAAATTTTCGTTGGGTTTTGGTCCCCGTTTAGTGAGCAAAACTTGGGGGGAAACGGAATATCTTATCTGTCTTATCCCTTTAGGTGGCTACGTACAGATGCTTGGAGAGGGGGTCGCGGATGATGAGACCGAGCTAAGTGATGAGGATCTGCAGCGCTCATTTGCCAATAAGTCGTTGCCACGCCGTATGGCAATCGTAGCGGCTGGCCCTGCAATGAATTTACTTTTACCCCTTTTATTGCTTCCAATTGCCTATATGGTTGGGGTGAATATTCCGACATTTTTGGATGAATCACCTTGCGTGGGCTATGTTATTGCCGATTCAGATGCACACAAAGCTGGTTTTATCGCTGGCGATTGTATTCTTACCGTTAATGGCGCAGCTGTTACCAGTTGGACTGAAACCGATAAAGCTTTAATCCCCTATGTTGGCTCTGATCTTCAAGTGAGTGTTGAACGCGCTGGGGAGCGGTTGATGTTGGCTGTTCCAGCTGAAAATACCAGTTTGGAGGGGTTGCAATCACTTGGTTTACTACCCTATCAAGATGCCGTTATTGGTACGTTAAGTCCTAAGATGCCTGCTGAAATAGCTGGTTTGCAAGAGGGGGATCGGATCGTTCGTATCAACTCGACACAGATAGATTCTTGGTATGAACTTCATACTGTGATTCAAGAGCTGGCGGGCGATAAAGCCCAGTTCGAAATTCAACGTGATGAGGCTCTTTTAACTGTCGCTGTGGCTCCTAAGCTTGATGGTGAGCATGAGATGTGGTTGGTTGGTATTACCCCGCTGCAGCATTATGAAATGAAACGTTATGGTTTGATTGATGCCACCAAGATTGGTTTTGAAAGAACCTTTGAACTCGTTGAATTGACGCTTGTTTTCTTGCAGAAGATGGTTTCTGGTCATGTTCCTGCCAACAATATCGGTGGGCCGATTATGGTGATGCAGATTGCCGGACAGGCTGCACAGACAGGATTAAGTACTATTTTAACGGTGCTGTCTTTTTTGAGCATTCAATTAGGGATATTGAATCTGTTGCCCATCCCCATTCTCGATGGTGGACATCTATTTTTTAACTTTGTTGAATTGCTGTGGCGCAAGCCGTTATCGTTACGGGCGCGTGAAGTGTTGCAGCAGGTGGGGCTAGCCTTATTGTTGATGTTAATGATGTTGGCTTTTTATAATGACATTGTGCGGATCTTTTTGTAATGGATACAACTCAGCAACAGTTTCTCTGTTTTGATAGTTCAACACCAGCCGGTAGTGTGGCTTTAGTTCGCGACGGGCTAGTCGTTGTCGAATACTTACTTCAGGTAAAAAAACGAAGTCATTCCGATTATTTGATGACATATGTTCATGAGATACTTGAACAAGCAGATGTGTCGTTATCTGACTTGAGTGGTCTGGTAGTTGTTAGCGGGCCTGGTTCGTTTACTGGTTTGCGCGTTGGCTTGGCGACCGTTCAAGGGATAGCACAGGCTCTTGCCTTGCCAATTTATCCTGTGTCATCATTGCAGGTGATCGCTTATGCAAATGGCCCATCTGATTTGCCTGTCGTCGCTATGATTGATGCTCGTAAGCAAGAGGTCTATGCCGCCTGCTATGAATGGAGTGAAGGAGTTCCTGAGCTTCAGGGCGGTGAGCAGGTTGTTTCTCCCCAAGAGTTGTTGCTGTCGATCCAGCGGCGCAGTTACTTTGTTGGTAATGGTGCAACGCTATACCGAAGTCTTATTGGTGAAATGAAGTCAAATCAAGCCCTTTTGTCGACGGCTGTTAATGATGTGCCACGGGCCAGTGCTGCCGGTTTGCTTGTTACAGCAATGGGTGTTAGCGCCTTAGCGGTTGAAGCTCGGTCTTTGCAGCCAAGTTATGTTCGTTTGTCAGATGCCGAGCTGCAAAAGCAACAACAGTAATGTTTTTAAGGGTTTGATTGTATAGTATAATCAGCGGCTTTTTAATTTTGCTGTAACTATTCAACTGACAAGCTGGCAACGCCCTTTTGCTGTAACTATTCAACTGACAAGCTGGCAACGCCCAAGCCATGCGCCATGGGGTTTATTGTCGCCGTCCATGGTGACAAATACCCTTTCCATGGATGGTGCCAGTTCATCTACAATTGTGCTGAATAGTTCATTTTGTTTTATGTTATGAGATTATTGAATGCTTAATGAGCTGTGGTATTCAGGTTGTTGACATTTATCGAGAATTTGGTCTAATCTATACAGATATACTGGCTGTTATAAATTCGAGTTAGCGTGTGGTATGCAACAGATGGTTAGATGCTATATGAACCTTTTTTTAGGAGGTGTTCAATGGATGTAGATCAGGATGTTGTGGGTGAACTCTGTGAAAATGATCCTCGTTTCCGTAAATTATATGAAGAGCATCAGTTGCTTGAAAAGCAATTACAACGATTGGACGATCTCACTTTCTTAACAACTGAGCAAGAAACCGAGAGAAAGAAAATTCAAAAAATGAAATTGTCTGGCAAGGATGAGATGGAACAGTTAATTAGCGCGTCGTAGTGATCATTCATTTTGTGTTTTTTGATAGATTTAAAGGGTTTGAGAATTTCTCAAGCCCTTTTTGTACATCTTGAGGTTGTTTGATCATAGTAAATACAGGTTTGTTGTGGCGATACAGTTAAAGTATTAAATATCTGCCCAATAGTGAAATTAATTTTTGATTGAAAATGGTGTAAATGATGTCAAATTATCGTTCTGCTCAATCTGTTCAAGGTCGAAATATGGCTGGCGCGCGCGCCTTATGGCAAGCAACTGGTGTTAAAAGCACAGACTTTGGCAAACCGATTATCGCTGTTGTTAACTCTTTTACTCAGTTTGTTCCAGGCCATGCCCACCTAAAAGATTTAGGTCAACTTGTTGTTAATGAAATTCAACAAAATGGTGGCATTGCCAAAGAGTTTAATACCATGGCTATTTGCGATGGTATTGCTATGGGTCACAATGGCATGCTTTATAGCCTGCCATCGCGAGAATTAATTGCCGATACCGTCGAGTATATGGCTAACGCCCATTGTGTTGATGCTTTGGTGTGTATCTCTAATTGCGATAAAGTCACCCCCGGTATGTTGATGGCTGCTATGCGTCTCAACATCCCCACTATTTTTGTCACTGGCGGGCCAATGGAAGCTGGTCATGCTCGTATTGGTGGTAAAGAGGTCGCTTTGGATTTGGTCGATGCCATGGTCGCTGCGGCAGATCCGATGATGGACGATGAGACGGTTCAATCGTATGAGGATAAATCTTGCCCAACCTGTGGCTCCTGTTCGGGCATGTTTACCGCCAATTCGATGAATTGCTTAACGGAAGCTTTGGGGATGAGTTTACCCGGCAACGGTAGTTTGCTAGCGACACATGCGTATCGCAAAGAGCTATTTATTGAAGCAGGTCAGCGTATTGTTGGCTTAACTAAACGCTGGTATGAGCAAGATGACACCACTGTTTTACCTCAATCTATTGCAACAAAAGATGCGTTCGAAAATGCTATGCGTCTCGATATTGCCATGGGTGGCTCAACCAATACAGTCTTGCATCTCCTCGCTGTCGCTCACGAAGCGGGTGTTGATTTTACCATGGAAGATATTAACCGGCTCTCTCTGTCAACCCCGAACCTGTGCAAGGTTGCTCCTGCCGTTCAACATTATCACATGGAAGATGTTCATCGTGCTGGCGGGATTTTCGCAATCCTCGCTGAGTTAGATCGTGCTGGTCTAATCCACCGCGATCTGCCGACTGTTCATTCTGCTACGTTGGGTGAGGCGATTGATCAGTGGGATGTGGTTGCATCAAGCGATCCACAAGTTCGTAGGCGTTACCTTGCTGCACCGGGGCGCAAAACATGCTTGCTACCTTTTGCCCAAGAAATGCTGTGGGATGATCTCGATCTCGATCGTGAAGCAGGCTGTATCCGTCAGCAAAAAGATGCTTACAGTCAAGATGGTGGTTTAGCTGTTCTCTATGGCAACTTGGCCCCAGAGGGATGCATTGTTAAAACGGCTGGTGTTGATGAATCGGTTTGGACCTTTACTGGACCAGCGCGAATTTATGAGAGTCAGGAGGAAGCCATTGATGGTATTCTTGGCGATCAAGTTAAGGCGGGTGATGTGGTACTGATCCGCTATGAGGGCCCGAAAGGTGGGCCTGGCATGCAAGAGATGCTTTATCCCACTAGCTATTTAAAATCCAAAGGATTAGGTAAAAGTTGTGCCTTGGTAACCGATGGTCGCTTTTCGGGTGGAACTTCAGGGTTGTCGATCGGTCATGTTTCCCCTGAATCAGCCGAGGGCGGCACCATGGCCTTGGTTGAAAATGGTGACAGGGTGGTGATTGATATCCCGAATCGTGTTCTTCGGGTTGACGTGACTGAGCAAGAACTTGCTCAGCGTCGTACGGCAATGCTGGTAAAGGGGGATAAAGCTTGGCAGCCAAAATCACGTCAGCGTGAGGTCAGTCGAGCGCTGCAAACTTATGCCGCCACCACCACAAGTGCTGCACGTGGCGCTGTACGCGATATTGATCAATTGAAGAAATAATTTTGCGGTTTGATTTGTTATAATTTTTAATTGCGACAATCCAGCTTTAGTACTGGAGGAGGAGGGTGAACGGTGAAAAAAACAGGATCTCAGATTTTACTTGAATGCCTGCGTTTAGAAGGGGTTGAAACCGTTTTTGGTTATCCCGGCGGTACGGTTATTAACATTTATGATGATTTGATGGATTCTCCAATTAATCATATTTTGAATCGGCATGAACAAGCAGCTGTTCATGCCGCAGATGCCTATGCGCGAGTTACGGGTGAGGTGGGTGTCGCTATCGCAACGAGTGGCCCCGGTGCAACTAATACGGTCACTGGTATCGCAACAGCTTATATGGATTCAATTCCAATGGTTATCATTAGTGGTCAGGTGCCCACCCCGTTGATCGGTAACGATGCGTTTCAAGAAGCCGATATGGTTGGTATAACTCGTCCGGTCACCAAACATAACTATTTAGTTCGCGATGTTAAAGATCTTGCTCGAATTATTAAGCAAGCATTTTATATCGCTCGAACTGGACGTCCAGGCCCTGTTCTGGTTGATCTGCCCAAAGATGTTCAGATGGATTCAGCGATTTTTGAATATCCTGAAACCGTTGAATTGCGCGGCTATAAGCCGACGGTTAGCGCCAATCCGCGCCAACTGAAGAAAGCGGTTCAGATGATTTTGGCAGCGCGCAAACCAGTGATCTATGTTGGTGGTGGCGCGACCCTTTCTGATATGTCTGATGATCTTTTGGAGTTTGCCGAACTAATTCAAGCTCCCGTGACAACAACGTTAATGGGGATGTCGAGCTTTCCACAAACCCATCCATTGTCTGTTGGTATGTTAGGAATGCACGGAACCTTTTATGCCAATATGGCGGTAACGGAATCTGATCTGTTAATTGCTCTTGGGGCGCGATTTGATGACCGTGTCACGGGCAAAATTGCCACATTTGCTCCCCATGCTAAAATTATCCATGTTGATATTGATCCAACATCAATTAAGAAAAATGTTCGTGTTGACCTCCCTTTGGTTGGCATGCTGCAAGATGTTTTATTTGTTATCGAGAAACTCCGTGAATTAACTGACGATGATGCCATTGTCACCACTGAAGTTGGTCAACATCAGATGTGGACGGCTCAATTTTTCGATTTTATTCAACCACGTACCTTCGTAACCTCGGGTGGTTTAGGGACGATGGGTTTTGGTTTACCTGCTGCACTGGGCGCACAAGCTGCATTTCCTGAGCGCCAAGTTATAGATATCTCAGGTGACGGATCGTTCCAAATGAACTCGCAAGAACTTGCGACATTGGTGCAGTATCGCTTGCCAGTCAAAATAGTTATTTTGAATAATAACTTCCTCGGCATGGTTCGTCAGTGGCAGCAGCTATTCTTCGATAAGCGCTACAGTCAAACGTGTATGGAATTGCCGATCGATTTTGTCAAATTAGCAGAAGCATATGGCGCTACGGGTTTCAGTGTATCGAAACCTGAAGAGGTTGAGGAGATGATTAGAAAAGGTCTAGAAACTCCCGGTCCTGTCATCATGGAATTTAAAGTAGCTCGTGAAGAAAATGTGCTGCCAATGGTTCCTGCTGGTGCTGGTTTGAATGAGATGGTGTTGGTTTAACGGTATTCGCTTCGGAGTAATAAAGTAAATATCTTGACCCATTTTGAGTGATTAGACGTTTATCGGGGGCTGTATTGAAATAGCCGAGCTGTTTTTTTACCCCCCTAAGGAGAGTGCTGTATGAAGCATACAATATCAGTTTTAGTTGAAAATGAATTCGGTGTGTTGCCGCGAGTTTCTGGGCTGTTCTCAGGGCGCGGATTTAATATTGATAGTCTGTCGGTAGCACCAACTCTTGATCCAACGATTTCGCGAATGACTATTGTTACCAGTGGTGATGATCGGATTTTGGAGCAGGTGAGTAAGCAACTTAATAAACTGATTGATGTCATTAAGGTTATTGATTTTACTGAACAGGATTATGTTGAACGTGAGATGGTGATGGTTAAGGTTGCCGCTGAGGCTGAATCACGCGCTGAAGTGTTACGCATTGTCGATATCTTTCGTGCCAAAGTTGTTGATGTAACTCCTCGTTCCTATACTGTTGAGGCCACTGGGACTCCTGAGAAGTTGAATGCTTTGGTCGAATTGCTGCGCCCTCTTGGGCTTAAAGAGCTTGTTCGTTCTGGACCTATTGTTTTAGGCCGCGGTGCTAAAGCATGGAAGAGTGCCGAGTAGTTCTTGCCGCCAGTAGATGCTGGGTTGTTTGTGTATGTCAATTTCTATTTCGAAAATAGATGTTTTTAGCCAGCCTTTACTGTGATAATCTGCTGCATGTTAATTAGTGAACGTGATAGGGGGTATGTTTGTATCCCCTATCTCTCTTTTCCTCATTTCAATGGGTGCAATGTGATGCGAAATAAGAATCAACCTATTGCAGTAGAAGGTTATCCTTTTATTGCCCTTTTTGCTTTTATTACAGTAGTGATTGCTTTGTTGGAGTGGGGCTTTCTTGCCGTCATCTTTCTGGCCCTGACCCTGTTTGCGGTCTATTTTTTTCGTAATCCAGATCGGACTGTCCCTCAGGGCGAGGATCTTGTTATCTCACCAGCCGATGGAAAAGTTGTCTTTGTTGATTTGGTGCAAGAGGATCGTTTTCTTAACGATCAAGTATTGAAAATTAGTGTGTTTATGTCGGTGTTTAATGTTCATGTGAATCGAGTTCCATGCTCAGGTAAGGTTGTTGATCAATTTTATAATAAAGGGCAATTTGTTAATGCTGCGTTGGACAAGGCAAGCATTGAAAATGAGCAAGGTGGCATGGTGATTGAGACTGCTGCTGGGAAAAAACTATTGGTGGTGCAAATTGCCGGACTGATAGCGCGCCGTATTGTTACTTATCCTGTCGTTGGCGATCTGTTAGAGCGCGGCCAGCGCTATGGCTTGATTCGCTTTGGTTCAAGGGTTGATGTGTATCTGCCTAAAGAGACAGAGACAGATATTAAACTTGGTGACCGTTGTGTTGCTGGTGAAACTGTATTAGGTCGATTCGTATGAATAAAAGCTCACAACAGCGTCGGGAGAGCTTAAAAAAAGGGGTCTATATCCTGCCGAATCTGGTAACGACTGGAAGTTTGTTTGCTGGTTTTTATGGCATTGTTTCAAGCATGAATGGTCGATACGATATCGCAGCATGGTTTATCCTTATCTCTGCTGTGTTTGATACTTTAGACGGTAAAGTTGCGCGAATGACCAATACTACCAGTCAGTTTGGTGTCGAGTATGATTCCTTGGCTGATCTTGTTGCTTTTGGTGTGGCTCCGGCAATCCTAATGTATTCGTGGGCATTGCAACCGTTTGGTAAGCTTGGCTGGTTAGCAGCATTTCTTTACGTTGTGTGTGGAGCGTTGCGTTTGGCGCGTTTCAATGTTCATGTTGAAACAGTTGGTTCGAAGCATTTTATCGGTTTACCGATCCCTGCTGCGGCAAGTATGGTTGCCGCCTGTGTCTTGCTCTTTTACCACTTGGGTGGATCAGGCGCAATTCGCATGGTCTCAGTATTGATATTGATCTACTGTCTCGCTGTGCTAATGGTGAGCAATGTTCCGTATTATTCTTTTAAAGATCCTGAATTATTAAAAAGACGTCCGTTTGGCATGCTTGTTTTGGCAGTCGTGTTGATTATTGTCATTGTTGCTCAACCTGAGTTGATGTTTTTTTTAATCTTTTTGAGTTATATCATGTTTAGTCCTGTTATTGCGCTGGTGACCTATTTGCGTAAGCGAAGGCAAGAAAAAGTTTCACAGGCCTAAACTAAGTTTATTGTGAACGAAAAAACACAGTGAACACTCTTTTGATATGACTGTTTAATTGACTTAACTTTGATGGCTGTGTTTATGTTGTCGTAAGTTAAATAAAAGTGATGAAGAGGAGTAATAGGCTTAATTCCTGTTTGAGAGAGCTGGCGGTTGGTGCAAGTCAGTACAGGTGAAAGCTGAACTCGCCTTGGAGCTGCAGTGGTGAATTTAAGTAGCTATTGTCGTCAGCCCGCGTTAAGGGATGTTATTGAGGGCTCTAATTGTTTGATGGAGCTGAAACAGGGTGGTACCGCGGAGTATTTAACAGGCCTTCGCCCCTGATCTATTGGGGGTGGAGGCCTGTTTTTTTATGTCGCACGTATTAAATCCGCAACAGAAGTGAAGGGAGTGGTGCTGTGGAATCTGACCTAGGTGGTCTAGTCTTATTGTCGCAATATGGTAAACTAACAAACTATTTTGGCACTATTTTAGTTGCGGAGCATAAACTTTTTGGAGGGTTTTATGGCTGATACAAACAAAGTTATTATTTTTGATACTACTCTACGCGATGGCGAACAGTCGCCCGGGGCGAGTATGACCATCGATGAAAAATTGCGCATCGCCTTTCAACTGGAAAAAATGAATGTTGATGTCATGGAAGCGGGGTTTCCTATCGCTTCTATAGGTGATTTTGAGGCAGTTAAGAAAATCGCTCAAACCATCAAGGGACCTCAGATTGCCGGTCTTGCTCGCGCCAATGATCAAGATATTGATCGTGCTTGGGAAGCTCTTAAGTATGCAGGAGATCGTGGTCGCATTCATACGTTTATTGCTACCAGCGATATTCATATGAAGCACAAGTTACGGATGTCAGAAGATGAGGTGGTTGATACGGCAGTTAAGGCCGTAAAGAGAGCGGCAAGTTATACACCAAATGTTGAGTTTTCGGCGGAAGATGCTGTGCGTACACGGCTGCCATTTTTAGCTCGTGTGATTGAGGCGGTGATCGACGCGGGCGCTACAACCGTTAATATACCTGATACGGTTGGTTATACGATGCCTTCTGAATATTATGCCATTATCACCTATCTTAAAGAAAATGTGGCCAATATTGATAAGGCCGTCATCTCTGTCCATTGTCATAATGATCTAGGTTTAGCAGTGGCAAATTCTTTGGCCGCTGTCGGCGCTGGTGCTGGTCAGGTTGAATGTACAATTAACGGCATAGGCGAGCGTGCTGGTAATTGTTCCCTTGAAGAAGTTGTTATGGGGCTGCGTACTCGTCAGGACTTGATGCCGTTCTCAACAGGAATCGTTACCGAACATATTTATTCGACAAGTCGTTTGTTGACCACCATCACGGGTATTGTTGTGCAGCCAAATAAGGCGATTGTTGGTGCAAATGCTTTTGCTCATGAGGCGGGTATTCATCAACATGGCGTGTTGATGGAGAAAACAACCTATGAGATCATGACACCTGAATCCATTGGTTTAACACAAAACAAACTTGTTTTGGGTAAGCACTCCGGTCGCCATGCATTTAATCAGCGTTTGGGTGATTTAGGTTACGACCTCAACAAAGATGATCTGCAGAAAGCTTTTGTTCGATTCAAGGCTCTTGCTGATATTAAAAAAGAGATCTTCGATGAAGACTTGGATGCCATTGTCGCCGATGAGATCATTCGTGTTCCAGAAAAGTATAAATTGCTGGAGATGAATGTCTCATCTGGTTCGTTTGCTGTGCCTACCGCAACAGTTCAAATGGAGGTAGATGGTGAGGTGAAAAAGACTGCAGTGATCGGTGATGGTCCAGTCGATGCGACGTTTAAAGCGGTAAAAGAGCTTGTTGGTACCGATGTCCATTTACTTCATTTTTCAGTCGCAGCTATTACGGGTGGAACGGATGCACAAGGTGAGTGTACTGTTCGCCTTGAGTTCGATGGTCGTGAGCAACTTGGCCAAGGAGCACATCCTGATATTATTGTTGCTGCCGCAAAAGCTTATATTAATGCATTGAATAAAATTGCCTCATTGCAGAAAAGAACACCTGTCGATCTTTAGTTGCTACGAGATCATTAACCTGCCCGTAGACGGGACACTGTTCAGGTGTCCCGTTTTGCTGTATGGTGTGCAACGAATAACAGAACGACTTTGCTGTTCATAGTTGTTCTTAGGCATAATGATAATTGTTTGTTATATGTTTTGATTGAAAAGGAGAGCTTTATGGGCAAGACGATATCGGAAAAAATATTTGAAAGCCATCTTCGTGATGAGCCTTTTGAGGGGACAAAAGTTTTAGCGCTTGATCGCGTGCTGTGTCATGAGATTACTACCCCAGTAGCGATAGCCGATCTAGCGTGGCGTGGGAAAGATCGTGTTTTCGACAAGACCAAGATTAAGGCTGTTGTTGATCATGTTACCCCATCAAAGGATAGCAAAACTGCGCTGCAAGCAAAAATGCTACGTGATTGGGCTCGTCGCCATGACCTTAAAGACTTTTTTGACGTTGGCCACAATGGTGTTTGCCATGCGTTGTTCCCTGAAAAAGGTTATATCCAGCCTGGTTTCACTGTCATAATGGGTGACAGTCATACCTGTACTCACGGTGCGTTTGGTGCGTTTGCCGCTGGTGTTGGAACAACAGACCTTGAAGTTGGTATCTTAAAGGGGGTTTGTGCCTTTCGTGAACCAGCAACGATTCGGGTTAATTTGATCGGTGATTTGGCTGCTGGTGTTTATGCTAAAGATGTCGTTCTTTATGTGATCAGTCAACTTGGTGTTAACGGCGCAACTGATCGCGTGATTGAATTTGCAGGTTCTGTTGTTGATGACATGAGCATGGAAGCGCGAATGACGCTGTGTAATATGGCGATTGAAGCAGGTGGTACCAGTGGTATCTGTATGCCAGATCGGGTCACAGTCGATTACTTGTGGCCTTTTATTCAAGATCAGTATGCGACTAAAGAAGATGCTGTGGCCGATTACTTGAAGTGGCACTCTGATGCTGATGCCAACTATGATCAGGTGTTGGAGTTTGATGTTTCAAGTTTGGATCCTCAGGTGACGTTTGGCTATAAGCCCGACTGTGTTAAGCCTGTGGCGCAGATGGCTGGTACGCCTGTTGATCAGGTTTATATTGGTACCTGTACCAACGGTCGAATTGAAGATCTACGTGTCGCCGCAGCTATTTTAAAGGGTCGCCGTGTTGCCAATACTGTTCGTGGTATTGTCTCGCCAGCAACCCCTAAAATTTTTAGCGATGCGATGGCAGAAGGGATCATTCAAATCTTTATGGAAGCTGGGTTTTGTGTGACCAATCCAACATGTGGTGCTTGTCTTGGTATGAGCAACGGTGTTTTAGCCAATGACGAAGTTTGCGCCTCGACTAGTAATCGTAACTTCAATGGTCGTATGGGTAAGGGTGGTATGGTTCACCTTATGAGCCCAGCGACTGCCGCTGCATCAGCTATTACTGGTGTTATCACCGACGCACGTAGTTTATAATTTTTAGAGAGGAAATCGCAAATATGAAAAAAGTATTTAAAGGCGCGACGATCTTTCTTGACCGCTCCGATATTAACACTGATGAAATTATTCCAGCTAAGTATCTAACTGAAGTGACTAAGGAGGCATTGAAGCCTTACCTTTTAGAAGACCTCAAGCTGGATGGCTTTGATCCGCAGGGCCAAGCATTGAAAAATGCGCGAGTTGTCGTGTCGCGGCAAAATTTTGGTTGTGGTTCATCTCGTGAGCACGCACCCTGGGTGTTTGAGGTGAATGATGTGCATACGATTATTGCTGAGAGTTATGCGCGTATCTTTCGTCAGAACATGTTCAATGGTGGAATGTTAGCTATTGAGTTACCTAAATCTGATATTGATCAACTGTTTGCCCTCGCTGAGCATGGAACCGTTGATATTGCGGTGGCGCTTGAAGCAAAAACGATTACCGCTTGTGCCGGTGATGAAAAAATTCAGATTAGTTTTGATGTCTCAGAATTTGATATGGCCCTTGTTAAGGCTGGTGGTTGGGTTGAGTTTGCCGACGAGCGTTATTGATCAGTATTTATGCTGGTAGTATTTGAGAGGCCGGTTTATTCCGGCCTTTCTTGTTTGATGATTTGAGCGATTGTGTCATGTGTGGCACGGTCACTGTGTCACGGTTGGCTCATTTTTTGGGTGTGAAACTCATTGGGTAGAAAATTGTTTGACATTTATTGGTGCAGATTTCTATAGTGCCAATCAATTGTTTTGCAAATACATCTGTTCATTGTGTTGATTGTGGCAGATTTGTTACATTAATTTTTTGTTTTTAGGAGGGTTACCGTGGCTGAAAAAAGTTTTGATATTGCAGTGCTGCCTGGGGATGGCATTGGTCCTGAAGTGATGACTGAGGCATTGAGAGTTCTCGGCGCTGTTGAAAATAAGTTTGGTGTTGTTTTTAATAAATCGATGGCAAATGTTGGTGGTGCAGGTATTGATAATGAGGGCAAGGCTCTCCCTGAAACAACCATTGAAATCTGCAAAAAATCTGATGCGATCTTGTTTGGTAGTGTTGGCGGGCCGAAGTGGGAATCTTTACCTCCTGACGAGCAGCCAGAGCGTGGTGCTCTATTGCCATTACGCAAAATTTTTGGTCTATTCTGTAATCTGCGCCCAGCTATCATCTTCCCTGCTTTAATTGGCAGTTCATCCCTCAAGGAGAGTGTTATTGAGGGGGGCTTTGATATTTTAGTTGTGCGTGAGTTGACAGGTGGAATCTATTTTGCCGATCCTAAGGGGGTTGATGAAGTAGATGGAGTACGTCGTGGTTTTGATACTATGCTTTATACTGAGCCTGAGATCGAAAGAATTACCCGTGTGGCTTTTGATGTGGCGCGTAAGCGAGGCAGCAAGGTGTGTAGTATTGATAAGGCCAATGTTCTTTCAACTTCAGTGCTGTGGCGTGAAGTGGTAGAGCGGGTTGCTAAAGATTACGCTGATGTTGAATTGTCCCATATGTACGTTGATAATGCGGCGATGCAATTGGTTCGCTGGCCTAAGCAGTTCGATGTCATGTTGTGTGGTAATATGTTTGGCGATATTATCTCCGATGAAGCGGCAATGTTAACAGGCTCTCTCGGTATGCTCCCTTCGGCCTCTTTAGCTGAGGGTACTTTTGGTATGTATGAGCCTTCTGGTGGTAGTGCTCCTGATATTGCTGGTCAAGGGATTGCAAACCCAATCGCGCAAATTCTTTCAACATCAATGATGTTGCGCTACTCTTTTGCTATGACAGATGCTGCCGATGCGATAGATAAAGCGGTTGAGCAGGTGTTGAATGATGGCTACCGTACTGGCGATATTTTCCAAGGTACAGAAGGTGAAAAGAAAGTTAATACCAGCGAGATGGGCGATGCGATTATCGCAGCTCTGTAACTAAATATAGTAAACGTGAATCTTGAATAAAGGATCAAAAGAATGAAAGTCGGTTTTGTCGGTTGGCGTGGCATGGTTGGTTCGGTTTTATTGCAACGGATGCAAGAGGAAAATGATTTTGCTGGGATTGAGCCAGTATTTTTCTCAACATCTCAAGTGGGTATCCCTGCTCCAATGGATGCGGGTATTTTGTATGATGCAAAAGATGTCAATGAACTGAAAAAGCTCGATGTGATTATTACCTGTCAGGGTGGTGATTATACCAATGCTGTACATCCCGAATTACGTAAAGCTGGCTGGAATGGTTATTGGATTGATGCGGCAAGTTCGCTCCGTATGCATTCTGATGCCGTAATCATTCTCGATCCCGTTAACCGCGATGTGATCGATGCGGCGCTAAAAAACGGTCAAAAGGATTTTATCGGCGGCAATTGCACCGTGAGTTTGATGTTGATGGCAATTGGTGGCCTTTTTCGTGCTGGTTTAGTTGAGTGGGTCTCATCCATGACCTATCAGGCGGCTTCGGGAGCCGGAGCACCGAATATGCGTGAACTTCTCAATCAGATGGGTGTATTGCAAGGCTGTGTCAGTGAATTACTTGCTGATCCGTCTTCTGCTATTCTTGATATTGATAAAAAAGTAACTGAAACACTTCGTGGTGATTCTTTGCCGCACCGTGAGTTTGGTTATGCTTTGGCTGGTAGTGTGTTGCCTTGGATCGACCGTGAAGTTGAGGATGGACAAAGTAGAGAAGAGTGGAAGGGGCACGCTGAAACAAATAAAATTCTTGCCGTTGATCAAGAGATTCCTGTCGATGGAATTTGTGTGCGAATCGGTTCTATGCGTTGTCATAGTCAGGCGTTGACGATCAAACTCAATAAAGATTTGCCTATTGAGCAAATTGAGCAGTTGATTGCAAATGATAATCAATGGGTTAAGCTTGTGGCCAATAATAAAGAGGAAACTCTGACCCATCTCACCCCCGCGGCTATTTCTGGAACACTTACTGTGCCGGTGGGGCGTGTTCGTAAAATGAGGATGGGGCCTGAGTATTTGTCGGCATTTACCTGTGGCGATCAATTGCTTTGGGGTGCGGCGGAGCCTTTGCGTAGGATGTTGCAATTGTTGCGTGGCAAATAGTTTCATAAGGCTGTTTCTTTGCGGTTGAAAATAGAGTGCAGTGGGTGATCCTCGCTGTACTCTTTCTTGTTTGATAGAGGAGTTTTAGTATTATGTATACACTGGCCGTAGTAGGTGCCACTGGCGCTGTTGGGCGACAAATTATCGAAGTGCTTGAAGAGAGACAGTTTCCGGTTCAGGCAATTCGTCTTTTGGCTTCGGAACGTTCGGTTGGTGAGTTTGTTGAATTCAAAGACGAATCGGTGCCTGTTCAATTATTGGGTCAAGATTCGTTTGCTGGTGTTGATATTGCTTTCTTTTGCGCTACGGATTTAATAAGCGAAAAGTTTTGTCCTATCGCAGCAGCAGCTGGAGCTATTTGTATTGATACATCGAGAGCCTGGCGTATGGATAATGCTGTGCCGCTGGTTGTGCCGAGTATTAATGGTGAGGCGGCGAGTGGTTATCGTGCTAAGAGAATCATTGCTAGCCCAGCAAGTTCATCGCTGCAGTTATCATTGGCATTGAAAGCATTGTCAGATTTTAGTGCTCTTGAGCGGGTTGTTGTCTCAACATATCAGCCGGTATCTGAAAATGGTCAGCAGGGTGTTGATGAGTTAAGGCACCAATGTGGTGAACTGTTGAATGGTCGACCCGTTAAGGATAAATTGTATCCACATCAGGTTGGTTTCAATTGTTTACCTCATGTTGGTGATTTTGAAAGCAGTGGATATACCGATGCTGAAACTGGCTTAGTGCGTGAAGTGCAAAAAGTGTTGGCTGTAGAAAACCTTAGGGTCACTGCGACTGCGGTTCGCGTTCCTGTATTTTACGGTTTGTGTCAATCTGTCAATGTCGAGACTAAAGAGATAATAAGTGTGGCAAAAGCACGTGAGTTGTTTGATGCAATGGCTGATGTTGAACTTGTCGACAATGTTAACGATGTTGAGTATCCGATGCCGATTGATGCTTCAGGCCAAGATTCAATTTATGTTGGCAGAATTCGCTCTGACGAATCATGTGACAAGGCCTTAAATATGTGGGTCGCAGCAGATAACTTACGTCAGGGGTCGGCGACTAATGTTGTACAAATTGCTGAACTTTTGGGCTCGAAGTATCTGTAGTGTCGTTTCTTTCATACAACGTTATTAGTCTGTTATGACACGAATTTGCCTTACAATTGAATATGATGGAACTCGTTACGGCGGTTGGCAGATCCAACCGAATGCCGACACTATCCAGGAGTGTGTTGAGAAGGCTCTTGAAAAAGTCATTGGCAGCCATGTAAGAGTTTACTCCTCTGGTCGTACCGACGCAGGGGTTCATTCGGTTGGTATGCGAGCCCATTTTGATACAGGGACTCTCTTGCCACTATCGGCGTATCGTGAGGGAGTGAATCGTTTTTTGGCCGCTGATGTCGCCATACGGTCTGCCGAGGTTGTTGATGAACACTTTCATGCACGCTTTGATGCCGTAGGGAAGTGGTATCAGTATAAAGTGTATCGTGGCAAAATCCGTTCACCTTTACAGCGCAATACAGCGTGGCATGTTCCGCTTAAGCTAGATATTGAATCAATAGTTGAGGCTGCAACATTTTTTGTTGGTCGCCACGATTTTAGCGCATTCAGGTCAAGCTCTTGTGTTGCCAAAACAGCAACAAGAGAGATCTATGCGTTTGATGTGATTGAGCAGGGCGATTTTTTGATTTTCAATGTTAAGGGTAGTGGTTTTTTAAAGAATATGGTGCGCGTGCTGGTGGGAACATTGGTTGATGTGGGCAGTGGGCAGTTCGATACCAAAAGTATTCAGAATTTATTAGAATGCGGTGAGCGGAAAAAAGCTGGCCGTACTGCCCCGGCGTGTGGATTATGTTTGATGGACGTGTGGTACGAAAAAAATATGTAAAATGCTTGACTGTAAGCGCGGGATCGTTTATGTTTTGCGCTCTGTGGGCCCCGTAAAGCTACGCAGAATTTACATAATTGAGAGGATTGAGATGAGTACGAAAGTTGCAAAAGCATCGGAAGTTAAAAGAGATTGGTTCTTGGTTGATATGGAAGGCAAAGTCTTAGGACGTGTTGCCACTGAAATCGCTAGAACTCTACGAGGCAAGCACAAAGCCATTTATACTCCTAGTGTTGACACCGGCGATTATGTTGTTGTTGTCAATGCAGAGAAGCTGGTTTTGACTGGTAATAAGCGCGCGGCTAAGATGTATTATCATCACACGGGTTATCCCGGTGGTATCCGCTCGATTAATGCTGATAATTTGCAGGCAAAAAAGCCAGAAGAATTGGTGATTAAGGCCGTGCGTGGTATGCTTCCTAAAAATAAATTGGGTCGTCAAATGCTGAAAAAATTGAAGGTCTATGCCGGCAGCGAGCATCAGAATGCAGCTCAACAGCCCAAAGTACTCGATATTTAGTTTACTTAAGGAGAAAGATTTAAAATGGCTGAACAACGATATTGCGCCACTGGCAAAAGAAAAACCTCTATCGCGCGTCTTTGGATGCAGGCTGGTACAGGTAATATTACTGTCAATAATAAAGATTATAACGATTTTTTTGGTCGTGAAACGTCCAAGATGATTATTCGTCAACCACTAGAATTAACTGAGAATGTTGGTAAGTTTGATATCTTTGTTAATGTATGTGGTGGTGGACCATCTGGACAAGCTGGAGCGATTAAGCACGGCATTACTAAGGCACTTCTTGCGTATGATGTAAGTCTACGTGGTGTTCTTAAAAAAGCTGGCTTTGTCACCCGTGATAGCCGCATTAAAGAGCGTAAGAAATATGGCCGTGCTGGTGCACGTCGTAGCTTCCAGTTCTCAAAGCGTTAATCATTACACTGTACGATCAATATTTGTTACACAAGAGGGGAGCCGTATGGTTCCCCTTTTTTATTTGTGGAGGTTGATGTGGTAAAGGTCGCTGTTATTGGAGCAAGTGGATATACGGGCTTAGAGTTAATTCGTTTGCTTGCTCTGCATCCTGAAGTCGAAATAACTCATATCACCTCTAGGCAATATGATGGTGAAAATATCTCGACAGTATTTCCATCCCTTGCTGGTGTTGTTTCATTGTCATGTGAGGCTGTCGATGTGGCAAAGATATCCGCGACAGCTGATTTTGTTTTTACTGCCTTACCGCACAAGACTGCCATGAATGTTGTTCCTGGTTTTCTTAATCATGGCTGCCGTGTTGTTGATTTGTCGGCCGACTATCGTCTGCAAGATGTCGCTGTTTATGAACAGTGGTATCAAGCCCATTCAAGTCCTGAACTCCTTACTGAGGCTGTTTATGGATTGCCAGAGTTAGGGCGGAAACGGATTAAGACTGCTCGCTTGGTTGCCAATCCTGGTTGTTATCCTACCAGTGTTGCCTTAGCTTTAGCCCCCCTGTTGCAACATTCAGTCATTGATCACAGTACGTTGATTGTTGATAGTAAATCAGGAGCAAGCGGTGCTGGTCGTGAAGCTAAGACGGCTAGCCTGTTTTGTGAGGTTAATGAAGGTTTCAAGGCGTACAGTGTTGGTTGTCATCGCCACACACCTGAAATTGAGCAAACACTTTCAAGCTTAGCTGGTGAAGAGGTCGTGGTCAATTTTACTCCTCACTTATTGCCAGTGAGTCGTGGAATTTTGTCAACATGCTACGCTCGACTCTCTCAGTCTATAGACCAATTGTCATTGCAAGAACTGTATGAAACCTTTTATCAGGACGATAAGTTTGTTCGGGTGTTGCCTGAGGGCCATCTACCAAACGTCGCATACGTAAAGGGAAGTAATTACGCTGATGTTGGATTTGTTATTGATGAGAGAACGCAGCGGATTATTGTTGTTTCGGCAATCGATAATCTCGTAAAGGGTGCGGCAGGACAAGCAATTCAAAATATGAACATAATGCTTGGTCTTCCTGAGGAGAAGGGACTGTGTGGTGTTCCGTTGTTTCCGTAGCATTGCAAGAGGCTGTTTATTTAATGTTCCCTTGTTATCAAATTAGGGTGTACATGATTTGATGATTACGCTAGTATATTCATTGTTTTGTTAATCATCTAATTCGTTACTACTATATTTTTTTTCGTCTTTAAAAGGAGTTGAGTTATGGCTGAGGTTGCTAAACCAAGTTTTACCGAGCTTGAATCAGGTAACGAAGATACCCAGGAGGGGAAGTATCTTACTTTTCATATGGGCGATGAAGATTATGGCATCGAGATCCGCTTTGTGACTGAAATTATCGGAATACAACGTATTACCGAAGTTCCTGATATGCCATGTTTTATTAAAGGGGTTATTAATCTTCGGGGTAAAGTTATTCCTGTAATGGATGTTCGTGCACGTTTTAACTTACCTCCACGTGACTATGATGAGCGCACCTGTATTATTGTTGTGCAGCTCAATACAACCTCGGTTGGTCTTGTTGTTGATAAAGTCAATGAGGTTGCTGATATCCCGCCTCAAGATATTGAGCCGCCACCGCGGACTAATGCAGGTAATAGTACTGAATATATTGAAGGAATGGGGAAAATGGGCGATCGTGTTAAGATTTTACTTAACGTTGGTAAGCTTCTCTATGACTCAGATTTAGAGCAAATTGAATTGTAAAATATTGAAGAACAGATAACTTGCATTGTAAAATATTGAACAACTGATTATTGGGCTCACTTTTATTTATTTGGGTGTTAGCCTTTGTTTTCTGCTGGGGGGTAGATGAGTATTCAAAAGAAGGTAGCAATCATTTTATTGATTGTTTTAGTTGCCGTCATGGGCGCAGCAACCGTTATCGTTAATATTCAAACATCGCATTTGTTACATGGTCAAGCTGACGATGAAAAAAAACTCCTTACTGAGGCTGCTTATCAACAAGCGAATAGTGTTTTTCAGAGTTTAGTTATTGGTACTAGTGGTTCTGTCGAAACTGGAGATATGGATCTTTTTGGTGAACTGCTTACTGATTTGGCGACGATACAAAATGTTTCTGAAGTTGGTATGTTGGGGCCACAGGGCTCGATAAATTATTCGAGTTTTGAATCTAATATTGGTCGCTCATTAGAGAGCACAATATTTCAACAAGCCAAAAGCGATCATAGTGGTACTGTGGCACTTCATGAGACCAGTGACCACTTGATTTTGACTCGTTCACAAATATATGATGCTAGCTGCCTTGATTGTCACGAAGATAACAACGTGGGTGATTTAGGTGGCGTTCTCTACCTTAAGTACGATCTGGCAAGTTTACAAAATACGATGCTGATTGTTGAGCAGAATCTTGAAGCTGGGATCAGTCAAGGGATCAAGACAATGCTTTTAACCGCCATTATTGGTGTGCTGATCGCTCAAGGTATTATCTATTGGGTTTTGGGTTCTCTTGTTCGGAAGCCGCTGGTTGTCATTGAAGAGATGTTTGACAACATGGCTGCAGGTCGTTTTGACGGTCGATTGAAGATGGATCGTCGTGATGAAATTGGTAATATCGGCCAGACCATCGACCGTTTCGCGGATTTCTTACAACATGATGTTTTAGTCTCGTTGCAAAAGTTAGCTCAAGGGGATCTTTCCTTTGATATCAATCCACGAGACCAGCATGATTCATTGCGCATTGCGTTGAAAAAAGTGTGTGATGACCTAAATGAAGTGATGATTCGGGTGCAGATGGGAGGCACTCAGATTGCTTCGGGAGCATCGCAAGTGTCCGATTCTAGTCAATCGCTTTCTGAAGGAGCCACAGATTCTGCCAGTTCGTTAGAAGAAATTTCAGCTTCAATGAATGAATTATCTTCTCAAACACGTACTAACGCTGAAAATTCACAACAAGCAAATACTTTAGCATCTCAAGCTCGTTTGGCGGCGGATCGTGGCAACACCCAGATGCGCCAAATGGTTATCGCGATGGCAGATATAAATGAATCTGGTTTGAATATTTCTAAAATTATTAAGGTTATTGATGAGATCGCATTTCAAACGAATCTTCTTGCCTTAAATGCCGCGGTTGAAGCGGCGCGTGCTGGACAACATGGTAAGGGGTTTGCTGTCGTTGCCGAAGAGGTACGAAATTTAGCAGCTCGGAGCGCCAAAGCGGCTCAGGAAACTGCTGCATTGATTGAAAACTCAGTGAGCAAAGCTGAGTATGGTGCTGAAATTGCCGACAATACCGCCGAGGCGTTTAGTTCAATTGTCGAAGAGATTCAAAAAGTAAATGACTTGGTCGGTGAAATTTCAGCATCAAGTAACGAACAGGCTCAAGGTATCACTCAAATAAATGATGGTATTAGTAAGATTGATGAAGTAACACAGCAAAACACTGCCAATGCTGAAGAGGGTGCTGCAGCTGCTGAAGAATTGTCTAGCCAAGCAGCTCAACTTGACGATATATTAACGAAATTTGTTTTAAAAAATGATGGGTCCTTTAATTTACCAAGCCAAAGATCTTCATTTTCTCAATCAACCTCTTCGGTGAATTCAAACTCCTCATCTGGTTGGGGGGGAGGTTCTTCATCCCCTGTCGAGCAAATTGCTCTGGATGATTCTGAGTTCGGTAAGTTTTAATTTTAAATTTTGGATAAGATCTAATGCAAAATTATAATGAAATAGTATGTGAAATGGGTGACTTACCTCCAATGCCGATCGTTGCAGTAAAAGTATTGGAGCTATTGCAGGATCCTGATACATCAATTAAACAGCTCGCAACTACTATCTCACTTGATGCAGCAGTGTCTGCACGAATGCTAAAAATTGCGAATTCGTCCATGTATGGTGTGTCTCGACAGATAACCACTTTGCAAAATGCATTAGTTTTGCTTGGTGAGCGAACGGTGCGAAGTCTTGTTTTGGCATCGAGTATGAGTAGTGTGAATAAGTCTTATGGTTTGCTTGAAAAGATGCTGTGGGAAGAGTCGGTTGGCTGCGCTTTAGCATCTCGCTACTTGAGTACTAAACTGAACGTGTCTAACCCTGATGAAGCTTTTCTTGCTGGTTTATTTAGTAACTTGGGTAAAATTATTCGTAATAATAATGAACCTGAACGTTACCGTGAACTTGTTGAAGCTGTTTATAATGGCGCGGGTGATTATTCTACCCTTGAGTTAGAGGTATTTTCAGTTCCATATACAACTGTTGGTGCTGCAGTACTTCACTCGTGGAAAATTGCTCCATTGTTAGTTGATTCTGTTTGTTGTCAAAATCAACTGGATGAAGCAGAAAATACTGAAGTGGCTGATCTTTCTGCCGTAGTTAATTTAGCGTCTAACCTATGCTTTAAATTAGGGATTGGATATCGTGAGAGCGAAGAAGAGTATGATTTAAGTCAAACTCAAAGTGTTGAGAAGTTGATGATTGCTCCAGCAATTCTCGCCGTAATTTCAGATGAGTTTCAAGAAGTTTTTGATGAAAATCGGGATTCATTTATGTCTTAATTTTCAAAAAAATATGATTAATAAAAAAAGGGCCTTTTGGCCCTTTTTTATTGTCAAAATTGAGTTGTATTCAATTTTCAGAGGTAAATATGTCCACCATTCCGATTTTACTAAAAAAACCAAATATTCTTGTTCTTGGTGGTGGCGTTGTTGCACGGCAGAAGGCAACTGCTTTATATGGAAATAGGATAAAATTTGCGATGATTGCGCTGAGTTATTGTTCAGGATTTAACCAGTTTGATGTTACGAAAATCACTAAAAATATTGAACTGAACGATTTTGATCAATATAACATTATTGTTGATGCTACAGGCTGTGACGAAGTAGGTGAATTGTTACAAGAGGTCATGCGGAAACGGTATGTTTTGGTGAACCGTGTTGACCGACCTGAGCAATCTAATTTTTATTTTTCATCATTGTTACGCTATGGTTCATTGAAAGTTGCCGTATCAACGGATGGCGCGAGTCCAACTATTGGTCAAATTGTTCGTGATAAGATTGATGCCATTTTGCCAGTTGGTTTAGCTAATTTAGTGGAAGAGGTGAAGCGACAACGTCAGCAAGGTCATATTGATCCAAGTTTGGCACGAAAGCAGTTGTTAACACTATTCGCCCATGTTTTTTTTATTGAATGCGATAATATCGCTGAAGAATTGACGACACTACTAAAGTATCCTCAACTTTCTAAATTTAGATTTATTTTGTATCAGCACAATGGCCTATTCTCGGTGTTCAGCAATGATTCGTGTCAGCATGAGATTGAGTATGAGTCGCTTGATAATCAAAATGATTGTTTTGATTGTGAAAAGGCTTACGTGACCCTTAAATCATATTGTCAACAGGGGGAGACGATAGCGGTGTTGATTCGTTCAGGCGAACATTTTTTACAGCAAAGTGAAAAACTTTCTGAATACTTAAAGAACGATGGAGTGAAGGTTGAGATCATCGTTAAGCGATAAACATTGTAACTTCAACTGACAAACTGGTAACGCCTATTTCAAAGGACGCATTGAACCCGTCCATGGGGCTTATTGTCACCGTCAAAGGTGACAAATACCCTTTCCATGGTCGTTGCCAGTTCATCTACAATTGTGCTGAACAAGTTACTAAACATTTACCTATTATTTCATTTCAAATATAAGGCTACAAAATGATTCATCTGACAAATATTAGTAAGCAATATGGTTCTCAAATTTTATTTACTCACGCAAAATTACAAATCCTACCTGGTACACGTAGTGGTTTGGTTGGGCCAAATGGTGCGGGCAAGTCAACTATTTTTCGTTTAATTACTGGTGAAGAATCACTTGATAAGGGTGAAATATCCTGTGCAAAAAAAGTTGTCATCGGTTATTTTTCGCAAGATGTCGGCGACATGTGTGGTCACAGTGCGCTGGAAGAAGTTGTTTCTGCTTCAAGTGAGGTGATGGAACTCGGTGAGCAGGTGGGTATTATGGAAGCTCAAATGTGTGAACCGATGGAGGATGATGCTCTTGCCAACCTTTTAGAGCGCTATGGTAATACTCAGGCTGAGTACGAGCATCGTGGTGGCTATGATCTTGAAACACGAGCTAAGTCAGTATTGACTGGCCTAGGAATTGGACCGCAAGACTATTTGCGACCTGTTGAATCATTTAGTGGCGGTTGGAAAATGCGGATTGCCTTAGCAAAAATTCTGACTCTGAATCCTGACGTGTTATTGCTCGATGAGCCGACTAACCACCTTGATGTTGAATCAATTGTTTGGCTTGAGGAGTGGCTGTCGACTGAATATAAAGGGGCCGTGTTGATGACCAGTCACGACCGCGATTTCATGAATCGTTTGGTGTCAAGAATTATAGAAGTAGCGGATCAGTCCATTACAACCTATTCCGGCAATTATGATTACTATTTGCGTGAGCGTGAAATTAGACGCGAACAACTGTTATCAAGCTACAAGCGTCAGCAAGATATGTTGGCAAAAGATGAAGAATTTATCGCCCGTTTTGCTGCTAGAGCTTCCCATGCCGCTCAAGTGCAATCGCGGGTAAAAAAACTTGAAAAAATAGAGCGAATTGTTATCCCATCTGAGCAAAAGTCGGTAAAATTTGAACTTCAAGAGCCACCACGCAGTGGAGATAATGTTGTAGCATTTGACGGTTTAAGCAAAACATGGCCCGTAGAAGATGGTGATGACAAAAAAGTATTTAGTCATGCAACGGGATTGATCCGTCGTCACGAGAAAATTGCAGTTGTAGGCGTGAACGGTGCGGGAAAATCAACTTTTTTGAAAGTGATAGCAGGACAAACAGCAGCAACTGATGGCGATGTGAATATTGGTGCTAATGTTGATATCGGTTATTTTAGTCAGCATGCCACCGATCTTCTCGATTTGAAGAAAACGGTATTTGAAACAGTCCAGCAGGTGATGCCGCAGGACTCTATAGGTGTTATTCGTAACCTGTGCGCCGCTTTTTTGTTTCAAGGTGATGATGTCGATAAAAAAGTTTCAACTCTTTCAGGAGGGGAGAAGAGTCGTCTTGTTCTAGCCACCTTACTAGCGCGACCAGTCAATGTTCTAATTCTTGATGAGCCAACCAACCATCTTGACATCCAATCACGCGAGATTCTTCTCAATACCCTGCAACGATTTAACGGAACTGTTGTCTTAGTTAGTCACGACCGCCATTTCCTCCGCAGTTTAGTTAATCGAGTTTTTGAAGTAGACCACGGTGAACTGCGCAGCTACGAAGGTGATTATGGTTACTATTTAGAAAAAAGTGGGGTGGGTTACACCTCGTGATCCGAATTTTTATTTTCTTTAGCCCAGAACGTATCATTCGAAAATTGGTCCCGTAAACGCTCCTCAGGGCATTGTTCCATAAACTCATTGTGATCAAATGTAAAACGGTAGTTGGAACAGTACGTTATTATGATTTGATAAGCCGCATTGATCTGCTGGATTTTTTCAGGATCATTACACCCTTTGTCGGGATGATATTTTTTAACCAACGATTTGTGTTTTGATTTAATTTCGGTAAGGCTTGCTCGTCTTGAAATATTAAATAGTTGCACTGCCTTTTCTAGCTCTTTATATGTCATTATCCACCTGCTTAGTGATTCAAATGAGATGTTTTATTTTAAAACGTTTTCTTGCTGGTAATAATTATTTTGGTTGGTAGGGGCAAAATCCAGGTCGCGGTCCCACATGGGGGTGGTTGCGGCAGGTGTTAGGTCGCAACTCATAAATAGTGCAACTGCGACTGCGTGTGTCGAGATACACGCAGTCATCGTTGGCCATACGAGTTAATGTAAAGAGTTCATTTTTGTAGTTTAAGTGCTCAATAACGCCATCTTTTTTAAGTCTCTTGGCAATTTTCTTGATCGGGTCACTGGTCTCAAATTCACTGAGCACCCCCATCCGCACTAAATCACTTAAATCGACTTCAACCGGTAAGGTGCAGCATGTCGCGTGACAACTCTTGCATAGTTTTGCCGAGTATTTTGCCCAAGTGGCAGTTTCGTTGATATCTGAATGGAGCGGTAATTTGGGGGCCATGATTGTAACTCGATTAAGGTGTTATTTGATGCGACGACATTCGAGATAAAACCGTTTCTCGTCTGCTTCACCCATAGAAAATGTTTTACGGGGCAATGCGCCATCGAAAATAATTGTTTTAAACAGGTCATGTTTGGAGATGGCAGAAAATCAGTAACACTTTGATCGCCATGAATATAGTCGATACGGCTATCGCTATGGCTGTTAAGGTAGTGATCAAGGAACGGTTGCAATGTTGCCACCACCAGAGTGTATTGTGGGTTATTGATACGGCATACGCCAAACGTTCCAGCGATCGTACAAGTGAAACTGTGCTGTTCTCCGTTAAGAGACAAACTTTTCTCAACTTCAGATAAGTCGGTGCAAGGGGTAAAGCTAAAATCCATATTGTGAGTAGAGAAGTATTCCTTCATTTCATCAAGAAAAGTTTCCTCCTCAATAGAAAACATTACCCGATGGATCGCTTCAAATTCTAAGCCGACATCGTGAACATTGACCAGCTCAACCAAGGCGAAGCGGGAAGGGTGAGCCATCAGTTGATCGTGTGATAATTCCACCTTGCCGGCGGCGACATCTTCTTTCAATTGTTGCCAGATCGCTTTGGCGGTTGCGAATGAGTGGTTGCCATCGCCCATTGCATAGAGCATGACATCTTCATCGACATTGTAATTTTGTTGATAACTTTCCTTGTCCGCTAATGTCTCAAGGGCCGTCGTAATCTGGCTAATCAACTCAGGTTGATCAACTCGATAACCCGTGAGGTGGCCACCATTCTCCATCAACTCGAAATCGTAAACAGTATCCAATTGTTGATCAAATAGAGGTTCGATGACTGTTTTTTTCGGGTCATCAATAAGAACCATAATGTGCGGCAGTTCAATTGGGGCATTCTGGCGTACTTTGATTCTCGGTGGTAGGCGATCAAGAATGGTCCCCTCTGTCGCTCGAATTAAACTTTTCGCCCCCTTGTTGTAATCGTATTGTTCAAGATCAAGAGCAACGATTAACCCCTTACGCGATTCAACTTCGCTTGTTTTACGGTCAACAAGAATGAAGCTTGGTGGCTGCTCGACGAGGCTATTATTTGTTAGATAGTGATCCATTGCTGTATTGATATTTGTAATGCGATCTTGGCAATCTTCATCTTCAAGATTTACTTCAGGAAAGATAAGGTTGAGAGTGGAAAGTTTCCCCGCTGTTTTCTGTTCGATCCGTTGCCAATAACCACGATCAGATGTGTACTGATCACATGCAATTACTGACCAATATTGCATATCAGTTCCAGATTTTGGTAGCAGAATCTGTGGTAGCTGTAAACCAATGTTGTTGAAAATCATGAATACTAACGTATCGTTTGGTTGTTGACAACGCGATTTCGTCGATCTGGTTTTGCTTTGTTAAGCGCTTTGTCGGCAATGTGGGATAAGCTGTTGATGGTGGTTTTAGTAGAAAAATATGTTTTGTGTTATTACTGAATGGAAAAAGAACTGGGTGCGGGTCCCCGCACCCGGTGATGATGGTTTTTAGTTTTGGATGTTAACCAAGGTGCGACCGCTGAGCTTACCTTTTAGAATAGCGCTAATCTTATCCTCAAGTTCGTCCAGTGAAACCTCAGTAACCGTCTCTTCCAAATTGTCGAGTTTCCAGTCACTCGCTAAGCGCGCCCATGTTTGAATACGGTAGTCCATCGGGCATTCCGCTGAATCGATGCCGATTAAGCTAACGCTACGTAGAATAAATGGGAACACATTGAGGTTTAACTCCATTGATGCCACTAAACCGCAGCAGGTTACCACTCCACCATAGCGGGTTGATTTAATTGCCGCAGCCAACGGTTCGCCACCCGCAACATCGACAACACCAGCCCAACGTTCCTTCATCATCGGTCGTTCAGAACCTTTCATCAACTCATCACGGCTGATGACCTCCGCTGCACCTAAGTCAGTGAGGAACTGAGTCTGCTCAGGCTTGCCCGTTGCCGCGACAACGCGGTAGCCAGCCTGCGCCAGTATCGATACTGCAATACTGCCAACGCCGCCCGTTGCCCCAATGACCAGTATATCACCATCATCTGGCTTAACGCCGCCTTGCTCCAAACGCAAAACAGAAAGGGCCGCGGTTAAACCTGCCGTACCGTAGATCATGCTCTCGCGTAACGATAACCCTTCAGGAAGCTTGAGTGCCCACTTTGACGGCACACGAATATATTCACCATAACCACCTGCGGTGTTCATGCCGAGGTCATAACTGGTGACAATCACTTTGTCGCCAATGGCAAAAGCATCGCTGTCGCACTGTACCACTTCACCAGCAGCGTCAATACCTGGCGTATGGGGAAATTTGCGCGTTACTCCAGGGTTACCGGTAGCGGAAAGAGCATCTTTGAAGTTTAAGGATGAGTAATGGACCTTAACGAGCAGGTCACCCTCAGGAAGATCGGCAATCACTTTTTCGCCAATTGTACGAGTGAATTTCTTCGGTTCAGGTTGTTCAACAATCATCGCTTTAAATTTCGTCGGACTCATCATTGTCTCCTTTGTATAGGTGTTTGTTAATTATCCGTTAAGTATAAAAGGCAATTGTGGTTTGGCAACATTGCCAGCACCCTAAGTTTGATTAACTGCACAGTGGACACTCTTTGGTGTGGTTCGGTGTGAGGACAGTTTTGCAGAATGGTTTTTAACTGGCAAGTACCCACAATATAGTGCTCTAGTGTTGAAATAGGTACTAATGCGTAAATTTAGTTAGTTAAAGGATAAGTTTTCGTGAAGTATTTTTAGTCAGCTACAATATTGGTCAAATAAGATGGGAAAAATCATTATTATAGATAACCATTACTTCTAATCTTGGACAATCCTCCTCGGATAGCTTATCCTTGTAAATAGAGGGAGCATCCTGCTCAATATAAAACGTAACTACTCAGCTGACAAAT
>NBLY01000032.1 GCA_002084665.1 Desulfobacteraceae bacterium 4572_35.2 | reverse complement strand
GGAGAACTGATACAGCGTGAAGATGACTGCGAAAGTACTATTCGCAACCGCATGTCAGTATATGATGAACAAACATTACCATTGGTTGAATATTATCGTAAGGCAGGATCTCTTTCTTGTGTTGATGGTATGTTGCCAATTGACGAGGTTAGTAAGGCGGTTCTTGCTGTCCTTGGGGGTTCAGTGTGATCATAGTCAAAACACCACGCGAGATTGAACGGATGCGAGTGCCGTGTCTAATGGTCGCAGAAGTTTTGAGTGAGTTAGCTGAGCATGTTGTGCCTGGAGTAACGACTAGAGATTTGGATCGAATGGCAGAGGAGGCATGTCGGAAACGAAATGCGGTTCCAGCGTTTAAAGGTTATGGTGGTTTTCCTTGTGCGATATGTGCTTCACCTAACGAAGTCATTGTTCATGGTTTTGCTACAGATGAACCCTTGGTTGAGGGTGACATATTAAGTATTGATTTTGGTGTTCTCTATGATGGCTTTTATGGCGACTCAGCGGTGACGTTGCCCGTGGGTGCTGTGAGTAGTCAACGTCAACATTTGATGGATGTGACAAAAGCTTCATTGTTGGCTGGAATTGAAACTGTTGCAGTGGGTGCTCATTTGTCGGATGTTTCGGCTGCCGTGCAGTCTGTTGTTGAAAAAGCCGGTTATTCGGTTGTCAGAGAGTTTGTTGGACATGGAATTGGTCGCGCACTGCATGAAGATCCGCAGATACCTAATTATGGTAAATCAGGGTTTGGGCCGATACTCAAGGCAGGGATGGTTCTTGCCATTGAGCCTATGGTGAATGCAGGGACGCATCATGTTAAAGTTTTGGAAGACGGATGGACTGCAGTGACTCAAGATGGATGCGCTTCAGCACATTTTGAGCATTCGGTAGCTGTTACAGATGACGGTGCTGAAATTTTGACAAAATTGTAGTTCAAGGTGTAACTAAGAATTTTACAGAGGTTGGTTATGAAAGTTCGTTCATCGGTAAAAACAATTTGTGATAAATGCAAAGTTATTAAGCGTAAGGGTGTTTTGCGTGTCATTTGCGAGAACCCTAAACATAAGCAGAGACAGGGTTAGAACTGGGAGGATATTAAGTTGGCACGTATTGCTGGTATTGACTTACCGAAAAATAAACATATTGAAGTTGCGCTCACCTATATTTATGGTGTTGGTCGCTCGACAGCTCAACGTATCCTGTCTCAAGCTGGTGTAGATTATAGTACCCGCTCAGACGATTTAACCGAATCAGAAATTGCTCAGATTCGTAAGGTTCTGGATGCTGATTATACTGTGGAAGGCGATTTGCGTCGCAAGATTTCCATGAATATTAAGCGTTTGATGGATCTTGGCTGCTATCGTGGTCTGCGTCATCGTCGTGGATTGCCAGTTCGTGGGCAGAAAACAAAAACCAACGCACGTACCCGTAAGGGACCACGTAAGACGGTTGCTGGTAAGAAGAAATAATTGGAGGAACGATGGCTAAGCCAGGTAAGAAAGTCGTAAGAAAAAATAAGACTAAAAAGAATGTTGTTAATGGTGTTGCTCACATTCAAGCAACTTTTAACAATACGATCGTTTCCATTGCTGATGTTAGTGGTAATGTTATCTCATGGGCAACTTCTGGTGGCTCAGGTTTTAAAGGGTCTCGTAAGAGTACTCCCTTTGCCGCACAAGTTGCAGCAGAAACTGCTGCAAAAGCGGCTCAAGAGCACGGACTTCGTAATGTTGAGGTGTGTGTTAAGGGACCTGGTTCTGGTCGTGAGTCTGCTTTGCGTGCGTTGCAGGCTGCAGGACTCAATGTCACAATGATCAAGGATGTTACCCCTATTCCCCACAATGGCTGTCGTCCACCCAAGCGCCGTCGCGTTTAAGGGTAGTTTCTGACAGGTTGACGATAGACAGTAGAGGATAAAAAGAAATGGCAAAAAATTTCACGCCTAAAGGTAAAATTGTAAGACGTCTTGGTGTTAATATTTTCGGTAACCCAAAGTATGACCGCTTATTAGAACGTCGCCCAACACCTCCCGGTGAGCATGGTGCTGGTCGTAAGGGCAAGCCCTCAGACTACTCTCGCCAATTGATTGAAAAGCAAAAGGTTCGTTTTTGCTACGGTCTAAGCGAGAAGCAGTTTCGTAGAGTGTTTGATAAATCTAAGAGCATGAAGGGCATTACTGGACATAACATGTTAATCCTTCTAGAGCGTCGTTTGGATAACATGGTTTACCGTTTAGGTCTTGCCTCAACACGCACTGAAGCACGTCTTTTTGTTCGTCACGGCCACTTTTTGGTTAATGGACGCAAGGTTGACATCCCATCATATCTCGTAAGTGCTGGTGATGTGATTGAAGTTCGTGAGAAAAGTCGTAAAGTTGTTAAGATCGCTGAAGCACTTGATAGTGTTATGCGTCGTGGGATCCCAGCTTGGTTGGAACTTGAGCGTGATGCGTTTAAAGGTACTGTCAAGACGTTGCCGGCACGTGAGGAACTGACTTCTCCTGTGTTCGATGAACAGTTGATTGTTGAACTTTATTCGAAGTAATCGCAATCACTTTGTAACCGTCAACTTGGAGCAAATGCATGTATAAAAATTGGAGAGATCTGATCAAGCCGAAGCGTCTGCAAGTCGACACCAAAAGTCTGACTAGCAATTACGGTAAGTTTTTTGCTGAGCCGTTTGAACGTGGTTTTGGTACTACGATTGGTAACTCTTTGCGCCGAATTTTATTGTCTTCATTGCAGGGGGCAGCAATAACATCAGTACGGATTAAGGGTGTTCTTCACGAGTTCTCTACCGTTCAAGGTGTTACTGAAGATGTTACCGACATTATTCTAAACTTAAAGTCTGTACTTCTTCGTTTAGAAGGGCAAGAGAGTCGCAATGTCCGTATCGTTAAAAAAGGTGCAGGAGTTATTACTGCTGCTGATATCGTAACGGATGCAAATGTTGAAGTATTAAATCCTGATCTGTTTATTGCAACCTGTACTAAGGAAGCTGATGTTGAAATTGACATGGTTGTTTCTATTGGTAAGGGTTATGTAACGGCAGAAAAAAATCGTGATGAAAAAGCACCAGTTGGAACAATTCCAATTGATTCTATTTTTTCACCGATTAAAAAGGTGAATTATACTGTTGCAAATGCTCGTGTCGGTCAAATCACCGACTATGATAAACTTACCCTTGAGGTTTGGACAGACAGTAGTGTCTCTCCCGAGGATTCTGTTGCTTACTCAGCAAAAATCTTGAAAGAGCATTTGCAGATGTTTATCAACTTTGATGAGGAACAGATTCCAGTTGAAGAACCTGAAGAAGATGAGGTTCAGAAAATCAATGAGAATCTTTATCGCAGTGTTGAAGAACTTGAATTGTCTGTACGTAGCGCAAATTGCCTAAAGAATGCTCGAATTGGCTTGATCGGTGATTTAGTACAACGCACAGAAGGCGAAATGCTGAAAACTCAAAATTTTGGTCGGAAATCGCTCAATGAGATTAAAGATATCCTTGCTGAGATGGGTTTAACATTAGGCATGAAGTTGGAAAATTTCCCCGATCCTGAGTACTTGAAAGTGCTTCAGAAAAGTCGTGAAGAAGCTTAGACTTTTTCGACTACGCATAGAAAGGAAAACGAGTTATGCGTCACAATAAATCAGGTAGACGCCTTGGACGTAATTCTAGTCACCGCAAGGCAATGCTAAGAAATATGGTTACATCATTACTTGACCATGAGCGTATTACAACTACTGATGCTCGCGCAAAAGAGGTTCGTAAGATTGCAGAAAAACTTATTACCCTCGGTAAACGTGGTGATTTGCATGCCCGTCGTCAAGCTTTGAGCGTCGTGTTTGATAAAAAAGTTGTTGCTAAGTTGTTTGATCGTTTAGCACCACGTTTTCAAGACCGCCCTGGTGGTTACACCCGTATTATCAAGGTTGGTAATCGCCTTGGTGATAATGCACCTGTATCAATTATCGAATTTGTTGAGCAAGAGCAGGCAGCTGAATAAGGTGTTGTAAATTTTTAGATTTTACTAAGGCAAGGGTTTCTACCCTTGCCTTTTTTTCTAGCTAGTCGTTGAGTGAATCTATGCAAATCTACCCATCATACCCTGAATTCGAGTCGCTAACACAATCTGGCAACTTAATACCAATATACACTGAAATTTTAGCCGATATGGAAACCCCCGTTTCGGCATTCAAGAAAATTGATAATGGTAAACTCTCTTTTCTATTGGAGAGTGTTGAAGGTGGTGAAAAATGGGCTAGATATTCGTTTTTAGGTTCAGGGGATGGGACTGTTTTTCGTACACAATCTGATCAATATGAAGTGCTTAGCGGGGGCTGCGTTATTGATTCAGGGGTGAGTAAGGATCCGCTAAATGTACTGAAAACAATAATGGCTAAGTATCGTCCTGTTGAGCTTCCAGATCTGCCGCGTTTTAATGGCGGTGCTGTCGGTTATTTGGGCTATGATATGGTTCGCTATGTGGAGACGTTACCCGATAGGAACCAGGCGACAATTGGCACGTACGACAGCTGTTTTTTGTTTACAGATACCATCCTAATCTTTGATAACTGCCTGCAAAAAATTAAAGTGGTATGTAATGTGTTTGTTGATGATTCAACGGATATAGAGCAGGTGTATAATGATGGGATTTGTAAAATTCAGGTTTTGATTGATCAACTGCGAACTCCTTTGCCTCATCCCTCTAAAAACTCTTTTGTTTCAGAACCATCCGTTTTAACACCTAATTTTACTCCCCAAGATTTTAAAAAAGCGGTAGAGAGATGTAAAGAATACGTCCGCTCTGGGGATGTGATCCAAGCGGTATTGTCTCAACGCTTTAGTGGTCCACTGCGCGCCGATCCGTTTGATATATACCGTTCACTGAGAACGATCAATCCCTCACCGTACATGTTTTTTCTTCGCTTCGGGGCGACGTTAGTTGTCGGTGCTTCACCCGAGGTTCTTGTTCGCAAAGAGGACAGTGTTGTTGAGGTCCGTCCTATTGCTGGCACACGTCCGCGAGGAGTAGATGCTGTTGATGACCAGCGATTTGAACAGGAACTTTTAACGGACCCTAAAGAGCTGGCTGAACATGTGATGCTGGTTGATCTTGGTCGAAATGATCTCGGTCGGATCTGTAAGACTGGTAGTATTGAGGTTTCAGAGTTCAAGATGATTGAACGATATTCTCATGTCATGCATATCGTCTCAAACGTTCGTGGCTGTCTGGCTGATGGCTGTGATGCTTTCGATACCTTTAAGGCGACATTTCCTGCCGGGACACTCACTGGTGCTCCCAAAATTCGAGCCATGCAAATCATTGATGAACTTGAACCTGAGCGGCGTGAAATATACGGTGGAGCTGTCGGTTATTTTTCTTATTCCGGAAATATGGATTTGGCCATCGCGATTCGTACATTGGTTGTGCACGATGGTAAGATTCACCTTCAAGCTGGAGCTGGTATTGTTGCTGATTCTGATCCTCAAGCTGAATATGATGAAACAATCAATAAGGCTCGTGGAGTCATGAAAGCAATTGAGATGGCTGAGGGAGGTTTAGACTAATGTTGTTGATGATTGATAACTATGACTCCTTTACTTACAATCTTGTTCAGTACTTTCGTGAACTCGGTGAGGAAGTTGTTGTTTATCGTAACGATGCTATTGACCTTCAGGCTATCGAAAAACTTAATCCTCGCAAGATTGTGATCTCTCCCGGACCTTGTTCGCCACGTGAAGCGGGGATTTCGGTTGAAGCAATTCGTTGTTTTGCTGGTAAAATTCCACTTTTTGGTGTGTGTCTCGGTCATCAATCTGTTGCTGAGGCGTTTGGTGGTACTATCGTTCGCGCCCATGAGTTGATGCACGGCAAAACCAGTGAAATTTATCATCAACAGAGTGATCTCTTTGCCGGGCTACAAAGTCCATTTGTTGCAACGCGTTATCACTCTCTTGTCGTTGAAAAAGAGTCGTTGCCAACGGAACTCAAGGTTACAGCGTGGACTCAAGATCAGATGATTATGGGGCTTGCGCATCGGCACCTGCCCATTTGGGGGGTACAGTTTCATCCAGAATCAATTCTTTCTGTTTCGGGAAAAGAACTGATGGGTAATTTTTTACGCCTTGCCGATAAGTTTTGGAGTGATCATGATTAAAGAAGCTATTGCTCTCGTTGTCGACGGCCATAATTTAAGTGAAAATATGATGGTTGACGTGATGAATCAAGTGATGGGTGGAGAAGCAACTCCTGCCCAGATTTCGTCATTGATTACTGCCCTACGCATGAAGGGTGAAACCATCGAAGAGATCACTGGTGCCGCTCGGGTGATGCGGCAACATGCAACACCGATACGAGTTGGGCATACCCTTGATCTTGATCGTGAGGAGATCAATACCGATCAAGAAACTATTTTGGATACCTGTGGAACTGGTGGTAGCGGCACGAAAACATTTAATATATCGACAACAGTTGCGTTTGTCGTTGCCTCATGTGGGGTAAAGGTTGCCAAACATGGTAATCGTAGCATTTCGTCAGCGTGTGGTAGTGCTGATGTCCTTGAACAATTAGGCGTTAACCTCAACGTGTCACCAACAACTGTTGAGCAATGTGTGCAGAAACTTAATCTTGGCTTCCTGTTTGCTCCAGCGTTACATGGCGCGATGAAATATGCGATTGGTCCACGGCGCGAAGTTGGTATTCGTACCATTTTTAACCTGTTAGGGCCTCTAACGAACCCTGCAGGTGCTGATCATCAGGTTTTGGGTGTCTATCAAGAAAATTTAGTTCGGCCCATTGCTGAAGTGTTGAATCGGTTAGGCTGCAAACGTGGTTTTGTTGTTCATGGCGCAGACGGCATGGACGAGATCACTTTGACAGGTGAAACGACCATTGCTGCAATTACAAATGGTCGGGTTACAATGCAACTATTTAAACCTGAGAGTTTAGGTTTTGATTGCTGCCAGATCGAAGACCTGCAGGGGGGGGATGCGACCTGTAATGCTGAAATTATTCGCTCAATCTTGAGTGGATCATGTGGCCCACGTCGTGACATTGTCGTTGTTAATAGCGCTTTTGCTCTAGTTGCCGCAGGTGTTGTTGAGTGCCTTGAAGATGGCGTGCGTAAGGCTGAAGAAGCTATTGATAATGGCCTTGTTAAAGTGAAACTTAAAGACCTCGTTCGGATGACGAACCAATGATTCTCGATAAAATAATATGTCACAAAAAAGAGGAAGTGGCTTTAGCCAAGCTAGGCAGAAGTATTGCCGAGCTTGAAGCTGATCTGCGTACTATTGCACCTCCTCGTGGGTTTGAGCAGAGTCTTCGCCGGCGCAGTACGGTGTCGACAGCGATCATTGCTGAAGTAAAAAAAGGCTCACCGTCGAAAGGTATTATCCGTGAAGACTTTGATCCTATAGAGATTGCCAAAGGTTATCAGGCTGCTGGGGCTACCTGCTTGTCGGTATTGACCGATGAACATTTTTTCTATGGACACCTCAATTATCTGTCTCAAATTGCCGCGCAAGTTGAGCTGCCTTTGTTGCGTAAGGATTTTATTGTTGATCCTTATCAAATTTATGAAGCGCGGTCGCATTGTGCCGATGCAATCCTCCTGATTGTTGCTTCTCTTGATCTGTCTCAACTTCGTGATTTTCATGCCTTAGCGTGTGAGCTTGGTATGGATGTTTTGCTTGAGGTGCATAATGAGCAAGAGTTAGAGTTGGCCTTGCAAACAGAATGTACCCTGCTGGGGATCAATAATCGTTGCCTTAAGAGTTTTAAGACAGATCTCGGCACCAGTGAAAGATTGATGAAGCTGATCCCGCCGCAACGCTTTGTTGTTTCTGAGAGTGGCTTCCATTGCCGCGAAGATATTGAGCAATTGATTGGTGAAAGTCTGATGCGTGAGGGTGATTATGCTGCTAAGTTACGTGAATTAATTGGTGAACATTTTGGTACACGCTAAAGCGTTGTCTATGAATCGTGGGGCGGTTCGAGTTAAGGTTTGTGGGATCACCACAATAGAAGATGCACTGCACGCAATTGCATCAGGTGCTGATGCCCTTGGTTTTGTTTTTTATCAAAAAAGTCCTCGCTATGTTTCGCCTGAACAGGCCGCTCTAATTATTACACAACTCCCACCTTTTGTGTCTGTTGTCGGATTGTTTGTCAACGAAACATCGCAGTCTATTCGGACAATTATTGATCGGTGTCGCCTAGATATTGTACAACTTCATGGTGATGAGACGCCGTCTCAATGCCAGTATGATGGTGTGAAGGTGGTCAAGGCATTACGCATTCGTAGCCAGCAATGTCTTGTCGGACTCGAAGATTACCCTGTTTCGGCATTATTGCTGGATGCGTGGGTTGACGGTGCTTACGGTGGTACTGGGGAGCTTGGTAGCTGGGGGTTAGCCGCCCAGGCCGCGCAAAATTTCCCTGTTATCCTCGCTGGTGGTTTAACTCCAGACAATGTGAGCGCCGCTATCGCGGCAGTTAAACCGTACGCTGTTGATGTCTCAAGCGGTGTTGAGCGCTCGCTTGGCCACAAAGACCCACGCCTAGTTCAGTCTTTTATTTATAATGCCAAAACAATGTCGGAGAAAAAGTGATGTACTCATATCCAGATGATCGTGGTCATTTTGGCCAGTTTGGTGGACGTTATGTTGCCGAAACTCTTATGCCCGCTCTGCTGGAACTTGAAGAAGCTTACGCGCAAGCGATTGCAGATCCAGAGTTTCAAGCTGAATTCGATTATTATCTTCACCATTATGTTGGCCGTCCCAGTCCGCTGTATTATGCTGAACGATTAACCCAGCACCTTGGTGGCGCGAAGATCTATTTAAAGCGCGAAGATCTCAACCATACGGGTGCTCACAAGGTGAATAACACCGTTGGCCAGATTCTGCTGGCGCGGCGGATGGGTAAAAAGAGAGTGATCGCTGAGACTGGCGCTGGGCAACATGGTGTCGCTACGGCAACCGTTGCTGCTCGTTTTGGTCTTGAGTGCGATGTGTTTATGGGTACAGAAGATATTCGTCGTCAATCGCTTAATGTCTTTCGTATGAAACTGTTAGGTGCCACGGTGCATGGTGTTACCAGCGGTACGGCAACGCTTAAAGATGCTATGAATGATGCTATGCGCCACTGGGTTACTCATGTCCGAGATACCTTTTATGTCATAGGAACTGTAGCAGGCCCCCATCCTTACCCTCAGCTTGTCCGTGATTTTCAGTCTGTTATTGGTCGCGAAACGCGACAGCAGATGCTTGAAATTGAAGGTGCTCTGCCCGATGTCGCTTTGGCTTGTATCGGTGGTGGTTCAAATGCCATGGGACTGTTTTATCCTTTTATCAATGATAAAGAGGTTCGTCTGATCGGTGTTGAAGCAGCGGGTCTTGGTATGGATACCGACAAGCACGCCGCCAGCATTAGTGCCGGACATGTCGGGGTTTTGCATGGTAATAAAACCTATCTGCTTCAAGATGACGATGGGCAGATTGAGCACGCCCATTCAATCAGTGCTGGTCTTGATTACCCCGGCGTTGGTCCTGAACACGCATTGCTGCATGAGATCAAACGAGCTGAATATAGTGCTGTAACCGATGACGAAGCACTTGAAGGTTTTAAAATGTTAACACAGTTGGAGGGGATTATTCCCGCCCTTGAGAGCGCTCACGCTATTGCTGAAGTGATCAAGCTGGCCCCTAAAATGATGGCAGATCAAACCATTGCGGTATGTTTATCGGGTCGCGGCGACAAGGATATGCACACTGTTGCCGAAGCCTTTAATGTGAAATTATAGCGGGAGTTTACTTATGCGTTTTACCGAACTTGAATTACCCGAAGAGGTGCAACAGGGTGTTGTCGCACTTGGCTTCGAAGAGTTGACACCTGTACAAGAGCAAGCAATCCCGTTGGCGCTAGCGGGTAAAGATGTTGCGGCGCAAGCCCAAACCGGTACAGGTAAAACGGCGGCATTTTTAATTGCTCTGTTTACTAGGCTGCTCAAAAAACGTCAAACTACCTCAACAAATCCCCGTGCTTTAATCGTCGCCCCAACACGTGAACTTGTCGTGCAAATTTGCGAAGATGCAAAGGGGTTAGGTGGTGGGTGTGGACTGAAAATACTGCCGGTGTTTGGTGGTGTAGATTATGAAAAGCAACGCAAATCACTGCGAGATGGTGTCGATGTGATTGTTGCGACCCCTGGTCGATTAATCGATTATGCCAAGCAGAAGGTCTTTTCGTTTAACCAGATTGAAGTCCTTGTTATTGATGAAGCAGATCGGATGTTCGATATGGGCTTTATTAGTGACCTGCGCTTTATTTTGCGCCGTTTGCCGTCGTTTGAGAAACGGCAAACTATGTTGTTTTCAGCGACATTGTCACCACGAGTCATGGAACTAGCTTATGACTTTATGAACAATGCCGAAAAGGTTGATATTGAACCTGAACAAGTTACTGCTGAACGGGTGGATCAGATTGTTTATCATGTCGGCATGAAAGAAAAATTGCCGCTGTTGCTTGGTCTTCTCGATGAGCGGATGTCGGCTGGCCGAGTGATGGTGTTTGCTAATACTAAGCGTGATACCGAGTATGTTACATTGGTGCTGCAAGCGAACAACTTCAAAGCGGCTCAAATTTCTGGTGATATCTCGCAAGCTAAGAGGATGCGTATTCTTCAAGAGTTTAAAGATGGTAAATTGAATATTCTTGTCGCTACCGATGTCGCTTCTCGGGGGATCCATATTGATGATGTGACCCATGTTGTTAATTACGATGTTCCGCAAGATGCTGAGGACTATGTTCATCGTATCGGTCGTACTGCACGAGCGGGTGCCTCGGGTCTTGCCATTACTATGGCCGATGAGAACCTTGTCTATCACTTGCCCGCTATTGAGGAATATATTAGCACTAAGATTCCGAGTGAAATTCCCGAGGAGGCATTGTTCCGCTGGAAATATCAGCGGCCACAACTCAAGAAGAAAACACCACCTCATCGTAAACATGCGGGTAAGTCAGCGGGACATAAACCCTCAAGTGCCCGTCCGCGACGGCGTAAACCATCGTCTCCGTCAGGGACAAAATCATAGTGGCCTCGACCCAATTAGATTTGCCTGATTTGTTCGAGTGTACGCGTTGTCCGCGGCTCGTTGATTACCTAGCACAATTGCCGCCTAAGTCTGACCGTAGTCGAGCCGACTATTGGAATCATCCCGTGTCGGGTTTCGGTGACCTTGCTGCTCGATTATGGCTCGTAGGACTCGCACCAGGTGCGCATGGTGCCAACAGGACGGGGCGGCCCTTTACTGGAGATGGCGCGGGAGATTTTATGTACCCACTCATCTATCAGGCTGGTTTTAGTAACCAAGCCATTGCATGTGATAGTGCCGATGGTTTGATTCTGCACGATCTGTATATTAGTAACGCGGTAAAGTGTGTCCCGCCTGCTAACAAGCCAACCAGTGCTGAATTTAATGCGTGTCGTCCCTATTTGAAACAAGAGTGGCAGCAGCTATCACGGGTGAAAGTAGTTTTAACCCTAGGCCGTGATGCATTTATCAGTGTATTGCGCTTTTTTAAAGAGGTTGGGTTGGTTGAAAGGATAGCCGATTATCCTTTCAAGCATAATCAGGCATATAGATTAGCGAATGGTCAGTACATACTCGCGAGCTACCATACCAGCCGCTATAATGTACACACTCGGCGTATTACTCCACAACTGTTCCACGCAGTATTAGCGCAAGCTAAAGAGATATTTGACCGGCCATAACAATATTTAATTTAATGTAAACAGTTGTTTATCCAGCATGTGGTTGCTAACAATGTCAATAGGGTGAGAAAACGGTTGAAAGCGAACCCGCTATTGAATTACACTCATGCGATTAAGTTAAAGTTGAACTGAGATCAAATTGTTGTATTTGATCGATAGCGCAAGGGGACAGAGTGGGGCGGATAGAACAGACATTTATACAGCTTAAAGAGCGACAACAAGCAGCACTGATCCCTTTCGTTACTGCTGGCGACCCCAACTTAGTGACAACAGAGCAGATTATTTATACTCTTGTTGATGCTGGTGCAGATATTATCGAGCTCGGCATGCCTTTTTCCGACCCGATGGCTGATGGCCCAACTATTCAAGCAGCCTCAGAAAGGGCTCTTGCTGCTGGGACAACTCTCACTGGTGTTCTCGACTTGGTTGAGCGTGTTCGTCAGCGGACTCAAGTGCCAATTGTTTTGATGGGGTACTACAATCCTATCTTGCGCTACGGTACAAAGCTTTTTGCAGAACATGCAAAAAACGCGGGGATTGATGGATTGCTCCTTGTTGATCTCCCGCCTGAAGAAAAAGATGAATTGTGCACCTATTTGGCGCCACAGGGGATTCATCTGATAACGTTATTAGCACCGACAACACCAGAGCTTCGAGCTGAAAAATTATTATCTCAGGCGCGTGGATTTGTTTATTATGTGTCGATGACGGGTGTCACTGGAACAACAAAAGTTGATAGCGCTTCAATTGAAGCACAAGTTAGGCGTTTACGTGATCTCAGCCCAGTACCGGTTGCCGTTGGCTTCGGCATTACCACCGCTGAGGATGCAGAGTCTATTGCACGTTTTTCCGATGCCGTTGTGGTTGGAAGCGCTCTCGTTAATGTTATTAAGCACAATGCTGATTCATCTCGTTAACTCATGTCGTGGTTTAGAAAATCAAAGGCACCTATAACGCCAGTAGAAAAAAAGACAGTTCAAATGCCTGAAGGTATCTGGACGAAATGTAAAAATTGCGCCGAAATTATCTATGCAAAAGAGATTGAACGAAATCTCAATGTTTGCCCAAAGTGTGATTATCATTTCCGCATTAGTGCTAAAGATCGTATCGATTTGGTTCTTGATGAAGGTTCGTTCGAGGAGATGGACGCTGGGCTAGAATCGATAGATTTTCTAGAATTCAAAGATTCAAAAAAATACAAAGATCGCATTAAGGCCTCGGTTGCAAAAGCTGGCGGCGGCGATGCGGTGATTTGCGGTAGTGGTACGATTGATAGTCTGCCTGTTGTAGTTTCTGTGTTTGATTTTAGTTTCATGGGCGGCAGCATGGGTTCTGTTGTTGGTGAAAAAATCACTCGTGCTATAGAAAAAGGGCTTGAGACACAAGCTCCCGTTATTATTTTTTCCTGTTCTGGTGGTGCTCGGATGCAAGAGAGCATTCTATCTCTAATGCAAATGGCAAAAACCAGTGCCGCCTTAGCGAAGCTTAAAAGAGCGGGTTTGCCGTTTGTTTCAGTGCTGACCGATCCAACGACAGGCGGTGTTACTGCTAGCTTTGCTATGTTGGGTGATATTAACATGACTGAGCCACGAGCGTTGATCGGCTTTGCTGGGCCGCGTGTTATCGAGCAAACGATTCGACAAAAACTGCCTGAAGGGTTTCAACGCTCTGAATATTTACTTGAGCACGGAATGATTGATATGATTGTTCGGCGAAAAGAGATGAAAGCTCGTCTTTCACAAGTTCTGCGAATTTTTACGAAGAACTGATATGGCTACAAATGACATATTGGAGTTTCTCTATGGGCTCCAGATGTTCGGGATCAAACTCGGTCTTGAAAATAGCTATGAACTATTACGGTCAGTGGACAATCCGCAAAACAGTTATGGGATTGTCCACGTGGCTGGAACAAACGGTAAAGGTTCTGTTTGTACCTTTATGCGTGAAATTCTGACGCAATCTGGTTATCGCGTTGGCACCTATACCTCGCCCCACCTTCATGAATTTAACGAACGAATCACCGTTAACGGTCAGGCTATCGGTGATGATGATTTGACCACCCTTGTTAAAGAACTTCGTGATAAAAATACCCATTGTCATGCTACGTTCTTTGAGTTTACCACAGCCTTAGCTTTACTTTACTTTGCACGGCAAAATGTGGATATTGTATTGCTAGAAGTTGGCATGGGCGGCCGACTCGATGCCACCAATGTGGTTCAGCCCCTTGTTTCAGTGATCACTCCCGTTAGCCGTGATCATGTTAGTCATTTGGGTGATAATCTTGCCGATATTGCTGCAGAAAAGGGTGGAATCATTAAGTCGCACACTCCTGTAGTAATTGGCCCACAAGTCGACCAAGTGTTACGGGTGTTATGCGACATCGCTGTCGAAAATCATTGCGCTACGTGGCTGAGCGGTGAGGATTACAGGTGTGATTATGTCGGTGAATGTTTGTCTGTAACAACTCCCCGCAATCACTGGACGGGGCTAAGGCCTCGGCTTGTCGGTGCTCATCAGGGGGACAATGCTGCGCTTGCGCTGATGGCTTTAGAGGTTGTTGCGGAACAAGGGTTCCCTGTAACAAATCATGCCGTTGAGCAGGGGATTGGCCAAGCCTTTTGGCCCGGTCGGCTGGAGTGGTGGCCTGACGCTGATCCTGCTGTGCTACTCGATGGTGCGCATAATATTGCTGGAGCGCAGGTGCTTGCCGAATACTTAGCCTCACAGCAGTTGCACCATATACGTTGGGTCGGTGGATTTAAAATAGATAAGGATGTTCCTGCGATCCTTAAAGAGTTACTGCCGTTGGCGCAAAAGTTTTATGCTGTTGCGCCGCCAGTTGAAGAGCCTTATCCGCTGGAAAGTATACAGCAACAGGTTAACGCTGTCGGTGTTGAGGTACAAAATTATCGCAATATTGGCTTGGCCTTGCAAGCAGCACAACAAGATTGTTTGCATGGGGAAATTGTCGTTGTTGCCGGATCGTTGTTTTTGGTGGCAGCCTGTCGTGAATATTTGATCTCTGTAGGTGAATGATGTGATGCACGATGTAAAACATAGTTATTGTATGGTATTGGGGATATTGTTTTTCGTTTGTCTGTTGGCCACCTCAGTAAGTGCTGGTGGTTTTGATCAGAGTGATAGCCCAGTGTCGATTCAGGCTGATGAACTCGACTTTGACAAGGCCACCTCGGTCTATTCAGCCCACGGTCAAGTTGACTTACAGCAAGACCAAACCCGACTACAGGCTGATCAAGTTCATTACAACACCCTTACCGGTGATGCCGATGCTGTCGGTAATGCCGTACTAGACGATCCCGATGGTACTCTTGCGGGTGAGTCGATGAATGTCAACATCAAGACAGGTGTTGGTGTTGCCCAGTATGCTCACGGCTTTCTTGCCGCGTATAATTTCCATATTTCAGGCGATGAAATTAGCAAGCTCGGCGAAGCCAGTTATCGAATTAAAAATGGTACTTTTACCACCTGCGATGGCGATGTTCCTGCTTGGAAATTTGCGGCAAGTTACCTTGACGTAACCGTCGGTGGTTTTGCTCGCGCTAAGCATGTTAAGTTTTACCTGTATGATATCCCCGTTCTCTACGTCCCCTATTTAGCTTATCCTGTCAGTGACAAACGTGAGTCTGGCTTTTTGTTACCGATGTTTGGCTATTCCGCCGAGCGCGGTGCGCAGTTATCTCTGGCTTATTATCAAGTGATGGGACGCAACATGGATGCCACCCTGTATCTTGATTATTTCTCTAATATGGGGGTTGGGACTGGACTTCAGTATCGCTATATTTTCGGCGACGATAATGAAGGTGTCGCTAATATCTATTATGTTTCAAGTACTGGTGATTCAGGCTTTAGTGATCTCGATGATCGCTTTGCTTACCGGTGGGATCACCTTGGAACATTGGCTGGCGATGTCCGCTTTAGTGCTGATGTCGAATACGTCAGTGATCGCGAGTATTTCGAAGACTTTGGTGAGATCGCCGAGGAGTATGATAAAGATGAGGTTGAATCAACCGTTGCCCTGAGTCGTCGCTGGGGAAATCTGTCATTGACTGGTCAAATTCTCTACACTAAAGACCTTGAACTCGATGCGGATAACGATACCACCCTGCAACGCTTACCCGAAATTCAGCTTGATTACAATCGTACCCGCCTCGGCAATAGTCCCTTTTATTTTAGCTTTGATTCAACTTCCACTTACTTTTGGCGCCGTGAGGGTCTCAAGGGTGAGCGTGTCGATATGCGTCCCGCTTTCTCTGCATTTTTTCAACCTGGAGATATCATAGAAGTTGAGCCAGAGATCGGCTATCGTGAGCGTTTGTATTGGACCTCGAGTGAAGGGCCTGGTTTTGAGCATGCAGAAAATGTCGATTTCTCGACCCGCTTTTCCGCTCGTGTCTCACGTGTTTTCGATTTAGGTCGTGCTCAGGGACTGACCAAGGTTAAGCACAGTATTGAGCCTGAAGTGACCTACTATTACACTCCAAATACCAAGCAGGAAGATCTGCCCTATTTTGATTCAACAGATCGTATCGAAAATAGAAATGAAGTGGAATATGCTCTGGTTAACCGTTTTATTGGCCGCTTTGTTGTCGATGGCAACCAGCCAACATATCGTGAGCTCGGTTACTTACGTCTGTCACAAAGCCATGATTTTTGGCTTAGTCGCCGTGATCGTGAGGAGAAAGAGAGCGAGGATCGTTTCTCCGACATTCGCTCTGAACTCATTTTACGACCTACGGCAAAATGGATTGTTGATGTTGATTTAAGTTATGATCCACATCGCAACCAATTTACTAAGTTTAACGCTGAAACCGGTGCCCGTTGTTCAGATGATGTTGGTTTCTCAACTTCATATCGTTACACTGAAGACAACTCCGTTGCCGCCAACAATGCATCGGAATATCTCGCCGCAACACTTGATATTGATTGGCTTAAACCTGTCTATGCTAAGTATGAGTACCGTTACGACCTTGGCGATAAACAACGACTTGAAAACCTTATCAGTCTTGAGTATCGTGCTCAGTGCTGGAGTCTGTTTGTCAGCTATCGTGATCGTTTAGACGATGAGGAGATTATGTTTACTTTTGCCCTAAGTGGTATTGGAAATGTAGGCCATGTTGGTAGTAGCTTGGCTTCAGAGTAATCGATTCGTGATCAAGGAAATAAAAAAGCCGTACCTGTTAAGGGGTACGGCTTTTTTTTGTTGAATAGAGGGCAACATCAAGGCCACCATTGGAAAAATTAAGCTGTGTATTCTGCGGCATCTGTTTATCGTGTGGCAAAATGATCGCCGTCGCTACCTTTGGTGAATCCTTAAGTTGTTGTGCTAGCTTTTTCAACAGTTTTGCCGGTGGAAATTTCGCTGCAAGCCGTTCACCATAAGGGGGATTGCAAATCAGTAAACCCTCATCAAATGTCTCAGCAGGGCTAAACGCATCGTGCTGATAAAATTGAATCATTGTTTTTACCCCTGCTTGATTAGCGTTTTGTTGCGCCGCACTAAGGGCACCTTCATTTAGGTCGCTACCACTTATCGTTACGACAGTGTCACGCTTAAGCTTGTTTGCTTCGCTGATGAGCGCGCTCCAAAGACCTTGACGGAAACCGGGCCAGTTCATAAACGAAAACGTGCGCTGGTTGCCGGGTGGAATGTTGGCCGCAATCATCGCTGCTTCGATTGGGAAGGTGCCTGAACCACAGAATGGATCCCATAATGGGGTCTGACCATGCCAGTTGCAATGGAGCAGGCATCCCGCAGCAAGTGTCTCACGTAGCGGAGCAGCTGTTGATTTAACCCGATAGCCCCGTTTGTGGAGTAAGTCGCCACTGCTGTCAACGGAGATCGTGCATGTATCGTCATCAAGGCGGACAAAGATGGTTTGGCACTCTTGGCCGACATTGCTATCTGTTGCTGTGGTGCCAAGGGCTTTGTGAATCGCTTTTTCAATTGTTTCAGCAACGCGGTCACTATGGATAAGCCGCGACCCATGGCAGGTGACGCGCAGTGTCAGCGGGCGACCTGACTTGATAAATCGGCCCCACGGCAAACGAAGTGATTTTCGGTGAAGTGTTGGGAAGTCGCGACAGTTAAAGCTGTCAAGTCGCACCAAAACCCTGCTGGCGCAGCGTAGCCACAGATTGGCTAGGTAGAGATCGCGTAATTTGCCCGCAAATGTGATGCCACCGTGGCAGATGGTTAGTGGAGCATCTACCCACTGCGCTAGTTCTTTGGCGCAGGTGGATTCAAATCCCGGTGGGACAATGACAAAAAATTGTTCAGTAGTGTTTTTCATTTGTGCTCCAATATTAGACTGACCCTGTATGAGGGTATGAAGACTACCATATTGCAGGTGTTTATGATGAAATTTGAGTTAAAAAGAGGAGTATATTGTTGATTATAATGACCTAAGTAATGGAGAATTCTTCAGGTATCTGGTGACTTTTTTCTTTTTTTCCGTTAGTGTTGCGCAAAATTTTCAGATGCTCTTGTTTGAGCTTAATAGGGAACCTGGTGTAAATCCAGGGCGGGCCCACCGCTGTAACCGAGGACGAATGTTGCATAATGTCACTGTTTGCCATGCGCAAATGGGAAGACGCAACTAGTAGGATGAATCGGAAGTCAGAAGACCTGTCTGAAAACAAAAAGAGCCTACCTTCGTGGTCAAGAGGTAGGTTCATGTATATTCGTGGAAAAACAGGGAATCCTCGAATCAATTTTATTGGTTCGGGGATTTTTTTGTCTTATGACAGCCATCTTCGAACCTAAGGAGGTCGAATGTTTTCCAACGAACTACGTGCTATTAAGAGTAAAAAATGGGCTGTTATAGTCATGGCGTTTTTACTCTGCACACCTTTACTTGCCACAGCTAGCGAACAGATATCAACATCAGTAATGGGTGAAGTTGTTATCACAGCAACTCGTCTGGAAGAGCGCCGTTTTGATGTTCCAACCCCTATTGAGGTAGTTACCTCTGAAACCTTGATGAAAAATAGTCCGGCAACGGTGGCGCAAACTTTGGCCGAACTCTCTGGGGTATCACTTTCGAGTGCGGGATTTTGGAATACAATCCCAGTGATTCGTGGATTAGGGGGTAGTCGGGTTCTGGTGTTAATCGATGGTGATCGCGAAAATAACCTTTGGGCAGGCCGATCACCACTGACCCCTTTTGTTGATGTCACCAATGTAGAGCGAATAGAGGTTGTCAAAGGTCCAGCGTCTGTGCTCTACGGCACCGATGCACTGGGTGGAGTTATCAATGTCATAAGTAAACAGACCGACTTTGCTAAGGCTAAAGAATGGTCTTTGTTAAATAGCATCGAAAGCCGTTATTCATCGATAGATGAAGGCTGGCTCGGTCGCTATGCATTGAGTGGCGGTGGTTACGGTTTAGATTTTTCACTTGCGATTATTGGTCGTGATGCCAAGAGCTATGAGGATGGCGATGGCGATGAGGTTGAAAACAGTCAATTTGAAGGCCAATCGTTCGAATTCAAGAGTCGTTATTTTCTCGATGATGCTCGTAATCACGATCTGAGTGTAAGTGTTAGAAGTAATAATATCGACGATATGGGGGTAACAAAGAAACAGGATGCCAGATATTCCCATTTTACTGTATTTGATACCGACACCTATAAGTTGGCATATCATGGTCGAGATCTCGGCTGGCTCAAGGATCTACAAATAAGGGGCTGGTACGTCGATCAACAGCGCAGCTATGAAGCCGACATCCCCAGTCTACAGAAGCCTGTTTATACGTTAAAGAGCAATGAGTTTGAGACCTCAGCACTTGGCGCTTCGCTGCAAGGTCGTGTCGATCTTGGCCAAAATAATCGTCTGGTTTTCGGTTGTGAATTTGTCGCTGAAGATGCTGACGGTGACGAATACATTACCGTTAAAAAAAACAACCAGAACCTTACCGTTAAAGATCTGACCTTTAAGCCAATACCCGACTGTGATCGAGATCATTTCGGTCTTTTTGCCCAAAATGAAATCCTTTTTGGCGAGCGTTTAACGATACTTGCCGGTTTGCGCTATGATTATTTTGTTTCCGATGCCAAGGACACCCCTTTTACCAGCGACAAGTACGACGGCAGCGGTAAGTTCATCAAATCACAAACCACGATCAACAATTTTAGCAGCCAAAGCGATGACGCAGTGACCTTTAACCTCGGACTACTCTATGTGTTGACCGATCATATTCACCTGACCGCTAATTTTTCCTCTGGCTTCAGAGCACCTGACATGTTCGAGCGTTACTCAACCAGAAGCAGCTCTTATATGATTATCGGCAACCCTGATCTTGATCCGGAATATTCGTACAATGGTGATGTAGGTTTCAAGTTTAACTATCAGCGTTTCAGGGGCACTGTCAGTGTTTTCTACAATCAGGTGACCGATTATATTGATCTGGTTAATAACGGCAACACCTTTGCCGGTATGGATTCACGCGAGTATGTAAATGTCACCGAGGCTGAACTCTATGGTTTGACATGCTGCAAGAGTTAACTGTGTTTGCCAATATGGCTTATGTTGTTGGTCGGGATCGTAACAGTCATGAGCGGTTGAATACCATTCCGCCTCTTAATGGTGTTCTCGGCGTACGTTGGCACGATCAGCTTGCTAATGGTTTGCGCTACTGGTGCGAGTTTGGAAGTAATTTTTATGCGGCCCAAGAACACCCGGCAGCGGGTGAAAATGAGACAGCCGGCTATACTTTTTACAATCTACGCAGTGGCATAGCATTCGACTATGGCAACTTTAAAAATATTACTCTGAACGTAAATATCGAGAATCTTTTCGATAAAAAGTATCGCAACCATCTGAGCACTGTGGATTTCTATAATGAGCCGGGCATCAACGTGATCACTTCGTTAAAGGTTTCCTTTTAGCTGGCTGCTGAAACAGATAGCAAATTGTGAATGATTGGAAAAAGTTTTTTAATTCCCTGTTGAATTATAGAGTAACGGTTCAGCATAACGATTGTTGTGCTGAACCGTTACATAGTGGAAATAATTATGAAAAGTTTGACGATGAAATTGATGTTAGTCGGATTATTTCTGTGTGTGTTTTCCTCAGCTCTTGGCGCTCAGATGATAACAGATCTGAGCGGTCGTACTGTGGAGGTTGGCGATAAAATAGAGCGAATTGTCGCATTGCGTGGGGCTTTAAGCTTGGTATGTTACCTTAACCTTGCTGATCAGGTTGTTGGCGTCGAACATCACGAGGTTCAGAAGACAAGTTGGGTCGGCAACCTAGGGCGCCCCTATCGGATGGCGAATCCACACCTTGGCGATCTGCCAATTATTGGTTCGCGTAACAAGCCGCAACCTGAAAAAATCATTGCGACTAGGCCAGATATTATTTTGTTGGCTAGCGGTGGTGAACATCTGGCCGCTCAACTTGAGCGACAAACCTCCATTCCGGTCATTGTTGTTGATATCGGCGATTTGGGTAAGAATAGACAACGTTTTTATCGCTCACTACAGTTGATTGGTACGCTGTGCGGAGCAGAACAACGTAGTCAAGATATCTGCAATTATATTGATGAAAATATGGATGAGTTAGCTCGTCGTACAGCGAATATCTCCTTACAGGAACAAAAAAAAGTTTATATCGGTGGGCTTCAGTTTAAGGTGGCGCATGGAATTCTCGGTACGTCGAGTAACTATCCACCATTTCAAATGGTCAACGCAGCTAATGTTGTTGATGATCTCATCGTTGAGCGCAAACTTGTCCGAGGCCGTTTTACTCTTAAAAAAGAGACCTTTATCACTCTTGATCCCGAGGTTCTTTTTGTCTGCGAAAGTGGTCTTAGTTTGGTGAAAAGCGAGCTGTCGATGCCTGTGTATCAGCGGATTAAGGCAAATCGCGATGATCAAGTCTATCTGCTCATGCCTCATTATTACGCTGCTGATCCGGCTACCGTATTAAGCGAATCTTGGTATGTCGGTAAAGTTCTTTATCCTGAACTGTTTCAAGATATTGATATCAGTATTGTGGCTGACCAGCTCTATACTTTTTTTGTCGGTCAGCCACTTTATCAAGAAATGAGTGAAATATTTGGCGGGTTTATTAAGTTGTCGGAGGCTGCATGTCCTCAATAGCCCAGCTAGGTCAAAATCAGCGCAACCATCGGCGACGGCGGCTGTACTGTCTGCTAGCTTTTGCATTATTACTGTTGCCCGCCGCTGGTTTGATAATGTTGAGCGGCGCTTCAGAACTTTCTTATCGACAACTACTTGAAGGGCTCTTCTGTAGTCACGATGATGTAACCCACTTGGTTGTTTGGCAAATTCGTCTGCCACGCTTAATTGGTGCGATACTGGGAGGGGTGAGTTTGTCGCTATCTGGTGCAGTGTTACAGGCCGTACTGAAAAATCCTCTGGCTGCCCCTACCACGCTTGGCATTGCACAGGGCGCTGCTTTTGGTGCCGCGCTAGGAATCACTTGTTCCAGCATGCGTGCTTCGTTTCCTAATATATTTGGTGCTTTTAGTGGCGTTACAAACTCTGTCCTGATCAGCGTGTTTGCCTTTGTTTTTTCGTTGTTAACTACAGTAGTTATAATTCTGTTGACCCACCTGCGCCGAGCGGGTAAAGAGTCAATTATCCTAGCTGGGGTGGCATTAAGTTCCCTCTTTATGGCTGGCACCACGTTTCTCCAATATTTTGCCGATGAGACTCAATTGGCCATGATTGTCCATTGGACATTTGGTGATTTAGCACGAGCTTCGTGGCCTGAACTCTATTTGATGGGCTTAGTAACGCTCTTGTCAACTGGCTATTTTTTCGTTAATCGATTTAACTATAATGCCCTGTTGGCTGGAGATGAGGTGGCACAGAGTCTTGGTGTCAATGTGGTACGTTTGCGCCTGATCACTATGATAATAGCTACTTTGGCCACTTCGGTAACAGTCACCTTTTTTGGTATTTTAGGTTTTGTCGGTCTCATTGCACCCCATATGAGCCGCCGTCTGGTCGGCTCAGACAATTGTTACCTGTTGCCGCTGTCTGCGATAATCGGAGCGTTAATTCTCATTTTTGCTGACATCTCAGGTCAATTGTTGCTTGACCCTGTCGCCTTACCTGCCGGTGTAATTACCTCTTTTCTTGGTACCCCAGTGTTTTTATTGTTAATTTTTGGAAGCAGGAGTTCTTGAAGATGGGCGTAGAATTCAAACAATTATCTTTTACCTATGGCAAGCAACAGATATTGGATGAAATCTCATGTAATCTAAGGCCGGGTTGTCTTCATGCCGTGCTTGGGGTAAATGGTGCGGGGAAATCGACCTTAATTAAGTTGTTGGCGGGACTTTTGTACCCGACTTCTGGTGCAATTTTACTAGGTGAGGAACACCTTGAAAAACTCTCTTTAAATCAACGGGCGCACCGCATAGCTTATGTCCCACAACAACAGCACGTAAGTGATCTAATTGTTTTCGATTACCTTCTGCTCGGCCGGAAACCCCACCGCTGCTGGCGGTCAGTCCATGAAGACGACACACGTGTTTTTGCCATGCTCAAAAAACTCGATCTTAGCCATTTGAGCCAACGACCATTGCATCAATTAAGCGGTGGTGAATTACAAAAAATCGCCCTAGCGCGTGCTTTTATTCAGGAACCAAAGGTTCTCCTGCTCGATGAACCGACCAGCAGTCTTGATCTGAAAAATCAACTTGAGGTGATGGAGATAATTGCTGAGGAGACCTCTGCTAGAAATCTGACAACAATTATTACGGTACACGATGTTAATCTTGCCCTGCGATTTGCCGAGCATTTTATATTGATGAAGGATAGGAATATTCTAGTCGCTGGTGGTCTTGAGGTGATGACAGCACCACATCTATCCCAACTTTATAAGTTACCGTTGCAGCTTTATTTTCATGAGGGTCGTTTGCAGGTCACGCCAAGTTAGATGATTAAGGAGCAGAGAGTTTTGACTTTGAAGGTCCGCTCTCTTTACTCGCGATTCGGTGATATGTATCGTGTTGATATCCATTAGTGGTCATCGTTTAATCACTATTTTATATGTAGTCTTTGGGGTAGATGGTTATTGTTCAATATCGTCAGTAGGTTGCGCGCCTTTAACTGTTTGCCCTAATTGATGGCGATAAGTTTTAATGGTTTTTAACTGCTGCGCTATCGGGATTTATCTTTGTTTCTAGTGCTTTTTTAGTATAATGACAAGCTGCGTCACATATTCTCGTCGATTTACTGCGTTTGCTGTTTATTTATCCTTAAGGTGTGCAATGTCTTCATTTGCCGAAACAGATCTTTTAGATGCCTGCCGAGTGCTATTTAGTAGCGAGTTGCAGATTAATCGCGATTTTCTGTATTACATTCAACCCAGTGGGGTTAAGATGGCGTATCGGCAAAAAGCGAAAGAGACCCATCCTGATCGCTTAATTGGTGCCGCACCTGAGGAGTATGATCGTCGCGCAGAACAGTTTCGTGATGTCAGTCAAGCCTACCAATTGCTCGATTCATTTTCATCGTCTGCCAGCAAGAGGGTTTTGACAGCGGCGGATTGGAATACTGGCTTTAATCAACAGCCGTCGCCCTCTAAACCATCTTATTCGAACCAACGTGATTCGCGTAATAATCCCTTTGAAACTGATGAATCACCTTTTAACCTGCCTAAGCGTCATCTTGAAACGGGGCTGTTTCTCTATTACCGTGGTGTTATCTCTTATGCTGAAATGATTGAAGCATTAGTGTGGCAACGTCGCCAGCGTCCTATCCTTGGCGCTTTGGCTGAGCGGTGGGGTTGGTTGAAGGCCCATGATGTTCAAGCGATCAATCGCATGACTGGTCGTCGTGGTCGATTTGGCGTACGTGCTGTCGAGTTGGGTTACCTTACTTCGTTTCAGGTGCAGGTGTTGCTCCGTCACCAGCGCCAGCTACAAAAACGTTTTGGCCAGTATTTCGTTGAGCAAGGGATGCTCTCCATCGATCAGATCGATGCTTATATCCGTGAGCAGAAACAACATAATTTCCGTTACCGTCCCGGTCGTAGTTAATCGCTCGTGTTTTGGCGAATATCTGTATTTTGATTAGCGCGACAGAACTCTCCTGCTTTAATCTGGCCGTCCTTCTTTATCTCACACCGCTGTAACCGATTTAAAAAATCTTCGCGAGTTATGTCGTAGGCCCCTAATGAATGCAGGTGGTCTGTGGGTAGCTGGCAATCAATTAAATTAAAGTTTTGTCGTTTGAGCTGGTTTGCCAGGGCAATGAAGGCGACCTTTGATGCATCACGACGAGTGTGAAACATCGATTCGCCACAAAAACAACGACCAATCGCGATACCATACAGTCCACCGATTAATTCCCCGTCTTGCCAGCACTCAACGGAGTGAGCGTAACCCATGGCATGAAGTGCCGTATAGGCATCTATGATAGCTGGGCTGACCCATGTTTCAGCAGCGCGTTTATTTGTTGACGCGCATAGCTCAATGCAGCGCCTAAATGCGCCGTTAAAGGTGATGTTGAATTGTCCTTGACGGATTGTTTTTGCCATACTGCGCGAGATGTGAATCTCGTCAGGAGCTAAAACACAACGCGGGTCGGGTGACCACCAAAGCAGTGGATCACTTGGATGCCCCCATGGAAAAATGCCGCAACTGTAGGCTAAAAGAAGCCGCTGTGGTGAGAGATCACCACCGACGGCAAGTAGGCCATCATCTTCAGCCAGATA
>NBLY01000031.1 GCA_002084665.1 Desulfobacteraceae bacterium 4572_35.2 | reverse complement strand
TTCAGTGTCATCTTGACTGGGTTTCTTAATCTGGTAGGTGATGAATCCTTCACCGTGTGTATTAACTAATTCAATCATCTCTTGGACAAAAAAGACCCCCTCTTCATCTCGAAAATGGAGGACATTGATCTCTTGTCGACCTGTTTGTGGAGAAAGTAACTATCGTCGATAATTGTTGTCTAAGTTCAAATCGGCTTTGATTGATCTCATGTTCAATGAGTTCTTGAATAAACAATGCACGCTGCTTCACTTGTTCGTTGGCGTTGGCGCGAAGTTCCTGCTCAAGTTGATGGGTGCTAGTTTCAAATTGCTGTTGATGGGTTTGAATATTGATGAGTGAGATTAAGCAAGCTGCAGCAAGAAAAAAGAGCAGATTCCATTTCAACGTAAGTTGACGCAGGCTACCACGAGCACTGCGGCCAGAGATGGAGATCGAAGCTGTAAGCAGGGCTATAGTCAGGATTCCAAGGAACCATTTAATGGTAAATAATGTCACAATTCTCTCTCAGTTTTTGACCTCTTTTTATATAAACATGTTTACCTTTGAAATGAAAGGATCCTTGCGTCTTATTGGTCAATACTGAGTGATGATTGTTTTTTTCATTATTTTTACATTCTTATTAGATAGTTAGCCGTAAATTCTCGAAATGGGTGATAACACCCTTTGACAGAAGGTTTTTTTGCCGTTAGTGTTAACAGCATGTGGTGCATAAATACTTGCTGCAGTAAGGAGTTTTGTCATGGATATTAATAGTAGTAATACATCGAATCCTGGATTGTCGGTACTCGCCCGAGCCAATGAACAGCCCAAGGTGGCTCAACAGCTTTTAGAGAAAACAATTGAAGGTTCCGATGAGCTTAAGGTTGATGAAGCGCAACAAGCGCGGATTGCCGAATTTACAGGTAAAGGGCAGTTGATTAACACTAAAGCGTAATGATGACCTATAGTCGTTTGTGAATAAAAGCCTCTCAGTGATTCTGGGGGGCTTTTTGTTTTAGTGTTCGCGGCATGATGATCAACCTTATTGGTTGTTGGCTATGGTGGCTGTTGCCACGAGTCGTTGGAGCTGATGGAAAAGTTGATTGTGAACGTAGAGTAACTGCGTCAAACTAAAACGACTTTCAGCATAGGCGAGGTTATATTGGCCGAGATGGCTGAGAGTGATACTTCCCTCCATATACAGGGCACGTGAATCTTGGTAATTAGCCTTAGCCAACTGAACCGACTGTTGTTGTCGTTCTATTTGTTTTAATAGATCGTGATGCTGTTGCTGAATATTGGCATAGGTGATGATAAGCTGCTTGTCGGTTTTACGCTTGAGCGCTCGTGTTCGTTGCCATGACGCTTGGGCTTGCGCTGTTTTGGCGCGAGTTTCACCACCACTTAGAATCGCCCAGTCGAGTTGCAATCCAATCGCAGTGCTTTCATTCATGCTATCGCGATGAATGCCGTAAGATTCCCCACTGGCAACGAGGCTGAGTGTTGGCCAAAATTCCCCTTTTGATATGTGCTGTTGTCGTGTCGAAATATCATGATTCGTGGCATTCACGAGCTGGTTGAGTTGACTGTTGTCTTCGATTTGTTGGTGTAATTGCTGCAGCAGTTGATCAATGTTTGATTGACGCGTAAACGCTTGGTTTGGTGTGAGCAGCGTGTCGTTGGTGCTGCGGCCGAGTAAACGATTGAAGGTGGTGGTGGCGACAAAGAGGTTGCTCTCCACCGCCTGAACATCGTTTTGTGCCTGTTGGACGGCCAGCTGTGCTTCACGAACGTCGAGAAAGGGAGCGCTACCCACTTCAAATAATGCTTGAGCGTCATCGAACTCTTGTTGTCGCTGCCGCAAGCGATCGGTTGCAATGATCTGAATTTGTTGTTGCCGCTGCACGTCTATATAACCAATGGCGACATCATACTCAAGAGTGTGTTGCTCGTCTATTTGCTGCAGCATGGCGAGTTGCTCCAGACTGGATTGCAATTGGACGCTATTCCAAATTCGTCCCCCCGCAAAAAGTAATTGAGTCGCTTTAGCTCCCGTCGTTATTTCACGCTCTGGGGGGGCTGTGAGCGGATTACTGTCATTGCTATCGAGATTAACCCAGCGCGCATAGCCCTGTAGTTGTGGCCGGATAAACGCCGTAGTCTGTCTAGCCGCGGCATCATCGCATCTACGTTGGGCATTAATGATCTCGCTTTGGTCTGAGTATAATCTTGCGATCCGTTGTGCCTCTTTTAGTTCAATAGCAAACAGGGTACTGGTCATCATTAATAACACGATGGTGGCAACGGTCAAGGTTGTTACGCTTTGTTGGATGAGTCTAGCCATGTTGGTTATCCTTGAGTTGATTTTTTCGTGCTTTGTTGCGTAATCGACGATGGCCAACTCCGGAGAGTTTATCCTTAATTTTTTCAGCTAGCTCAAACTCAACAGGGATGATCAGCAGTGCCAAGGTGGTGGCGCTGATAAGGCCCGTGGCAAACGCGGTAGCCATTGGCGCCCAGGTGATCGACTTATGTGGAATACCAATCGCCATCGGTAACATGCCTAACATGGTGGTCACAGTGGTGATCAATACGGGCCGCATTCGCGCACTGCAACCGTTGATGACCGATTGGCGTAACTCTACGCCTCGGCGGCGCTCCTTATTCATAAAATCAATCAAAATAAGGGAGTCGTTGACAGCCACCCCTGCTAGACCGATCACTGCCATAAAGCTGCCGACAGTAAAAACTGAGCGGGTTAGGAATAGACCAAACACCACGCCGATAAAGGCGAACGGAATGGCGGATAAAATGATAATCGGCTGCACATAATCATTAAACTGTGTGGCTAAAATTAGGTAGATCGCTAACACGGCGATGATGAATGCCGCAGCCAGTGAGGTGTAGGCACGGTTGGTGCTTTCAAACTCACCACCAAAGGCAATGCCAACGCCGGGGTGCTGGGCGGTGATGCTGCTAAAGTACTGTTGCGCTAATACCTGAACGCGGCTTGCAGATAGCGTTGAGCCATCGCGAATATCGGCTGTGATGGTGATGGTTGGTTTACCGTTATAACGGGTACGGGTGTCGGGCTCTTGGCGGTAACGGATGGTGGCAATGTCGCCGATCAAAATAGGTTTTTGGCTATGCTCTATAATCGGAATCTGGGCAATGGCCACAGGGCTGGATAATCCACCAACGGTGCCGTTTTGACGAGCCAGTTTGACCATCAGATCGATCTCTTCAGTGGTGGTGCGAAATTGTCCACTAGGCATACCATTCAAAGCGCCAGCGATGAGCTGAGTCGCAGCTGAACTGGTGAGGCCGTACTCTAAGGCGCGGTCCCGTTTGACGTTAAAGGTTAACACCGACTGCACTTCGGCACGGTTGTCCTCCAGATTGACCAGATCGCTAAATTCCTCGCTACCTTGTTGATCAGACTCAAAATTCTCCATCATTAAATCGGCAACAGCTAACGCTGCATCAATATCGGGAGCAGTGAGGCGAATATTGACTGCCTTTCCGGCGGGCGGGCCAGTGTTTTCACCGAAAACAAGCAATTCCGGTCGTCCGGCCCATTGATGGTGGTGGAGGTCAACATAGCTTTCAAGTTGATCACGAATTTGATCAATATAGGCTGGGATTTGATCGTTCCCTGTCGGTAGTTCCATCTGTTCTTGTGATGGTAGCTCCACCACCACTTGGCCATAGTGTTGGGCGCGATGAACCTGATAGTCACGATCCTCCATCATCCCTGCTGTGCCACTGGTCGATAAGGTCTGTTGTGGTCCGAGTTTGATTAGATATTTCGATAGTTCACGCACCACGTGGTCGGTTCCTTCGGCAGAAGTACCTGTCGGCATCTGCACGGCAACGTGGTAGCGCAGATAGCTATCTTGATAAAACTTCACCTTGATAAGTGGTACTCGACCGCTGGCAGAAAGAGCCATCATGGTTAGGGCGATAAAGAACATCGCCGCGACACCGCCAAGCGCGATCACTTTATGGTTGAGCAGTTTGTCGAGTAGTGAACGATATATCTTCCATGCTGGGGCAAAAGGGCCTTGCTGTAAGTGATGGTAGTCACCCTCGGCATGGATGTTTTTCTCAATTTGACGTGGGCCGTAGTCGAGCACGTGAATGGGTAAAATAAACAACGATTCAACCAGTGAGGCAAACAGCGCAAAACTGACCGCTTTAGGGATGACGCTGAAGAAATCGCCGGTACTGCCAGTCATAATCAACATCGGGGCAAAGGCGAAGATGGTGGTCATCGCCGAGCTGATGACGGGAAGGAACACCTCACTGACACCATCGACCACCGCAGTACGCCGAGTTTTGCCCATATACAGGTGGCGGTAGATGTTTTCGATGATGATTACCGCGTCGTCAACAATGATTCCCGACACCAGCACAAAAGAAAATAGGCTGATGGTGTTGATCGATTGTCCGGTAAGTTTGACAATGATGATGGTGACCAGAAACGAAAATGGGATGCCGATGGCGGTGAGCATGGCGTTGCGAAAACCAAGGGTAAGCCACAGTACCAAAGTGACCAGAATCATCCCCAGCACCATATTGCCGCCAAGGGTGCGCACCGAGTCATCGATCTCGATGGTGGAATCGTTAGTTAAAATCGTTTTTACCCCGTCGCGGTGGTGCTGTTGGTTGAATTGTTCAACCGCGCTTTTCACCCGTTCAGCGATGGTGATGGCGTTAGCGCTATCCTGTTTTTTAATTTTCAGGCTGACGGTACTCAAGCCGTTGACGGTGGAGATGATATCGGGGTCGCGGTAATTGAGACCTGCTTGGTATATTAGATCGCGCACGCGGATGAAATTGCCGTCGCCATCACGGCGTACCGCGACATCAAGAACTCGCTGTTGGCTGGCAAAGGTGTGGCCGGTGTCGAGCAGGGTGTTGCGACCCCCCTGACGATAACGGCCGCTGGGGATTTTGATGTTACTATCAGAGATCGCCTGACCAACTTCGGTAAAACTTACCCCAGTGCTGCGCAATTTATCGGGATCGAGATGGACCTGAAACTCTTGGTGGTAATCACCATGCAGTTCGACCTCCTGCACACCGTCAATTTTACGCAGGTCGCTTTTTAACTCTTCGGCTAACAGGGTGAGGCTGGCATTGGACAGTTCGCCGACCAAGTTGGCGACAATAACTGGTTTCCACTCTTGACTGTCAAGGTAGGTGAAAATTGGGTCATCAACCTCATCGGGCAGTTCATTGCGCATATTGAGAACGCGCAGGCGCAATTCATCATACAGATGGCGGTAGTCGGTATCGTCAATAAATTTCACCAAAATTGATGACACATTACGCATGGAGGTCGATTGAACATACTCGACATGTTCTAGGCCATCGATAGCATCTTCAATTTCGCGGGTGACTAGCTGTTCAACATCTTCAGCGGAGGCGCCATAGTGAACGGTGGTGATAAACACCTTGCCAATGGCGACGGGTGGTAGGTTCTCCACCGGAGTGTGGAAGACGCTGTAAACACCACCCACCATAAGGATGATGAACACGACATTGATAAAAACTGTTTGTTTCAGGCTGAGGTTGATAAAATTTTTCACTGGATATCACTCCGCGCTGGGACGAGAAGCATTCCATCTTCTAATTTAGCATTTGGGGCAATCTTGATCCACTCCCCTTGACGGTCTAAAATCTGAATGGTGATTAGCTCTTGATTGTCTGTACGTTGAACCTGAGGGCGGTCGTAGCGGTTGTTTACCGCCGCTTGAGGAACCATGAGGCCTAATTGTGGCAGCGTTAATGGTACTTTAAATAGTAACCCTTCACGGTAATGGCCGCAGTAGTCAAGAACTTCTAGTTCCACCTGGATTTTGCGTGTGCGTTCATCGAATGCTGGGCTAACGCTGTAGACACGGTAGTGAACATTCTGGCCATTGAGGGTCGCTTGCTGTTGCTGTTGTAATGCTGACAGTTGGGGGTGACTGAGTGCTAAAGGGATCAATAGACGGCTAAAGTCTTGAATGTTGAATAATGGATCACCCACTTTAACCTGCTCACCCGGTTCAACCAGTCGTTCACTCACAATCCATCCTTGGGGAGCATGAGGCTGGTGACGGTGTTGCCGCTGCTGAGCCGTTTGTTGTTTCACGTGCAGTTGTTGCTGTTGTTGAACCAGTTGTTGGTGTTCCAATTGAGACTGGTCACGCTGCTGCTCAATCTCTTCAAAAGCGACCCGCGACACTCGCCCCTGAACGACCAACTTTTGTCGCCGCTCAAATTCGCGTTGCAACCATGTTGTGCGTAGAACCGCTTGTTGTTGCTGAATGTTGTTTTGTTGCAGGGCTACATCAATCTCCTGTAGCTCAAGATTGATAAAAGTGGGATCAATCTTGAGGAGAGGTTCGTTGCTGAGCGCATCGCCAATATCGTAACCAACAGATTGAATGCGGCCAGCCACTTCAGAGGCGATGGTGGCAGTGCTAAATGCGCGGCTATAGCCTTGTAATGTTTGTTGTTCAAATCCTGTACGAACCTGCAGTACTTCCGTTTCAGCAGCCTGTAGTGGTAAGGCTAAGCCGAAAGTGAGAAGAGGGGTGATGACTAGCAGTTGGCGTAAGTTTGTCCATTGTATTAAGCGCATTGATTTAATCCTTGCAACGCAAGTTGAGGTAGAAGTTCTGATGAGGAGTGTTTGTTTTGTACTGTTCAGCAAAGGGTTCACTGGCACATCCCGATAAACTGAGTAGTATGGTTCGCTGCAGGCAATCGCGTACGTCAGCGTGGTCACGGGTGTAACCGATAAACCAACCTGAGATAATAGTGAGATAGTTGCTGTACATTTGTAGGGTGCATGTGAGCAGGTCAAGCTCGCCGCGTAATTCGCCGCGCTGCTGTCCCTGATATAGAATAGCTGAGACAGTATTGAGATACTTAATATCGACTTGATTGCGTTGCTCTACGGTGTTCTTGTCGGGAAACATCGATTCGCGCAACATGATACGTGCCAGCTCTGGGTTGTTCTCGACAAAATCAAATTGGCACATAAATAGGGTCATGAGTTGTGCGGTGACTGGGGCATTAGCGTCGTTGTTGTCGCTAAATTGTTGGTGGATTTTGATGCGCATATTGGCGATCAGTTCCAATAAAATCTCTTCCTTGCTGGCAAAATAACTGTATACCGTCCCTTTGCCAATTCCAGCGCTGCGGGCGAGATCGTCGATGCGAGTTTTTTCGAAACCACGCTGGATAAATAGCTGCTGCGCGGCGGCGAGTATCGCCTGACGGTTTTTGCGTTTATTTTGTTCTCGCTTACCACTCATGCTGATCCTTTTAATAAAGTTGACTGCGGTCATTTTTGTTTAAAGGGGAGGGCTTGTCAACGGAAAAAATGACCGCAGTCAACTTTTTAGCGCTAAGTTCAGTTTTATAGATATGTGGTTAGGCGCTCAGTGTGCGAGTCCGTCAATAATTCATTGTGTCACTTTTTCTTTGCTGTTTAAGTAAGCGCTGGCTACGATGTTCCTTCATGGCGGAAATCAATAAAATTTCTGCGTGGTTAATTATTTGTTGTGCTACACTTTTTAATGCAGTTAACGACCGGTTACCGTCATTTTATCGATTAAAGCCTAAGGGAAATATCATTTATGAGTCAGGAACGTTTTATTGAGTTAGAGTCGCGGCTCTCTTTTCAAGAGCATAGTATTGAAGAGCTCAACGACCTCGTCGCTGTTCAGCAAAAACAATTGTACGACTTGGAAGAGTTTTGCAAGTTGCTGCTGAACAAAATAAATGCCCAGCCTAGTGCCGGAACGGGGGCGACCAGTGTAGCGGAGGAAAAGCCGCCCCATTATTAAGGCAATGAAGTTGAATGGCTGATACGTCGGTCACTATGGTTTAACGGGGGGGTGATTGTGATAGCGCAAACGAGGAGACCAAAAATTGGCTTAGCTCTTGGTAGCGGTTCAGCGCGCGGTTGGAGCCACATCGGTGTGATTAATGGGCTAGCTAAAGTTGGTATAGAGCCTGATATTGTCTGTGGTTGCTCCATTGGCGGATTAGTTGGCGCATCCTATGCTGCGGGTAACCTCAACGAGCTGGAGCATTGGGTTCGCTCTCTTTCACGAATTGATGTGGCTCGATTACTTAATTTCTCAATGAATGGTTTTATCGATGTTGAGCGATTACAATCCTTTATTTTACAGTATGTTGGTAATGAGACCGCCACCGTTGCCACTGACCTTGAAACAGGGCGCGAGGTTTGGTTTACTGAGGGTTCGCTAGTTGAAGCTGTGTGGTCATCTATCTCTCTTCCGGGAGTGTTCCCGCCAGTGAGGTCACAAAACCGTTGGCTTATTGATGGTGGTTTAGTCAATCCTGTTCCTGTGTCATTGTGAAGCATTTTTACCAACAACGGCAAAAACCGCAATCTTTGGTTGACGAACATGATGAAGATGGGGGCTTTGCAGATAATATAAGCAAGGCGTTAAGGGAATACTCGGGTCGATTATTTGGTTCCAGCGGGAAACTCCGTGTCCCCGGTTTTTTTGACACCCTCGCCAGTTCTATCAATATCACCCAAGATCGTATTACCCGTAGTCGTATGGCTGGTGACCCTCCCGATATTACCTTAACACCAAAGCTCTCCCATCTCGGGTTGCTGGAGTTTTTCCGTGCAGAAGAAGCCATCGCTGAAGGTGAAGATTGTGTGGTGCGGATGATGCCGCAGTTGCAGCATTTTTTATACGGAGATTAAATCTTAAATTCGAATTTGTTTTTTTGGTGGATGAAAATAATTAAAACGGATGATGCCGCAGTTGCAGCATTTTTTATACGGAGATTAAATCTTAAATTCGAATTTGTTTTTTTGGTGGATGAAAATAATTAAAAGTAGTTGCTTTTTATTCGAACGGGGATTTACCTTAGGGTTGTTGTTTTGAGCGCTTCTATTGACTTGTTTGATGTTTATTATTGCTTCTATTGACTTGTTTGATGTTTATTATTTATTGACACATTGAGAGAGGGAAAGCTATATGGTGACGGATCAAGCTGGTACAGAAGGTCAGTCACGTTTTGGTATTCGAGTAATTCTCTTAGGTTTGGTAGGTTTAGCGGTTTTGACAGCTGTCGCCAGCAGCGTGATATCGCTCTATTTTTTAGCAGCTCAAGAGCAAGATGCTCCAGTGATTAATATTGCCGGCCGCCAGCGAATGTTGAGTCAAAAGATGACCAAAGAGTCGTTGACGGTTGCCTCTCAAGCCAAGGAGCAGCAGGCACGGCAAGAACTTTCAAAAACGCGCCAGCTTTTCGATACTTCCCTCAATGCACTCATTAACGGTAATGTCTCAATGGGTGTCCCAAAGACTGAGGAGCCAAAAATTGTTGCCCAGTTAGCAACGGTTAGTGCGTTGTGGCGCGATTTTAACGCTAATATTCAAACAATAGAACGTGCTCAGGTTGATGATCCAGCCTTTCAAAATGC
>NBLY01000126.1 GCA_002084665.1 Desulfobacteraceae bacterium 4572_35.2 | reverse complement strand
GAAAATGATTCGTCAACAGGGGAGCCGCGAATAACCAGCTCCCCTGTTAAGTTCGTTTACAGCCCCAGCTCTTTAAGTTGCTCCAAAAGCTGGCGCTGTTCATCATCTAACTTTTTGGGGATATCGACAACAATTTGGGCAAACAGGTCGCCGGCTGCATGTTTGCCGTGCTTTGGCACGCCGTGGCCCTTGAGGCGAATTTTACTGCCATTTTTTGTCCCTGCAGGGATTTTAATCCGTTTTTTGCCAGCCAAAGTGGTGACGGTTGCACTGGTACCGAGGCAAAGTAAGTCGCCCGTTTTTCCACCTGAAGGGCTCGGGCCACCTTTTCCTGAAACGCGCAGTTTTTGCCCAGTTTCAATGCCGGCAGGAATGCGAACTTGAATCTTCTCTGTTTGACCATTGTGTTGATAGTTTACCATCCGCTCGCCACCAGTTACCGCCTGACGAAATGGGATGTTTAGGCGCATAATGTAATCTTGCCCTTTAGCTGGTTGAGGTCGGTGATAGCTAGATCGTCTTTGTCCACCACGACCGCCACCAAATAGTTGGCTGAAAATATCGTCGCCGCCACCGCCGCCGAAAATATCGCCAAAATCTGCACCGCGAAATATATCTTCTTGAGAATAGCGTTGATGAAAGCCGCTATCGCCAAATTGATCATATTGTTGTTTCTTTTCCGTGTCGCTCAGTACGGCATACGCTTCACTAATCTCCTTAAAACGCTCTTCGGCCTTTTTATCGCCAGCATTTTTGTCAGGATGATATTTCACTGCAAGCTTGCGGTATGCCTTCTTTATCTCAGTGTCCGATGCCGATTTTTCGACACCGAGGGTTGCATAATAATCTGTTGCCATGAAAACTCCTGTTTCTGCTGATTGATAGTGGTGCTGGGTAACGAAAGTAATATAGGGATGCTGGCGAATAACGTCAAGCTGTTGCGATAGATTTTGTCTTTTATGTAATAAATAATGATATGATTAAAGCATGTGTTTATAGTATGTCAAACTATGTAGAATGTTTTAAATAAGGAGTAGCACGAATGACGAGAATTGTGATTATCGGTGCGGGTATTTCAGGTCTAGCGACCGCCTTCGCCTTAGAGCAGGCAGCCCAAGCTCAACAGCGAGAAGTTCAAATTACCGTTGTCGAAAAAGAGTCACGCTGTGGTGGTAAGATATGGAGTCGTAACGAGGAAGGTTACTTGTGTGAATGGGGGCCAAATGGTTTTCTCGATAATAAACCCGCCACATTAGATCTGTGTGCTGAGCTTGATATTGATAATACGTTGCTACGCTCCAACGACAATGCTCGTAAGCGCTTTATTTTTAGTGACAATATCTTACACTGTTTGCCTGAGAATGGGCCGACGTTTTTCTCGTCAAAATTGTTGAGTTGGCCGGGGAAGTTACGCCTTGTCGCCGAGTTGGCCGTGGCAGCGAAACGCGGTGGTCGTGATGAAACCTTGGCTGAGTTTGGCCGTCGTCGCTTAGGAGCCGAAGCCCTTGATAAATTGATTGCCCCGATGGCAGGGGGGATCTTTGCTGGCGATCCTGAAACCATGAGTGTAAAGAGTTGTTTCCCGCGTATTGCCCAGTTGGAAGAGCAATACGGTGGACTACTCAAGGCGATGATTAAGATGGCTCGGCAGAAACGTCGTGAGCGGAAAGAGGGGAAGCAAGTTGCCAGTGCCGCTGGTCCTGGCGGTATTTTAACCTCTTTTGATGATGGAATCCAACAGCTTACTGATGGCGTGGTGCAGAACCTTAAGGCTAAAATTTGTAGCGGAATCTCTGTCGACAGCATTGAATATTCTGAGCATTATGTTTTGGGTTTAAGCGATGGCAGTCAGCTGGATGCTGATGTGGTGATTAGTGCCGCTCCCGCTAATGCGTTGGCTGAGATGGTTGAAAAGGTAAGTACTGAGGCTTCAGCACTGTTAAGTAAAATACCGTATGCTGCTATGAATGTTGTTTGTTTTGGTTACGATCGCGATCAACTTGGCTGTGATTTGAATGGTTTCGGCTATCTCATCCCCCGTCAAGAGGGGTGCTCGGTCTTGGGGACATTATGGGATTCAAGTATTTTCCCCCATCGCGCTCCAGAGGGTAAAGTGTTGTTGCGTTCGATGATGGGCGGGGCAACCAACCCGCGTGCCGCTGGTTTTACCGACGATCAAGTTCAAGTGCTGGTTCAGGCTGACCTGGCTCGAATTATGGGTATTAAGGTTGATCCTGAATTTATGCGGATTTTCCGCCATCAACACGCGATACCGCAATATGTTGGTGGTCACGCTAACTTGGTAAAACAGATCCGCAAGGAGTTGCAAGATTCACCCGGTTTGTTTTTAACTGGTAATGCGTATGATGGGATTGGTTTGAATGATTGTGTGAGCAACGCCAAAAAAACAGCTCGCCAAGCGCTGGACTTTATTGCTCAGAGTGAATAGCGCTGTGCTTCACTTTTTAGAAAGCGTTGTTAGCAGGTGCTGCTATTGCCGGCTGTGACCGATATGCTTCTGGAACTGGCGCGGAGAAATTTGGCTTGCGCATCATCCCCATACTGGCAGATTTCCTTAATTGAAAGCGCTGTAGTAGTTGTTGCAACAAGTCGGCTTGACTACGAAGTTCCTCCGCTGCCGCTGCAGTCTCTTCTGAGGCGGCAGTGTTTTGTTGTGTCACTTCATCAATCTGTGCCACGCCAATTGAGATTTGTGAAATTCCTTGAGCTTGCTCGTTGCTGGCCTCGGCAATTTCAGAGACAAGATTAGTCGCCTCAGAGATGCCACTGACAATTTTGGCCAATGAGTCGGCAGTGCTCTCGGCTATTTTTGCCCCGGCATTAGCTTTTGCTACAGACCCTTCAATCAGTTGCGTGGTTTCTTGTGCTGCTTTAGCGCTGCGTGCGGCAAGGTTGCGGACCTCTTCAGCAACCACGGCAAATCCTTTACCGTGTTGCCCTGCTCGCGCCGCCTCTACCGCAGCGTTCAGTGCCAGCAAATTGGTTTGAAATGCGATCTCATCAATGACTTTAATGATTTTAGAGATGCCCTGACTTGCATTGTTGATGTCGACCATAGCTGTGCTGAGTAGGCCCATTTGGTTGTTGCTTATCTCAGCGTCTTGGAGCATTTGTTCGGTCATTTTACTGGCCTGCAGCGCGTCGTCGGCATTGTGTCGTGTTTGGCTGGCAACCTCTTGCAATGAACTGCTGATCCTTCGAGGGAGCTGGCTTGTTCTGTCGCCCCTTGGGAGAGCGCTTGACTAGAATCAGAGACTTGGCTGCGACCATGATTTCGTTGAGATCGTTACCAAGCTTTTTCAGTGCGGTGCGTAATGTGTCCTGTCCGCTGTGTGGGGTGACATCAAAATTTAAATTACCTGAAGCGAGTGCGTTGAGAGGTTCCACCACCTCGTGTTGTAAATTGTCGGCAAAGCGATCCATGGTGCTGCCCAATTGGCCAATCTCATCTTGACGGTCAAGACGAAGGCGATCTCCGAGTTTGCCATGCTGCATGGCTTCAATCATTTTAACTGTTTGATTCAAAGGGTTAGCAATGCTGCGAGAGATGCGTATCGCTAAAATTAAACCGATGAAAACGGCGATGATGCTGATGATCAATAGCTGTTTGTCGGCCGTAGCCATGTGTTGTTGGCTCGAATCTTCGATGACAAACAATGCCTGTGTACAAGATTTTTGAGCTTGGATGGCAGCCTGATTCATCGCTAGGCTCAGTTGTTGTTGCTCGGCCATCTGGTTTGCATGATTTTCAAAATTTTGTTGGTAGCCTTCGAGTGTTCGCTGTGTTTTTAAAGCTTGAGCAATGTCGCCGTCATCGTCAAAGCTATCGCCAAGCTCTTCGATTTGACTCAGCACCGCTTGGATGCTCTGGCGCGCCCGCTTAAGAAATTTTTCCTCATGAGTGATGATGTGCTCTTTTTCAAATTTACGTGCGTTGATAAACAGCAGGCTGATGTTTTGGGTATAGCTGAATTGTTCTAATACATCGGTCAAGGCATCTTGGTAATCTTCATCATCGGCGTACTCTTTGCGAGAGGAGAGAATGTCGGCGAGGGTTTCCTCAAGAAGGCTCTTTAGTGCTTTAATTTCAGCAAAAGCCGTATTTGAACTGTCCTTCATCTTTTGCATGCTTTGTTCACGCTGATTGTTGATCAAAGAGTAGCTGTCAAATGCCTCACTGTAGGCTGTAGCATGTTGGCTTGCTTCATTGACTCGAACTTTTGCAGTGTCGTCGGTGAGATGTCTTTGTAGCGTTTGAGCGGTACTCTGCAGGGTGTTCAGGTGACTGCGAAGCTCGGTGGCGATTGCATCGGTAGGAGCGTGACTGTAGGTTTTCTCCTTGATACGAGCTTGATTAAACTCGCTAAGGATGCTGTTAACCGTGCCAATATCACTGATGCTTGCTTTGCCGATCTCCATGCCCGATTTACCAATGCGACCGACAATGAGCGTCAAAATAATCAAACATAGAAAAGAAAGTAGTAATTTTTTACCAATTCGCAGCGATTTTAGCATAGTGACTCAGTCTCCAGTTGGTGTTGCTTATTAAGGTTGTTTTTATAATGAGTGTCTGCGGTTGAAATGACTATATGCTAGTTTAGCTGCAATTGTGCTGAATAGTTACGTCTAGCTTACGTGGTATTGCTGATGAAACTGTTGGCTAATCACTCGAATTGTGTGAAACGGTTGACCGAGTGACATGGTTGCGCTATTTTGCCACAAAATACCTAAGTACTTTAAGATTAGAATACTCGTTCTTTCTTTTTTTGTAAACTATATAGGCAGGCCTTTTTATGCAGAAGTATTTTCAACAGGAAGTTGATAAACGTCGCACTTTTGGAATCATCAGTCACCCTGATGCCGGTAAGACAACCCTTACTGAAAAATTGCTCCTCTATGGTGGGGCGATTCAGATGGCGGGTGCGGTCAAGGCGCGTAAGTCGTCGCGTCATGCCACCAGTGATTGGATGGCGATGGAGCAGGAGCGGGGGATCTCTGTAACCTCATCGGTGATGAAATTCAATTACCGTGATTACGAAATTAACCTGCTCGATACCCCCGGTCACCAAGATTTTTCTGAAGATACTTATCGAGTGCTCACGGCTGTTGATAGCGCGCTGATGGTGATCGATAGTGCGAAAGGGGTTGAGGCGCAGACGCGTAAGTTGATGGAGGTGTGCCGGATGCGCAACACTCCCATCCTGACCTTTGTTAATAAATTAGACCGTGAAGGTTTGGCGCCACTGGATATACTTTCCGACATTGAGGAAACCCTGCAAATTGAATGCGCTCCGTTGTCGTGGCCCATCGGCATGGGCAAGCGATTTAAGGGAACCTACAACCTGTTTAAAAAGCAACTTCATCTCTTCTCTTCATCCAGTAATGAACGGATCAGCGAAGGGATTGTTATTGATGACTTAGATGATCCACGCCTTGATGAGCTGGGGGCGGCGAATCCGTTCAATCTTGAAGACTATCTCAAAGGCAGTCAAACACCGGTTTTCTTTGGTAGTGCCGTCAATAA
>NBLY01000125.1 GCA_002084665.1 Desulfobacteraceae bacterium 4572_35.2 | reverse complement strand
TGGCCTTTTTTATCAACGACCTCAGCTTCAATCTTTTTAAGCTTAGCAACTTCAGCGGTCAGGCGTTTCTGATCTTCGTCGAGACTGATCACTTTTTGGCTTAAGCCACCAATCTGTTGCGTCAACCGATCCTTCTTGCCGCGCAGTTGTTGATGGCTTTCAGCACAATAATCACGCAAAGCCTGCTGTAAATCTGTTTCATGTTTTTGCACCTCGTGCTGAAGTTTCAACAAAAACCGCTCAAAGGTCACCAGTTGATCTTGACGTTGTTGCAACTCTGCGGCTTGCTGCTGATTGGCAACATAACGATCTCGCGCGGATTGATGAAGTTGTTTCTGCTCATCGAGCCGATCTAGATCCGACCCCTGTCGCCAGTTTTTCGCTGCCCTCTTTGAATCCGGCGCACCGCCCTGCGAGTTGCCCTTGGTGGATCTGCACTGAACCAATCTCAGTGCGAAGGCTCGCTAGTGATGCGGCAGCGGCATAAATTTCATCTTCGACAACTAAGCCAAGTTGCTGCTCGGCGAGTTGCCGTTGTTCATTAACTAACTCAAGCTGCTGGCGCTCAACCGCATTGGATTCGGCCTCATGACGCTGGGTTGTTGCGCCATGTTGTTTATCGAGCTGGGCAACCTGTTGTTCGAGCTGACGTTGCTGCTTCACCTGCACCTGTAACGCCGCAAAATCGGTTGTCGCTTGCTCAAAGGCGTTAAAGCCACCAACGGTGTCATCAACAACCTTTTGTGCCTCCTGAGCTGCGGCAATCAACCCTTTCTGGCTGGCAATTTTATCATTACCGTTCTGAATGCGTTCGCGATGGGTGGCAATAGCATTTTGCAGTGTTTGTACAGCTTGTTGCTGCTGATCTAAGGTGAGCAATTGCGCTTCAAGTTCGTGTAATTGCTGTTGCTGGGCGGCCAAGTCCGCTTGCGCTTGCGTCCATTGCTGGGCGGTGCTTTTCAACTCTAAGCGTTTGATCGGCAACACCTCAATTTGTTCCTGTTTTGAACCGATCTCAGCCTGAAGGACATCAACTTTCGCTTTAATTGCGCTGGTCAGTGCTTTGGTGTCGTTGAAGGTTTTTCGCCAACTGGCGATACCGAGAATTTCGTCAAACTTATCACGCCGTTTGGTGGCTTGTTTGATAACGAACGGGCCGAGAAACTCATGTTGAAACGGGCCGATCACTAACTCAAACTGTTCTGCCAGAGCGCGGCCATTATTAAGACCGAGCAGTTGCTTAATTCGCCCTTCGGTCTCCTTACTGTCCTTATGCTCTTCCACCTCAAACTCGCCAGCGATTTGCCGCGCCAATAACCATTTTTGTGGCGTACCAACTCGACGGCTAACACGAAACACCTCACCATCATTAAGAGAAAAATCGACCTCAATCAAGCCTCGTTTTTCGCCGATGGAGATAAATCGCTCAACGTTACCGACAAAACTCTGAGCATCAACGCCAAACAAGGCATAGCCAATAGCTTCAAAGATGGTGCTTTTACCGATGCCATTGGGGCCGGAGAGGACATTGATCCCCGCAGAAAAATTAAGGGTGGTGTCGCGATGCGATTTAATGTTTTGCAGATGAATGGTAAGAATTTGCATGGTTACACCTCACCTTCGAGTAAGCCGAGCAGCTCGTCACCATCGACATCACGATAGTTGGTTTTTCACTTCGAGGTGCAACGGTTTAACCACCTCATCCAGCGCTAAGCTGAGTCGTTCGCGACTTAACTCAAACGGATGAAACATCACCTTACCGACCAGTTTTAACTCTAATAACGGCGCGCGCTCATCGGCACTTCCATCCAGCGCATCAACCAGCAACGCTGTCACCAGAGTACAAAAACGGCTAAGCGCAACCTCACTGTTTTCAGTGCCATTGAGATCGATGGTGGCCACCACCATCGGCCGTGGATCGCTGGCCTTAAACGTCACCTGATATGCGCCACCATCGCCCTTAACATTGGTATCGACAAGATAATAGCCCTTATCATATTTCTGCTCACCAAAGTTGACCCGTTCAGGCGAGCCGGGGTTGTAGGCATAGGGGCAACCGTCAGGACTGTTGATGATATACGGTTTGTGGCCGTGGCCGAGGGCGACATAATCAAACTTTTCAGCAAGAGGATGCGCCTCCTCCAGTTTCATATTGCCAATTTCAACCGGCGAATAACTCCAGATTCCCACATGAAATAGTAGGATATTGTTACCGGTGGTCACAGCGTCACAGATGCGCTCGACATGGCTACCTGCCTGCGCACCGATATAGCCGAGGCCATACAGGTTCAGATCGCCAATCTGGACGTGGCCACCCAGCCCTTGCGCGTCATCAAACAGGGGAAACAGATAGCCGCCATCGTTATCACGCTGGGGACGAAGTAATTTGATATAACCCATGTGCGATAACGCTTCCATCCACGAAATATTATCGCGACGGTGTATCCAATCGTGATTACCTTCGATGGCGATACAGGGGATTGCTGCGTCTTTGAGTGGTTGTAGTGATTCAATGGTGCGGGCAAATGTTTTTGGTGAAATTTGACCGACATGGAACAGGTCACCACCAATCAGCATAAAATCAACGGCTCCGTTTACCGCATCGGCAATGATGTGGTCGAAGGCATAAAAAAAATCGTCGTAACGAATGGATTCAGCATCAGGATTTCGATACGTTTTACCAAGGTGGATATCGGAGCAATGAATAAAGCGCATCAGTTAACTCTTATTGCTGGAGGGTTGGAGATAATGATCAATATCATAAACAGAAGCTAAGTATTTGAGGTATTCATCATCTTCACACATACTTTTTGCTGGTTCGTCGGATATTTTCGCCACCGGTTTACCGTTAGCGGCAACCATTTTAATAACAATATTGAGTGGTTGTTGACCAACATCGTTGGTTAACATGGTGCCAATGCCAAACGACACTTTTATCCGTTGATTAAAGTAACGATACAGTTCAATCATTTTACCGAATGTCAGGCCATCGCTAAACACCAGTGTTTTGCTGCGCGGGTCGATCCCCATGTTGTTATACATGGCAATCGCTTTTTCACCCCACGCTATCGGTGGCCCGCTATCATGACGCAGACCATCGTACAGTTTGGCAAAGTAGGGGTCGGAAAAATCGCGAATAAAGGCATCCATAGAGTAACAGTCAGTCAGAGCAATGCCCAAACGGCCACGGTATTCACGTACCCAACCTTCGAGAGCGTTTTTTTGGGCATCGGCAAGCCGCGTTACCGCCTGCCACGCTTGAAACCATTCATGGGCCATAGTCCCCACTGGTGTTAACTGATAACGCCGTGCCAGATCGAGATTGCTGGTTCCAGCAAAAACCTGCGGCAGCTCCAACTTAAGGGTACTCACCACCTCTTCGTGCCACGCTTGGCTTGCCCTGCGGCGGGTACCAAAATCGGCGAAATGGAAGCCGGTACTCAATTCAGGCGTTGCCACCAAAGAGATTTTTTCGGCGAGGTTCCTCCGTGCGTGAGCCAAGTTAACACCACCATGTTCCAATTCAGTGTACAATTCACTGATAATAGCAAGGGTGTAGATCTCAAATAATGTGACATGAATAAGGGGCCCGCGAAAACGGATATCCAATCCCTCGCCCAACTGCTTGATCTCAACAAAGCGCATATCAAGTCGAAAAATACGCAAAAACTCAATAAAATCACGGCTAATGAATGAAAATGAGTCGAGGTATTCCAACTCAGCGTTGGTAAAAGTAAGGGTAGACAGGTGCTCTAACTGATGATGAATATCCCCTATCATGTTGGTGAAATTTACCACATCGGGATTACGGCAGGCAAACTTCCACTCAACCGTTACGCCACGAAATTCAGGTGCATGACAGAAGGCTTGAAGCATGGTGATCTTGTATAGATCGATATCGAGAAGACTATTTATTAGCCAACGGTTAATAGTGGGTTTGTTCATAATATCACCAATTTTTATAGAGCGGCGGCCCGCTAGCAATGGGAGTTTGTTTGATACAATATTTTGCAGCTATTATTGAACGGGAACAGCCAATACATAACTCGCCGCAGTTCCGTCAAGGATACCTGCAACATCGGTCGCTACCATGATAGCCTTACCGTTATCAACGGCTAAACCTTGAATAGGACGCTCTAACTTGTCACCGAGTGTCCCTTTCATCATCATGCCATCCTGATATTTCAATACCGACAACCAGCTACTTTTGATAGCGGAACCAACACCCACTGCCTGAAGATAGTTGCCCTCAGCGCTAATAGCGATAATTTCGGCTGTGCCATCACCATCTAAATCAGCAGCAACGGGAGCAATATCACACGATGCGGTATTGATCATAGGGTTTTGCGCACTTGGGTCAATATCGTAAGTGACTCCTGAAAGTGAAGCGCCCATCTCTTTACTTGATTTATACAGTTGGTTTTTACCTGAATAAACATATAAACGACGGTTGCGAATAAAGATTGCCTCCGGTTGGCCATCGCCTGTTACGTCAGAGAGCAAACCACTAATAACGCGGAACATCTTTGGTAACTCAATTGGCAGATCTGAGCGGACCAACTTGTTACCATTCAAAGCATAAGCGTTAAAGCGCGAGGAGTAGAATAGTTCACGATCGAAATCTTGACCGATTAACAAATCCGCTGTTCCGTTACCGTCGCCATCAAAACCAGCCAAAAAGCGACCAAACCCTTTATAGACGGCACTGAATGCTTGACCGTCCCAGCGTAAAACATCGCTCTCAACCTGGTCATCTCCCCAAACAGTTGCCACTAAATACAGTGCGGCATCGCCTTGAGGTTGCCACCAACTGATACTGAGAATTTGCCCCATTGTGAGGCTATCTCCCTGACCTGCAAGTTCAAGAGTTTCACCAACTCGATAGACTTGAATCGTACTGCCATCGGTTGTCGCCATAAGTAGTTGGTGGCATTAAATTGTCCCACTTTAGCAAAGCGGGGAAATTCCATGCTCAGTGCACTGGTGCCAAAGCTGCCAACCTGACTGCGACTTTGATAGGTCACTGGCCCCTGCTGCGCCATGGCAACCCGTGGCACAGCGGTAATGCTGCTATCAATTCGGCCTTTAGCACTTCAGAATCACCAGACTGATCTTGAAAGGTAGCATTAATACTATCAAAACGATTAATCTCTGTACCAGCACTAAGATCACCATCACCGCGCACTTTTACCGCATACGAATAGCCCGATTTGATCCGCGTTACCTTTAGCACAGCACTGACAGTATCAAGGCTACCAATAATCTTTTTAGTTACTGGATGAACAATGTTGCCCCCTTTGCTGACGACACTAAAAAGGTCACCCGCTGCAACACCTTGAGCACTATCGAGATCGATAATATATTCATTTCCCGTTGCCATAACAACATAGCCCGAGACCGAACTAAAATCCTTAGCAATTTGCGCGGTTGATAATGCCCACCCTTGCACACTCCAGAGCACCGCTATGCAACTTAGCAGCAAAACCCGAACCATTGTCCTTGACTTCACGTGTACCTCCCAACGAGAGAATTGAACATTCAACGAATGAAACACCATATTCATAAATTGTTAGCTCACAATGAGCTAATGAAATTAGAATTTAAACACGCACTATACCCTTTTACGCTGACGCTGAACATAAAAAAGGCCGGACAAATGCCCGGCCTTTTTGAACAACTTGTAACTAGCATAAGCATCAAATTCAAAACCAATGCTATCCTCTTTCTGCAAATCGCCATTATCATCAATGTACTCGATGTCTTCAGCAGTCATCAGATACAGAGCAGCAACGCCAACTTTTAACTTATCAGTAGCCTGAAAGTCATATCCAATACGGGTAAGGAGCAAACCTTTGTCTTGCAGATAAGGAGTTTCGGAGAAATAGTCGTCATCTGTGTAACCTTCAAACAACACAACCGAATATTGAGAGTTAATATCAACATCGGTAGAAACAAAAGCATCCATGTCGCCATCAGTAGAATCGT
>NBLY01000030.1 GCA_002084665.1 Desulfobacteraceae bacterium 4572_35.2 | reverse complement strand
TAGGAGTGGCCCTCTTTGACTACAATGGCTTCGACAGCCAAGGGAAAAAGGCCAAAGGTAGCCTCGATGCGAGCAGCAAACGGGTCGCCTTGGACAGTTTGCGTGAACAGGGATTTTTCATCAGCACCCTTGAGGAGCAGCAAGGGGTTCGGCGCAAACAATTCACATGGTCTTTTAACCGCAGCTGTAAACTTTCGGTTAACGACCTAGCGACCACCACCCGTTTATTAGCGACGTTACTACAGGCCGGAGTTCCCCTCGATGAAGCACTGCTTTCATTGGTTGAGCAGGTAGAAAAACCCGCCCAAGCCCGACTGTACAACCAAGTAAGGGAACAGGTCCGCCAAGGGAACTCTCTTTATCAAGGATTGATGGAACAGGAACGCAGTTTTCCCGACCTCTACATGCGCATGGTTCAAGTTGGTGAAAACAGCGGCTCGCTAGATAAGGTTCTGTTGCGCTTAGCAGACTTTCTTGAAGATCAAGCGCGGCTTAAATCACGCACCGTTGCCGCATTAGCCTATCCGGTACTCATGGCAATTGTCGGTACAGGTGTTTTGTTGTTTTTAGTCAGTTTTGTTGTCCCTAAAATTACCCGTATGTTGTTGGATATGAGCCAAGTATTGCCCCTACCGACGCGACTACTGATCGCGGTCAGCGATACCTTAGCCAGCTACGGCTGGATCATGGCAATCATTATTGCCATCGGCGTGGTCTTTTTTCGCCGTTACCGCAAAACAGCTCATGGCCGCCTACGCAGTGACGGTTGGACCCTCAAACTGCCCCTCATTGGCCGTATGCAACGCGAAATTTCAACGGCGCGCTTTAGTCGCACCCTCGGCACACTGCTCCACAGCGGTGTACCACTGTTAAGTGCCCTAGAGATTAGTGGTGGCCTGTTACACAACCGTGTCTTACAACAGGCCATTGAAACCACCACGGTAGCGGTACGCGAAGGGGCCAGCTTAGCCGAGCCACTCAAACGTTCGGCTGTTTTTCCACCGCTACTGGCCCAGATGACCGCCATCGGCGAGCGTAGTGGCAACCTCGAAGAGATGTTAATTAAGGTTGCCGACAGTCAAGACCGCCAAGTTGAAGTCACCCTGTCGGGCTTATTATCGCTGCTTGAACCACTAATGATTCTTGCCATGGGTGGAATTATCGGTTTTATTGTTCTGGCGGTACTCCTGCCAATTTTCCAAGCCAGCCAAGGTTTAGGCTAAATCAGTTAACACCATTTTTATAAATATCATCAAGGAGAGATCTTATATGAAAACAATATCAGCTCGTAACATCACCCACAAGCAACACGGTTTCACCCTCATAGAGGTGATGGTGGTCGTAGTGATTCTGGGCATTCTTGCCGGGATCGTTGTCCCTAAACTACTTGACCGCCCTGAGGATGCTCGGCGCACCAAAGCCGTGTTACAAATTAAGGGCCTTGAGGAAACACTCGCTCTCTACAAACTCGACAACGGTAGTTTCCCCACCACCGATCAGGGACTAATCGCCCTAGTGACCAAACCAGAGAGTGGCCGTATTCCGCTAAAATACCGCGAAGGTGGTTACATTAAAAAGATCCCTGCTGATCCTTGGAGCGGTGAATACATCTATCTAGCACCGGGATTAAACGGTGACTACGATCTACTTTCATACGGTTCCGATGGTGAGCCAGGTGGTGAAGGAAAAGATGCCGATGTGCAAAGTTGGGAGATTGAATAACCAGCGCGCATTCACTTTGCTGGAGCTGTGCCTTGTCCTATTTTTGCTCAGCCTGTTTGCGGTGATCTCAGTTCCACTGTTCAGTAGCGTTGGAACAACCTCAACCACAGTACCCGTCGCCTTAGTGGTATTGTCAAATATTTGTACAACGAAGCAGCGTTAACCGCCACCGCCCACGACGGCCTATGCACACCACAGAAACGTTCAGAGCAGGGTGAATGGCTCGCTACTGACGGCAGTGTGCGCAGTTATCAACTGCCAGCCAATGTCCAAATAACACAGGTATGGATCGATGGCAAAGGTGGCCTGAACACAGGTACAGCGACCATCGATTTCCACCCCCAAGGATGGCTACCGGCAACGACTTTCCACCTGCAACAAGGTGAAAAGCAGCTCAGCCTCCACCTACTACCGTTCACTGGAACCGCTGAGGTTGAGGAGGGCTTCCATGATTTTGAATAGCAGGCTAGCTCCCGAAAATACTGCGCGGGGTTTTACCTTACTTGAAGTGATGATTGCGCTAGTGATTATCGGTATCGCTCTCATCGCCTGCTTAACCTTAGCGAACCGCTGTATCCATAGCCACGAACTGGTACAACGGATCACCACTGCCACCATGCTAGCTCAACACAAGATGAGCGAACTAGAGGCGCAATCGCGCAATGGCGAACTAAGCCATAGCACTCAAAATGGCAATTGGACGGAGCCATACGATCAGTTTCGTTGGCAAGTTGATTTTAACGACACGCTGGTTAACGGAGTTCAACAGGTGACCGTTTCAATTATCTGGGGTGAACGGCAGCGCAATGAAGAGGTCAGTATTGACTCATTTTTATTCAACAAATAAGCGGCGTTCAATAGTCGTAGACAACTGCGGCTTTACCCTCATTGAAGTGGTGATTGCCGTCGCACTGCTCAGCCTTGTCATGTCGAGCGTTTATGGCATTTTCACAACCATTAGCTCCACAGAGCAACGCTTGCAAAGTGAAGCGGAGCTCTACCATCAGGCCCGCGTTATCTTTGATCGCCTAGGCCGTGAACTCAGTTGCAGTTATCTGGCAACCAGCAATGAGAATTCGGCATTCAGCGCTAGCAACGAAAACAACGGTAGCCCGTACCTAGCGTTCACCTCGACCTCGGCCATCACTAAAGGAGCGCAACAGGGCGGCTTAGTGCGGTTACGCTACGAATTAAATACCGAATTCAACAAAAAAGTTGGTCGGCTGCTGCGTAGTTCTGTGCCACTGTTTGCTCCCGATGACCCAAAAAATGGTCAACGCCTAAGTTCACAGATCAAACAACTTCAATGGCGCTTTTATGATGGTATCGATTGGCAAGAGGATTGGGATAGTGGTCAGAGCAACTCCTTGCCGCAAACTGTTGAGATCAGTATGACGTTGATGAACGACGACCACGAGGTCAGTGTGATAACAGCCTTCGATCTATCGCTGCAAAGGATCGAAAAATGAGATCACTTGGCAATGAAGACGGAATCGCCCTACTGTTGGTTTTGGCGATCACGGCACTCTTGGCAGCCCTGCTTAGCCAACTATCATTCTCCACCCTTGTTGACTTGCGCCTAACCGAAACCTACCGCGATACCACCCGCGCCCATTATTTAGCCAAGGGGGGGATTCAGGTTGGCCAAAGGATCTTGGCAAATGATAGCAACAGCTACGATGGCGACGATGAACTGTGGGCGCAGGGGGTGGCTAATTATCCTGTCGGCGATTTTGGCGCAGTGAGCCTGACCATTACCGCGCTGGATGGCAAGATTAACATCAATAATTTGATCACCAAGGCGGGTAACATTGATGTTGTGGTGATGGATCGCTGCTTGCGCTTATTCGATCTATTGGAGATGAGTGACGGCCCTTCGCGGGTGGATGCCATCATCGATTGGATCGACACCGATGATGATCCACAACCAGCGGGAGCTGAGTCGGGATATTACGCTCTTCAGACACCAGCAAGCTACTGTAAGAATGGCCCCTTCGACACCTTCGATGAATTGACGATGGTAGCTGGATTCAGCGCCAAAGAGGTTAACAGGTTGCGGCCACATCTCAGCGTACATGGTGACAACAAGCTCCACATCAACTCTGCAACAGCCGAGGTGATAGCGGCCCTAGCTGAGGAGGTTAGCCTCTCTACTGCACAAATGATCGTTGAGCAACGGCAAAGCAGTCCCTATCAAGCGGTAGATGAACTCAAACAGTTGCCAAACATGGAGAGTTTCTACTGGGCCATCAACAGTTTTTTGACGGTTCAATGCAACACCTATCGCATTACAACGGATGCCAGAGTTAACGACGGTCGGCGTCAAGCAAGTGCGACAGTAAATAAAAAGAGCAACAATCTGCTCTATTTTCAGCTTTTTAACCAAGGCGTAGTGGTTGTTCAAGGGTGAAGGCATACATGTTGTATGTCAAAGTCTTGAACAAACGCTGCAACGCAGGTGGGCGGACTTTTTGCGACGCCATCAATGATGGTCACAAACCACTTATTGCAACGTAGAGGTTAACCCCTATGATGAAACGACGGGTCGGAATAGAGATCACACGGCAGTGTATTCGCATGGCGATCTTTGACGATGACAAAGAGAAGCCTACACTCATCAAGCACGTTGAATGTGCTATTGACGACAACAGTGACATCAACAACGTACTCCTTGAGATGTTGGGCTCACGACCAGGCTTTGCCGATCGCACCTGTAGTACCTTAGCAACAGGTGGATTTGTTCGCCAACTGAGCTTTCCATTTCGTGACACACGCAAAATAGCCGCTGCGGCACGCATGGAATTAACGGCTCAACTGCCCAGCGCTATCAGCGATCACATTATCGCCACCACGGCAGTACAACCTTGCGATGGTGATGCAATGATCACCGCAGCCACGGCGACAACCGAGCAGGTCAGTGCGGCATTGCAGCCCTTTGAGGACAGTCAATTCCCACTGCATGTTCTTGGGCTATCGCCCTACACCGAAGCCAGTGGCATAAAAAATTGGTTCGCCAACGGCGTTCTCATTCAACTACACCAGAACCAACTCCTCATCAGCCTAATCCAACATGGTGAAGTGGTGAGTTTTGAAGCCTGTGGCAAAATCAATGACGCAGAAATTCAAGATACCAGCGCCCTCGCGGGCCGATTGCAGCGCGAAATATCAATAATCTGTCGCAGTGCTAGAGTCAGCAATCAACCTCTGTGCTTAATGGGGGATGGCATTACTCAGGAGCTCAACAACGCTCTTACTGAGCGCGACTATGAACTCATAGAGTTACCGATTAGTGCGAACGATAAAGCGATTGATGCAGCATTGCTACCGGTCTGCGCCAAAGCATTAGCAGCCAATCAAGCAACACTTAATTTCCGTACCGGACCATTTGCGTTAAAAAGCGAATGGGCGGCTATAAAAAAACATCTTTATACCGGTGCGGCATTACTGGTTACCGCCATCATCATTAGCGCAGCGACGGCGATTCGTACCTATCAACATAAAACAGATGTAGCCGAAAGTTATCGCCAACAGATGACACAAATCTTTCGTCAAACGTTGCCAACCACCCGCGCTATCGTCAACATTCCAATGCAGCTCAAATCGGCACTGCAACAACTGCAAACCACCAGTGCGCTGATGGGGATAGATAAATCGACATCGGCTCTATCGGTGTTACGCGAGCTTTCAACGCACACGCCAACAGATTTGAAAGTTGACATCAAGAACTTCAACTTAGAAGAGGTCACATTAATTGTTGATGGCGAAACCAACTCATTCGACAGTATCTCAACACGCGAAAAGCTGATGGTGATCGGTGGCGGCTTATGTTGCTTGATCACCCTGATCTATTTCGCCATGATTCATCCTTACAATGCCGCCATCGAGCGACTAGATGGCAAGATCGCGTCACGCAGCAAACAGGTGCAACAAGTTCAGCAATTACAGCAACAATACCAACGGATTCAAGGTCAAATAGCCGCCCTTGAGAAGCGTAAAACTGGTGCCGAAAACTTTTCGCTATTTAGCTTCATTGAAAGCCGAGTAACGCGTATCGCCCAACGGGAAAACCTTACCGCCATGCGGCCACTGCCGACCATCGCTCACGAGGATATGACCGAACAAGCGGTTGAGATTAAACTCGAAAAGGTTTCCCTCGGCCAAATGATGCAACTGCTACAGAGTATTGATAGCGCACCAGCGCCACTGCAAGTTAAAACGCTCCAGCTAAAAGTGCGCTTTGACAATCCGCAACTACTCGATGGCTCAATGCAAATTTCAGCCTATAGCAAGAAACAATGATGGTAAAAAAAAGTTATTTCACCGGCGAAAAGCTTCAACAAACTAAATTTATCCCCGTCGTGGTCGGATTCTTTTTTATAGCGGGATTATGGCTATTTTTCCCAGCTCAAGCGTTACAACACCGCCTTGAGCAGGAGTTGAGTCAACAGCTTCAGCGCCCTGTAAGCATGGGAAAACTCGCTTTAGAACTACCTACAACACTGGCGATCGACAGCCTTGAAACCGCGGTTCTACCGCGGTTAACCGTGCAACTTAACCAACTCAAAGCTCGGCCCATGTGGTTGCAACTCTTACAAGGTCGCTTTTCTATTGCCGTGCAAGGGGAAACACTCGGTGGAACCATCAACGCCGAGATCGACTCAACGCGCTACCTGCAACTTGTTGCCGCCGATCTACACTGGGACCAACCACTGCCGCAATTACCAAAAATTCAGCTTACCACCACCATTGAACAACTCAATGCGAGCGGATTTCCGGCCTCAAACAATTTAGCGCCCCCGTTGACCAACTCAGCCTAGGCCGCGTTGAGTTGCAGTTGAACCAAAACGCCCGCCAAATCACCATCGACCATTTTTTGTGCACTGATGGTGATCTAAACCTAACTGGACACGGTACAGTCGTTTTACAACGCAACCCAATTCGCAGCCGTATCGACCTAAGCGTGAGCATTAAACCAAACAAAAACCTAGATCCCGCCCTGTCATCATTGCTATCATTGCTAGGTAAAAAACAGCGTAATGGCGGCTACCTGCTCCGCGTCGGTGGCACCGTGGAGAAGCCGCGATTACTGTAAAGCGTTTATTCTCTGAAAAAAACAAATGTTCGCGACCATGCTGTTACTAAAAAATCTATTTATTCACCAACATCTCAAGACATTACTTGATCCAAATCCCCCTAAGTGGGTATGCTATAATCTTACGACTCAGTAATCTCACATACTCATACATAGGAAAACATTATGGACCGTCATGCAGATGAAGAAGAGATTGAGATTGAGATCAACGAAGAGAGTTTAGTCCTTGCCAGCGAACAATTACCGCAACAACTACCAATCATCCCCCTGCGACCACGCCCTGCTTTTCCTGCGATCTTAATTCCACTAAACATTAGTGGCGTTGAAAAAGTGGCGATCATGCGTAAGGTTGCCGACAGTGAAACCAAAACCATTGGTTTAGTGTTGGTAAAAAATATCGACGGCAAAGATGAGCCAGAGAACCTGCACCCTATTGGCGTAGTGGGCAAAATTGTTAAAGTTCTCAATGCTGAAGAGGACAGTATCCAGCTTTTGGTCAATTGCCTTGAACGATTTTCCATAGAGACCCTTCACGAAACCAAACAGGGGCTCTATGCGGATGTGGAATATCACCTTGAAAAAAGCCTCGCTAAGCATCAAGAGCTAAAAGCCTACTCAATGGCGATCATCTCAACCCTGAAAGAGTTGGTACAGATCAACCCTTTATATTCAGAAGAGATCAAGATGTTTCTCGGTCGTTCCAGCATGGATGATCCGGGCCGACTGGCAGATTTTGCCGCAAACTTGACTTCAGCAGACGGCCAAGAGTTGCAACTGGTTCTTTCCACCCTCAATGTGCGTCAACGCATTGAACAGGTGTTAGTGCTACTCAAAAAAGAACTTGAAGTGTCACGGCTGCAAAGTAAGATTTCAAAGCAGATTGAAAAAAACATCTCGGAGCAACAACGGCAGTTTTTCCTCAAAGAACAATTAAAAACCATCAAAAAAGAGCTGGGCCTCGAAAAAGAGGGGAAGACCAGCGAAATTGAAAAATTTCAACAACGCCTCAAAGGGCTGATCTTCAATGAAGAAGCGCAGAAGGCGGTTGATGAGGAGATTGAAAAACTTCAACTCATTGAGCCCTCTTCACCCGAGTACAATGTCAGCCGTAACTACCTCGACTGGTTAACCATATTGCCCTGGGGTAAAAACACTCAGGATTCCTACGATATTAGCAAAGCACAACGTGCTCTTGATCGTGATCATTTTGGTCTGGATGACGTTAAAGAGCGTATTTTAGAATTTATTGCTGTCGGCAAAATGAAAGGTGATATTTCAGGATCTATACTGTGCTTGGTTGGTCCACCGGGTACGGGAAAAACTTCTATCGGTAAAAGCATTGCCGCTGCTCTCAAACGTAATTTTTTCCGCTTTTCTCTCGGTGGTATGCGCGATGAAGCTGAGATTAAAGGCCACCGCCGCACCTATATTGGTGCCATGCCTGGTAAGTTTGTTCAAGCAATCAAACAAGCCGGCAGCTCAAATCCCGTCCTCATGCTTGATGAAATTGATAAAATCGGTGCTTCATTTCAAGGCGACCCAGCATCTGCACTGCTAGAAGTTCTGGATCCTGAGCAAAATAACAGCTTCCGCGATCATTACCTAGATGTGCCGTTTGATCTATCCAATGTGCTGTTTATCGCCACCGCCAATCAACTGGACACCATCCCCGCACCACTGCTTGACCGCATGGAGATCATCCGCCTGTCTGGTTACATTATGGCCGAAAAGGTTGAGATAGCTCGTCGTTATTTAATCCCTAAAGCGCTGAAAAATCACGGTTTAACAAAACAACAAGTTACGATTCGCAAAGATGCGCTAGAAACCATCGTCGATAATTATGCTCGTGAAGCTGGAGTTCGTGGACTGGAAAACCGTATTAAGAAAATTATGCGTAAAACGGCGATGTTATTCAAAAACATCCCCGGTATTGTTACAGGACTGGCATGGACAAGCATGGGCGGAGTCACATTGCAAATTGAAGCGACGGCGATGCCAAGTCAGAGCAAGGGGTTTAAACAAACGGGGCAACTCGGCAAAGTGATGATCGAAAGTTCTGAAATCGCCTACTCCTACGTCATGGGTCACCTCAACGAATATGGACTAGCTGAAGATTTTTTGAACAAACACTTTATCCACATCCATGTGCCAGCTGGAGCAACCCCTAAGGATGGCCCCTCAGCGGGTGTAACCATGACCACCGCGCTATTATCGATGATTAGCGCTAAAGCGGTACGTAAAAAGTTAGGTATGACAGGAGAGCTCAGCCTTACAGGTCAAGTATTACCAATCGGCGGTTTAAAAGAAAAAACCATCGCCGCACGGCGTAGTGGCCTGAAAACACTGATCTTTCCTGAAAGCAATCGCAAAGACTTTGACGAACTTCCAGATCATCTCAAAGATGGTTTAGATGTTCACTTTGCAAAAAACTATCATGATGTCTATACTATCGCTTTTCCAGATAAATAGACTGAAACAAGTGCTAACAGAGTAATCATAGCGCACAACAGGAGAAACAACGCAATGTCACTAGAACAACTTCAAGAAACAGTTATGGCTCTCTCAACCGAAGAGAAACAACAGTTTATCCTCAACACCTTGCCAGGGCTGGCAAAAGAAGCGATGCAAGATCCATCATTTATGATGCAGTTACTACCTGTTTTTCTCGGCATCGTTAAGGAGAGTGGCCTCGACATTCAGCAACTTCTCCAATTTGCAGCACTACATGGTGGTGGTTTAGGTGAGCAGAATTAATGAAATCGCATCTTAAAAGATAAAAAACAGTAACAAAAGAGATAACCGTGGACAACTTATCAATCAGAACTGATAGCATGAATCAATCAGCCCCATTTGTTATTCCATAGTCAAACGACCAAAAAAATACCTACCTCGACAAACAGATCTCAACTGGGCTTGCAGCTACAGCAAGCCCAGTTTCGCGTGCCGTCGTCATTCATCATCAGATAACCTTATAGATCCTATTTAATCCACAGTTTTTTTCTATTGGAGCTAGCGATGAAAAATCATTACACTGCCTTTCTTTTAGTACAGTGACAAACTCAAAGGTGCAACCGTGCAATTAAAAGGTTACGAAACACCTGAGTCTTCGCCACAACGACCTGTTATTCCATGGAGGGTTTGATTAAAATGTCCGTAACAGAACTTATTGAAAAAGGGCTCAACGGTTATCCTTTAACACCGACAGAGATCGAATATCTTCTCGGCTTCCCACCCTACAGTGAAGAGAGTTTTCAACTGATGGCTGGAGCAAGTGCCCTTTCACGCCAACTGCAACACAATGAAGCCGAGGTGCACGGTCAACTGGCTCTCAACCTTGCCCCCTGTCCAGAGGAGTGTCAGTTCTGCTCTTTTGCCAAGAGCAACAAAATATTTACCACAGCAACTGAAGTTCCAATTGACGAAGCAGTCGCCATGGCCTGTCAATTTGAACAAGTTGGGTGTCAAGCCATCCTAGTCATGACCACTGCAAACTTCGCATTCAAAAGAATCGCCCCATATCTTGCAGCAATTCGTGCAAGATTAAAAAAGGATACTCCTCTCATTGCCAATGTCGGTGACCAGTGTGCCGATCACGCTGAAGAACTTGTACAGCTAGGTGTCAACGGTGTTTACCATGCCGTGCGCTTACGTGAAGGAATCGACACCAATATTCCACCACAACAACGCCGCGACAGTATCGCAAAATTTAAAGCAGCAGGACTACAACTCGGCGTCTGCGTCGAACCATTGGGGCCTGAGCACAGTGATCAGGAGATTGCCGAAATGATCCACTACACTGCTAGTTTGAATCCTGTTTTTAGCGGTGCCGCTCGACGAATCCCTATCCCCGGAACACGGATGGGAGCGTTGGGAACCATTCCAGAGATTCGTCAGGCTCAGGTGGTTGCTATCACCCGCCTTGCCATGCCACACACAACCATTGCCAATTGCACGCACGAACCTGGTGTTTTACCCGGAATGGGTGGAGCTAGCTTCTTCTGGGCCGAAATGGGTGCTAATCCTCGCGACACGGTTGCCAGAACCGAAGATGGGCGTGCTCACAATGTCAGCGAACTAGAAACTATGTTTTGGGAGTTGGATTGGAAAATTCAACATGGCCCATCACGTATCTGGAGTGCTTAATTTACAATTAAGGCTAACAGACAAACGAGAAGTGCTAACAACACAGAACAAAACCGTGTAACCTCAATCAATCAAATAGGGGTGAAACTGTGGTGGTGGGCGAACACTGAACTAGCTCATAGTAATAAACAAAGTCGATTCGAAGACCTCCTCGAATCGGCTTTGTGATGTTTTAAAACAACTCATTACGCTGAATCGTTAAATACCTAGCAACCGGCTAACTCCAAAAGAGCCCCGTAACATCTTCATTCATAGCACCGATCAACCGTTCAATATTCCGATCATAGGGATACGGCTGGTAAACAATCCAGTCATCATTGCGATCCGCTGAGAACAGGTGCCACACATTGTGTTCATTATCCTTTAAAAACCGTGCAACTGTAGTGGAGTACCAGATATCCACTTGATTATACGGAACACGCGATTCATACAAAATAACCTCACTATCCCTAATTCGATACTCCAGCTTCAACTTCCCCTTCATGATAACAGGGATGCGCACAGCGCAATAATTTTCAAATAACCGCTGAACACGTTTAATCTCAAATTCAGAGAGTTGCATGATTCACCTCGTTGTTAAATTCAGAGTATTTAAAGCATACCAAAGAGGATGGCCTCTGACAATTTTTTGACTAAACAACCACAGCCATAACGCCATTGACCCGCTAGGTTGAACCTGTTACCCTGCCACCCATGAGAAATAGCACGAATATATTACAGCGATGGTGGTGGCGCTCAGCAGATTTAAGCTGATCGCGTTTCCATGTTTATCGATAAACAACTGGGATCGCGCTAACATTGCGCGGTACTTACCGATTAAGCCGCGATCCTTCGCGGCTTTTTTTGTATCAACAGCTTGCTAGGATCAACTTTTAATAAATTGCAATTATTCAGCTGGCAAACTGGTAACGACCATTTCAAAGGACGCATTGAACCCATCCATAGGGCTATTGTCACCGTCCATGGTGACAAATACCATCTCCATGGTCATTACCAGTCCAACTACAATTGTGCTGAATAGCAATAAATTTAATCACTCATTCACAATAAGGAACCAACCATGCGTATTCTCTCTGGCATCCAACCTTCAGGTTCACTCCACCTCGGCAACTACTTTGGCATGATGAAAAAAATGATCGACTATCAGGAGCACGATGACCTCTTTTGCTTCATTGCCAACTACCACGCCATGACCAGTGTTCACGAAGGCAAAGCATTAGCCCAAGGAACACTTGAGGCTGCAGCCAATTTTCTAGCGTTGGGGATGGATCCTGAGAAGAGCACTTTTTGGGTTCAATCCGACGTACCAGAAGTCCAAGAACTGGCGTGGTTTTTATCCAACTTTACCCCCATGGGCTTACTAGAGCGGTGCCACAGCTATAAAGATAAGATCAATAAAGGGATCGCAGCTAACCACGGTCTATTCGCCTACCCCGTACTGATGAGCGCTGACATTTTGATGTTCAACAGCGAAAAAGTACCCGTCGGCAAAGACCAAAAACAACATGTTGAAGTCACGCGCGATATCGCCACAAAAATAAATAACGAATATGGTGAAATTTTCACTATCCCAGAGCCTGATATTGATGATGAGGTGGCCACCGTTCCAGGCCTCGATGGTCAGAAGATGAGCAAAAGCTATGGCAACACCATTGACCTATTTCAGGATGAGAAAAAATTACGTAAGCAGATCATGCGTATCGTCACCGATGCTACAGCTGTTGAAGAGCCTAAAGATCCAGACACCTGCAACGTATTTCAGATCTATCGCTTGTTCCTCGACAAGGAGCAGCAACATGCGCTGCGCCAGCGTTATCAAGCAGGTGGCATGGGCTACGGCGAAGTTAAGCAGGAGCTTTTTGAAACGGTACGCGACTATTTTGTCCCCTTTACCGAGCGCCGTAATGCAATTCTCGCCGACAAAGAACAACTACACAAAACCCTCGATCACGGTGCCCAAAAAGCCCGTTACGCGGCATCAAAAGTATTGCGTAAAATTCGTAAAAAATCTGGAATGGCGTACTAAATATTCCGATAATAAAGACTAAAATTCCCCACCAATGTATTTACTTTGGTGGGGAATGGAAACGATCTCTGCCACCATCAACAAGCTCAGCGAACAGTGACAGCTATAAACCAAGATCCAGCATCAATTCAATCGGCCACTTCACGGGTAAATAGCACAAAGGCCATCCCCGGGCGCTTGCTCCCTTCATACATGGCGAACTGAATCCGCTCAAACAGCCAACCCTGTGCAACCCATTCGTTTATGGTGCGCTCTAACGTTTCATCGGTAACAATAGTGGTTTCTGCGACCTTATACTCAACCATCATTCTTCCCTTTTCCTAAATAAAGAGGTTCGTCCATGGCCATTACCGGAAGTCCGAAAAAATTAGCCCAAGATATTGCCGATGGATATATGACTTTATCGCCGCCGATGCTGCGCCGCTATACAGGGGCTGACATGAAGATCATAATCAATAATATTGCCATGATTACCCGTGACTTACGTCAGTTAACCATCGCTCAAGATGATGCGCTAGCCATTAAGCAGCGCAACAACAAGATGTCGCGCCTCAATCAAGCAACCGTTGTTATTCGCAGTTATTGCAAAAAGCGGCGCATCACCTGTTAGAAAACTGGCTAACGTTAAAAACTGGCATGGCCTGGTGTGCGCGGAAACGGGATCACATCGCGAATATTTTCCATACCACTTAAATACATCAGCAACCGCTCAAAGCCAAGGCCGAAGCCCGCATGAGGACAACTGCCCCAGCGACGAATATCAAGATACCATTGCAACGACTTGGGTGACATCCCCAGCTCAACCATCCGTGCCTGTAGCACATCAAGGCGCTCTTCACGTTGACTACCGCCGATAATTTCACCCACACGCGGCACAAGTAAGTCCATTGCTGCAACGGTTTTTCCATCATCGTTGCCACGCATATAGAAGGCCTTGATCTCTTTCGGATAATCGACCACAAACAGTGGACCATTAACCACCTGCTCGCACAGATAGCGTTCATGTTCCGACTGCAGATCGGCTCCCCATTCAACAGGATACTCAAACGATTGGCCACTACGGTGTAACTGGTCTACCGCCTCAGTGTAGGTCATGGTTTCAAATTTAGATTGAACGAGAGCAGTCAATTTACCGATCAACCCTTTTTCGATGCGGTCATTAAAAAACTGCAGATCCTCAGCGCAATGTTCTAGCGCATAACTGACTAAATAACGTAAAAACTCCTCGGCCAAGTTGCAATCTGCAGTTAAATCAGCAAAGGCGATCTCAGGTTCGATCATCCAAAATTCGGAGGCATGACGACTGGTATTAGAATTTTCAGCGCGAAAGGTTGGCCCAAAGGTGTAGATATCACTAAAGGCACTAGCGAAAAGCTCCCCTTGCAACTGCCCACTCACCGTTAACCCCGTTTTGGCGGCGAAAAAGTCATCGTTCCAGTCGATACCGACGCTATTACCCTGTTTAACCGTGGGGGGATAGAGTGGATCAAGGGTAGTTACGCGAAACAGTTCACCAGCACCCTCACAATCGCTAGCGGTAATAATTGGCGTATGCACGTAAAGAAAGTCACGTTGCTGAAAAAATTGATGGACCGCAAACGACAGTGCGCTGCGTAAGCGAAACACCGCACCAAAAGCGTTGGAGCGCGGTCGTAGATGAGCAATAGAGCGCAAATATTCAAAACTGTGCCGTTTTTTCTGTAGCGGATAATCACTATCTGCCGCGCCAATTTGCTCAATGGCGGTCACTTGCAGTTCCCAGCGCTGCCCCTTAGCCGGAGAATCGACCAAGTTACCACATACTCGCACACAAGCTCCCGTTCCCATCTTGGCCATCAGGCTGTAGTTTTCTAGCTCATCGTTCAACACCAACTGTAACGAGCTCAGGCACGAGCCATCGTTCAACTCGATAAAACTCACCGTTTTTCCCGCGCGTAATGTTCTCACCCAACCACGCACCTCAATGCTATCGGTGGCTGCCGTGGCTAGCAACAGTTTTTTTATCCTCATACCATTCCCCCACTCTACGGTTTGACATTTTAAAACCATGTCTCAATATTAAAAAACAAGATAACACCCTTTACTAATTGAATTATTTTTCACACAAACCAATTTAGCTGCAAATTTGTTTTGTTAAATCCAACGAGAATGATAAACTGTTTGCCTATTCGATCATCTTTCAAACTGCTGCACGGAGGTTCCAATGCCCGACATCAAGCAACTTCATGATTCCGAGCCGTTTTGCCATCTGCCAGCCGATGTTTTTGAAACGCTCCTTGCCGCATCTAGCACAAAAAAATTTCCATCACATTATCATATTTTCGACCAAAGCGATCCTTTTACTGGCCACCTGTACGTGATCAAACAAGGCCTTGTCGAGATCACCTTAATCACTCCAGGCGGCGAAGAGATTGTCGTTGATTATCGCCATGAGGGTGACACCTTTGGCTGCACCCCTGTTTTTACCAGCGAATCGTACACGGGCGGCTCGCGCACAGTTAAAGAGACCGAATGTTATCTAATCCCGCAACAGGTTTTACTCGATACCGCACGGCAGGTTCCTGAATTTAAAACATATTTTGATCAAATGATTTTAGATCGAGTTCGCCACCTGTATGCTGACATCGTTTCAGAACACAGTCAAAAAGCCCTCACCAGCGTTGAATCATACCCGTTCAAAAAACGCCTATCTGAAATAATGACCACCCCTGTTGCCACCTGCCACCCACTGCAACCTGCACGCAAAATTGCTCATCAGATGGCCGCACGACAAATTCGCTCGGTTGTCGTTGTCGATGATGACAACCAGATGGTTGGCCTCGTCACCGCCCGCGATATAATTAGTAAACTGGTCGCAGTCGAAGGAAGCAACGCCGACGAGATTACCGCCAAACAATTGATGGTTAGCAACCCACGCACCATGAGACCCGACACCTACATGTATGAAGCGATGGCATACATGGTTGGTCATCGCCTCAAACACTTACCCATTGTTGCTGACGATGAACTTGTCGGCATGGTTTCCATGAGCGATCTAATGCGCTACCGTAGCCAAAAAGCGATGCTGATGATTGGCAGCATTGAAGAGACAGAGACCATTGAAGGGCTTGCCGCCATCCACACCACTCTGCTCCGTGTTGCCAACACCCTGCTTTCGGAAACCCGTAGTGCTCCAGAGGTGATGGAGATCTTATCCTACATCCACCATGCCTTGATTAAGCGTACCTACGCTCTGTGCTGGCAACAGATGGTTGAACTCGGCCATACACCTCCTGAAATCCGCCATTGCTTCCTCATCATGGGTAGCGGAGGTCGTAGGGAGATGCTCCTTGGCCCTGATCAGGATAACGGTTTTATTTATGAAGATTTTCCCGATTCAATGCAGGAGGAGGTCGATGCTTTCTTCATCCCCCTTGCTGATAAAGTTGTCCATGCCCTAGATTACGTTGGCTACCCCCTGTGCGAAGGGGATGTGATGGCAAGCAATCCGGTATGGCGTGGTCGTTTAAGTGATTGGGAAGATCGCATTAAGGATTGGGCGATAAACCCAGAACCACACAAGGTGCGCTACTCATCCATTTTTTTCGACTTTACTCCACTTGTCGGCGACCCATCCCTTGCCCACGCGCTACAGAGCATTGTCTTTCAGTCCATACGAGAGCATCCGGGATTTCTTTATCAGGTGATGCAACTGAACCTGTCGCACAAAGTGCCGACAGGGATGTGGGGTCGCTTCACCACCGAGAAAAGTGGTGACAACAAAGGAAAACTGTCACTCAAAAAGGGTGGGCTCATCTACATTGTCGACTGCTTACGCATGTTCGCCTTAGAGCATGAAATTCGCGCCCTCACCACCCTAGAACGACTCAAGCACCTAACCAATGACAACATTTTCTCCAGCGAAACAGCTGAACACATTCGCATCGCTTTTGAAGCGCTTTCATTCCTACGGCTACGTAACGAAATCAACCTGCTACAAAACGACCAACCAGCGAGCAGCTTTATCGACCCCAAC
>NBLY01000029.1 GCA_002084665.1 Desulfobacteraceae bacterium 4572_35.2 | reverse complement strand
GGTTGATAAAAATTGATCCACCGCATTCATAATAAAATGGATAGAGCGAGATTCTGGCCGCTAAATGATACCGTGTAATGGTCCACCCTTACAACCGAGAGCATCAACGCGCTTTTCAATGGCGGGATCGTCGATGAGGGGAGGGGCGTGGTGAGCTTTGCGTCGTGCGTCGATAACCAATGAGCCACGACAGCCCCAATGCTTGGTGTCGGTAAACGATTCGATGCCGTAAATATCCTGTGCTGGATCGGAACGGGTAAAGGTGGTCCATAAAAAGTTGTTGAGTGTTTGCGCGGCAAAGGCGCTGTCGTCGCTGACAATAATGAGCGGGAAATTATTGATGCTATCCGTCGCCTTGAAGAATGAGCACAGTTGCTCCATCGTCTGCTGCGGCACACTGTCGTGACCTTGGCAGGTTGGCCCTTGGAGTATCAAAATACCTGGTTGAGCGACATGGGGTGCATTAAAACCGTCAGGTAGACGTAGATCAACCGGCAGTTCGGTTGGTAAGGTGCGCAGTTCAGGGCCACTGGCAGCAAGCACTACTTTCGAGCCGCGATTGAGACCGCTGCCGCTGTAGTCTAAGGTGTCGATGGTGGTGCAGGTTTGAAAATGGAGATCGCGGCGCCAATCGCAGCGGCGCAAAACATGGCCAATAAATTGATCAATGTGGTGCAGGTCGAGTTGCGGGCAATCATCACTGTTGGCAATCATCAGGTATTTGGCTAACGATAGTTGCCCTTGTCCCAAGATAGCATTGGCCTGTGTCAGCAACTCTTGAGGCTGCTGGTCATTGCTGTACGGTGTATAACGCTCGCTACCTAAGGCCAGTAATAACGGATGAACTCCAGCAGCGTCGACAGCGTGAACGGCTTTAATGCCGGGCAGCACCGTAGGAATTAAATCGCCGGTGAGTTGATGGATGAAGGTGCCAAAGCTGGTGTCTTCCTGTGGTGGTCGGCCAACGGTGGTAAATGGCCAAATGGCATCGCTACGGTGGTAGACCGCATCAACCTGCATGACGGGAAACTCGTGAGTTAAGCTATAGTAACCGAGATGATCACCAAAGGGGCCTTCGGGGCGCGTGGCCGTAGGGTCGATTGAGCCGCAACTCAGGCATCCCTTCGGGGAGAGGCATCACCGCGGCAACGGCCATACTGGGGGCGCCACCGATAAAGATGTTAACAGGCAGTCGTTGACCACTCTGTTTGGCGCTGTTGTGATGAACACCGATGCCACGCTGGATTTGGTAGTGCAGACCAATCTCTTTATTCTGGATATAGTCATTACCGCCCAGCTGAACACGGTACATGCCGAGGTTGGCGTGGCGTAGGCCGGGTTGTTGCGGATGTTCACTGTAAACCTGCGGTAGGGTGATAAAGGCACCGCCATCATCTGGCCATGAAACCAGTTGTGGCAGATGATCGATGGTGGTCTGTTTTGCTAGACTAGCGCCATCTTTGACCCGTTTGGGTAACAGGTTCCACGCCCCGCGCGGTGCCGACATAAATTGCCATGGTCGTTTCATCACCGCAGCTGGGTCGAGTTTAGCATCGACAAGACGCTGAACCGTGTCGAGGGTGTCGCGAAAGATAAAGCGGGTGCGCTCAAGGGTGCCAAACAGGTTGCCGAGCATCGGAAACTTACTGCCAGTGACGTTGCTAAACAGCAGTGCCGGACCACCAGCAGCATAGACACGGCGCTGGATCGCGCCAGCTTCCAGATGGGGATCGATCGCCTCATTGATGCGGATCAGTTTGCCGTGTTGCTCTAAGTCATGAACGCAATTTTGTAGATTTTTATAGCCCACATCGATCTCCTAAAACGAATTAATACGGCGAATAAATGAATTTAGCAAGCCGTAGCTGCGGCGATTAAATTCAATTGCTAAACGAGGTAGATGCCATAAGTCGGGTTGGTCTTTCTCTTTAACAAAAGCCGCCGTAGCTTTAATTCGTGTTCCTGGCCGTAAAATTTCAGCAAACTCACCTTCAAGTGTTTCGATCTGTTCGCTGCTTAGCGCCTTATTTAAGCGAATAACAAGAAGTTTGTCTACGTATCGGCTTGAGTGATAGGTCTTATAGAAGGAGCGGATCACTTCAATGGCTTCTTCAGCGCTGCGAGTAATGGTAAACAGACCAAAGTCTTCGCCAGAGATTAATCCCTTTGTCAACATGGTATCGCGGGCAAATTCGAGCCATTCTTCCCAATAGCTTCCCTTGTCGTCATCGATTAACACCAACGGAATCGGTGGATTCTTGCCTGTTTGCAGTAGTGTTAGTGCTTCCATCGCCTCATCCATTGTGCCAAACCCACCGGGGAAAAGAGCAATGGCATCGGCTTCTTTTAAAAAGGCAACTTTGCGGTTGAAAAAGTATTTGTACATCAACACCCGATCACTATCTTGCATGACCCTGTTGGTGTCTTGTTCAAACGGCAACTGGATATTAACGGCAAAGGAGTTCTCGGCACCAGCACCTTCATTGCCCGCTTGCATAATGCCACCACCGCCGCCGGTAATGACCATGTAGTTGTTTTGGGCCAGCAGTTTGGCAAAGGTTAAACACTTTTGGTAGATGGGTTGATGTGGTTCGGTACGAGCTGAACCAAAGATTGTAACCTTGCGCCGTGAGCGGTACGGGGCAAAAACCTTACTGGTATAGCGCATCTCTTTCATGGTGGTACGGATTAGCTTTAGGTCGGCAAGATAGTTGTTTTCTTGGCCAACCTTGAGGGCGCTAAGGATCATTTCGCGAATAATGTAGGGGTGGTTAACGCCGACATGATCGATCAGTTCATCGACAAGGGTGTCGATCCTGCCGTTGCTACGTGTGAATTTTATATCCATTGAGACGAAGTTGGCTCCTGAAAAGATCGTTGCCGGTTAAAATCTATGCGCAAGGTACTGGTTGCCCGGCATACTCTGAGATCGGATTAAAAGCCCTTGCAGGCTTGAGCCAATATAGCGTTGATCAAAGGCGATATAGTGTTCGCGTAATTGTCGTTCGAGGGTATAGAACTGCTGTTGATCCTCAGAACTTAAACACTCTTCGATGGTATCGCAAATAAAAGTAACGCAGTTAAATGGACGCGATTCAACGGCTAAAGCGCAACCCTGATCGGTTAGAAATGGGCAGGTTTGGCTAAAATCGGCTACAGGGAGTGTGCGATCAAGGAGGGCACTGAGGACGTTAGCCAAGGTCATGTGATTATTGCCCAGTTCGCAACACGAACCTAGGCAGCTTTGACAATGCTTCAATCCCTGTGCTTGAACAAATAGGGCGTGAAGCTGTCGTTGTAATTGATGGATGTGAGCGATCTGCTGCTCAATCCATTGACGTTCCGATTCAGACAAGCAGGAAAGTTCCTTGCTTATTGCAACGGTTATATTCTGCCAGCGATCACTGGGCGATAATGTACGCGTCATAAATTCATATCATCAAACGAGCTGGATGAAGCACGACTCGTTTCTTAATTAAAAGTGGTCGAAGAAGCCCGTAAGCCGGGTCTTGTACCTGATTTCGGTTACCCAAAGTCAGGGGACGATCATTCCTCTAGGACCGCCGTTGCCGACGGCCTCAAGCAGCCAACCCAGAAGCTTCAGGCGGGTAGCCTTCAAGCGCCTCTCTATTTGGCCTTGCTCCGGATGGGGTTTACCTAGCCTCTGATGTCACCATCAGAGCTGGTGAGCTCTTACCTCACCCTTTCACCCTTACCTGCCAGTGGCAGGCGGTCTTCTCTCTGTGGCACTAGCCCTGAGGTCACCCTCGGTTCCCGTTAAGAACCATCCTACCCTATGGAGCCCGGACTTTCCTCCCGTTTCTTGCGAAACCGGCGATCATCTGTGCTTCTTCGACCATGCTTTATATCGTTATAAAGTGCAAGCGCTGGCTAGCCTTCACTGGGGCGAATAAAGAGCAGTCGGTTGCAGTGTGGGCAACTATCGATCCCTTTATTTTTAAGCATGGTGTTAAAAAATTGTGGTGGTAGGTGCATGTTGCAGCCCAAACAGGTACATTTACGCGCTTCAACAAGTGCCGAACCTTTACGCCGAACTAAAAGCAGTTCATAGTTCTTGCGGATTTTAGCTGGAACATTTTCAGCCAGTCTTTCTCGTTTGCTGTCTTCAGATTTGAGAGAGTTGTCAATTTCGGTCAACTCTGCTTCGATCTCACTGGCACGACTGGTGTTGCTCAGTTGTAGATCGTCGAGTTGCTGCTGTTTTTCAGCACGATCTTCTTCGAGAGTTGTAAATGCTTGTTCGCTGCCATCTAACTGATCTTGCAGGTCTTTGCATTGTTTTTTAGCAACATCAACCTCTTTTAAAACAGCAAGATATTCTTTTTGGGTTTTAATCTCAGGGAGGCGAGCTTCAGCCTTTTCGACGTTGTCCATCTCTTGCAACAGGTTTTGGTTTACTTCGCCACGATCCTGTTTGATCGCAGCAAGTTCTTTGTCCAGTTGCTCAATAAGTGTCGCGAGCTTTGCTGCTTGAGCATTGAGAAGTTCTTGCTCTGCGCGCAGTTTGTTTTGTTGGTTGCGCCCTTTGATGATCACTTGATCAAGTTCCTGTAGGTCAATTAGCAGCTGTACGTCTTCTTTCACCCTGTTACCTCCGTGGTCGATTGTATATTTACGTGCTTAATTATAGGTTTCACATCTTCAGATAAACGTGAATGGATCCTGTTCTTCTGGTGCAACAATATACTGAACGGGCCAAGCCCGTTGTTGCGCGTGCTGTTCGAGTTTTTGTGCTAATACTTTTGCCATCAGTTGCTCGGTGGCAAAGTGCCCAGCATCAATTAAAGAGATACCGAGAGATTGGGCTGTTTGAGCTTCATGATATTTGATGTCGCCAGTGACGAGAACATCCGCACCCTGACGGGCTGCTTCTCGAATCAACATCGCTCCACTGCCACCGCAGACGGCGACCTTGCGCACTGACGCATCAGAATCACCGACAAGGCGTATCCCGTTGCAACCGAGCTGCCGTTTGCAGTCGTAGGCAAATTCCGCTAATTTTTTTTGTTTGGCGATGGTGCCAATTCGACCGAGACCAATATCGCAGCGCTGATTATCTAGTGAGATTAGGTCGTAGGCGACCTCTTCGTAAGGGTGAGCTTTAATCATTTTTGTCACCACTCGATTCACCAGTGTACGCGGCACGATGGTTTCGAGACGTATCTCAGCAGTGTTCTCTTGCTCACCAACGGTGCCAATGTGGGGTGTGCATCCCTTGTGAGCGCGGAATGTTCCAACACCTTGCTGTTGAAATGAACATTGATCGTATTTACCAATGTGACCTGCTCCAGCGTTGAATAGTGTCAGTGATAGCATCTCAACGGCTTCAGGGGGAACAAACACCACAAGTTTAACAAGATCACCAGGTTTCGCTATCAACAGCGGCTTGGTCTGTTCAACTTGAAGCGCATTGGCTAACCAGTCGTTGAGTCCGTCTGCTGCATGGTCAAGGTTGGTGTGCACACTGATTATGGCGAGATTGTTGCGGATGGCTGTGAAGAGAATCTGACCTGTTTCGTTGTCAGTTGATATTTTTTTGAGCGGCTTAAAGATGAGAGGGTGGTGAGTAATGAGAGCTTGGCATTGCTGCGCTATGGCAGACTGAATGGTGCTGGGGGTTGGATCAAGGGCGATCATGATTTTGCTGATTTGTTGTTTAGGATCACCGACTTGCAGCCCAACATTGTCCCAGTCTTCAGCTAGGTTCTGTGGGTAGTGGCTATTGAGGAGACCGATTAGATCCTGAAGCCGAATGCTGGGTATTTTTTTCATCACAGTGCTCGTCAAAAAAAGAGAGTGCAACTCTGGTATCGTTGCACTCCCTTTATTGTGTTGCATTTATGTTGGTGGCGAAATCGCCTTCGCATCTTAACCATTACTACCCTTTACCGTCTGTAAAAGTGGTGGGCCCACCAGGACTCGAACCTGGGACAAACCGGTTATGAGCCGGTGGCTCTGACCAACTGAGCTATAGGCCCACATGAAAACAGAGGAACTAGCTTAGATGATTTTCTCACTTATTGTCAAATAAAAATAACGCTTGGTTGGTAAACAGACTGCTTGAGACCAGATTTTCGATAATTTGAGAGTGAATAGTTGACCTATTTGTCTGAAATTATCACTGTTTAATACCGTTATTATTGTTAGATCAATTCTTTAAAAGCCGCCATTGCGAGAGATTAATGGGCTGACGTAGCGCCTGAAGCATTGTACTATGAAGCTCTGATGGTACACTTTAATTTGGTGACAATGGAGGGTTTAATGCGAATTACGATTTTATGTGAAAACAGTGTTGGTCGGGCGATCCCGGCGATAGGTGAGCATGGCTTCGCTTGCTGGATTGAGCTGGATGACAAGCATTATCTTGTTGATAGCGGCCAAGGCTTAGGAATTATTAAAAACGCTCAAGTGCTTAATCTACCTCTCAATCAATTGAGTGGAGCTGTTATCAGTCATGGTCATTACGATCATGTCGGCGGCTTGGATCAGGTGCTGCGTCATGTCGATGATCTCGAAGTTTTTGCTCATCCAGGTATTTTTGCCGAGCGCTATTCACAGGGACACCGTACCTTACGCTTTTTAGGGATTCCGCAGCGTCGAGAACTGCTTGAAACCTTAGGCGCGCGCTTTACCTTTACCCCTGGATTTCAACAGATTGCAGCCAATCTGTATGTCACTGGTGCGATTCCACGCGTTAACGATTTTGAACAGGGCGATGCAAATTTAGTCCAGCGTAACAGTGATGGCCAGTTTGAACCTGATCCCTTTGATGATGATATGGCTGTGGTGATCAATAGCACTAAGGGGTTGGTGGTTGTTCTCGGTTGTGCCCATGCCGGGATTATTAATACCCTTGACTACGCTTGTCAGCAATTTAATCGCGACGAGGTTTATGCTGTTGTCGGTGGCACCCACCTTGGCCCTGTAAGTGCTGAGCAGTTTAATCGTACATTGCTGGAACTGAAGCGTTTTAATATTCAAAAAATAGGCGTATCACATTGCACCGGTCAACCGCGTGCTGCATTGCTGGGTAACGAGTTTGGTAAGCGATTCTTCTATGGATCGGTTGGCGCAGTGTTAGAGATAGATTGATAGTAAAATTGTGGTGATCTGCAAAACATTCATTGTTATAGCGACAAGGAGGATGTGATGAAAAAGGTTGGATTTCTACTGCTATTAGGTGTTGTATCGTTGGTTGGTTGTGCGAGTCAATCGGCTGATGTTTATAGTCGCTCGCAAGCGCAACGCCAGTTGTCGGTGTTTTATGGCACTATTTTAGTTGTTGATAGCGTTACCATTGAAGGATCACAAACAGGCTTGGGTACCGTTTCGGGCGGAGTCCTTGGCGGAATTGCTGGAAACACCGTCGGTGGTGGCCATGGCCGTGCGCTGGCAACAGCCGTTGGCGCGATTGGTGGTGCGCTGATAGGAACCGCTGTGGAAGAGGGCAGTACGCGCAAAAATGGTGTTGAGATCACCGTAGAACTTGATAGCGGTGAAGTGATTGCGATCGTTCAAGAGGTAGATGATATTTATGCGGTTGGCGATCGGGTAAGAATCATTCGTGGACCCGGTGGTGTTACGCGTGTTCGTCAATAATGCTTTGATTAATTACCATTTAAGTAACAATTCATTTGACTTTTTGTCGTTATCGGTTTTATACATACATATATGAATGTTTATGTGCTTAGCCTATTATAGCGGGGTGAGAGTGGCATGAAAAAAATTGAGTGGATCTATACCCGTAAGGGATGAGTGTCATGCAAAAAAGCTCAAAAGTTTTTTGAGCAATCTGCTGTAGAGATTGAGCTGACCGTTGACCCTCGTGAGGAACCCATCGATTCTGAAATCGCTTGGCAGAAAATTCTAGGGGCGAAGCGGCTTGCGGTTGTTAAAGGGAAAATTTTTAAGGATTTGCTTATTTCTGAACGAAATCGCGAAGAGATTTTAGCGAGTGTGATTGGCCCATCTGGAAAGCTACGAGTTCCAACGTTTAAGGTGGGTGATTATTATGTGGTTGGATTTAACGAAGAGATGTATATCACGCAGTTGCAGGAGTGATATGGCTGAAAAGTATGGTATCTGTGTAAGATGACTTTTATAACGTGAAAGGAATGAGAAACATGTTGACCATTACTGATGAGGCTCGTACTGAGCTGAAAAGTATTTTAGAACAAAATGAAGGTAAATCATTACGGGTGACGATGGCAGGCTTTGGTTGAGGTGGTCCCTCTTTGGGATTGACTCTGGATGAGCCAACAGATGAAGATAAAGTCGTAACTGTTAATGAAATTGCAGTGCTGCTTGATGCTCAGGTGGTCCGTTTTGCCGATGATCAAGTGATCCACTATGTACAAGATGGTTTCACCATCACCTCAAAAGAGGGTGGTGGTTGTGGTTCAAGTTGTGGCGGCAGCTGCGGCTAACCGCACGGCCACATAATATGAAATAAAAAGAGCCGTCCCATTTTAGGGGGCGGCTCTTTTTGTTTTGTTCTGATAATTTTCTAAGGCTGTTATCTCTGCCAAGCGCTTAAGTTTTGCTGAATGAATTGGATAATAGTTTCTTGAATCTCTTTTGAGTTTCCACTTGAATCAATTGGCGCGCCAAACTTAAAATGGACCTTTTTATCGGCTAAAATTGGGCCGAAGTCCTTCAGCCGTTGGCCATTGCTCCATGCATCTGTTTTAAGTGCTAAGGGGATAATGGGCACTTTGGCTTTGCGGGCTAATTTAATGCCGATGGAATTAAATTGTTCGGCATCAAAGGTGGTGGTTCGGGTTGTCTGGGGAAAAACGATCACCGATGTTCCTGCTTCGAGTTTCTCGCAACCTTGACTAAGTACTGTCTTAAGATCCTCGCGCGGATTGGTGCGCTTAACTACGACAGGATTGCGTGAGCGCATGACATGCTTAAATAGCGGGTAATCGATAAGGCTCTGTTTGATAACAAAGGTCGCAGGCTTGTATGGTGGAATAAGGGTGGGTAGCACAAATGTTTCCAGTGTGCTCATATGGTTACCAATGAAAACGCATGGTTCTGTGTTCGCAAGCACATGTTCCATTCCACGTAGCTGAAGTTGAACACCACATCTCTCAAGGGCCTTAACGATATTAAAGCTACTTTTTGCCCAATCTCCGTCGGTATATATCCCTTGTTTAGCCATTTGCGCTGCTTGCCAAATAACGTAAAACGCTTGAGGGTAGAAGCAGGCCGTTGGAATTTTGTTACATGGCCAAATACTGCTGTTGGGTGGTGTGTCGTAGCAGTCATCGATCAATGGTAGCGTTAGCATGATGGTTCTCCTTGCGATCAATACAAATAACGATAAATTAAATTAGCAGGCTGTTAGCTTTGATGAGCCGGAGCGAGAAATAGCTGGTTTGCAGTAGGTTTTTGCAAAGTCTAACAGATTCTTATTATTGCCACATTCAACCCTGTGATCCTAGCATCTTTTGTCGCGCTATGCTCGTATTTCCCATAGCGGTAGCGTTTTGCGCTAACATTA
>NBLY01000028.1 GCA_002084665.1 Desulfobacteraceae bacterium 4572_35.2 | reverse complement strand
GGTGGGCTTTTTTATCGCTAGATGGGTCGATGCCTTGAGCAATGAGCGCTCGCGCCTCGCCGTGCTTGGTTCGTGCGTCGGCTATGCCGATATCGGGATACTTACCAATGGCAAGTGTTTTGCGTTTGTTATCAAAGCGGTAATTGTACCGCCATAACTTGCCGCCAGCAGGGGTGATGAGCAGGTATAGCCCTTTGCCGTCGGTGAGCTTAACAGCCTTGGCTTGAGGCTTAGCCTTGCGGACTTGCATCTCTGTTAGCATGGCGGTATCTCCTTTGGCGGTATTTTTTAGGCGCTAAAAACTGATACCGCCAAACGTACCGCCAAACGTCGGTAATTTTTCGTTTGGTGCCGAAGGCGAGAATCGAACTCGCACGACGGTTAAGTCACACGCCCCTCAAGCGTGCGTGTCTACCAGTTCCACCACTTCGGCATTAACGAAATGCATTTATACGTATTGAAGCGCTTCATGTCAATAGTGAATTGATGTAAGTTTCATTTTATTCTGCTACAGCAGGTGCTGGAGCTTGTTCTTGCGTTTGTACGGCTTGAACTTGGTCAGGCATGAGGCTGTCTGAACCTGGTTTACCGTAAAAGTAGGTAAGGGACAGGCTGGTAAGCATGAAAATAAATGCTGCACTTGTTGTCATCTTGCTCATGAAACTGCGACCACCTGAAGCACCAAATACGGTCTGGCTTGCTCCGCCACCAAATGAAGCACCAGCGTCAGCACCTTTGCCTGCTTGCAGCAAAACGATGACAATTAGGGCAATGCAAACAATAACGTGTAGTGTTAGTAGAAAAGTAACCATTTGTTGCGGTTTCTCCTAGTTTTACTTTGATTGATAGAATCAAGGTCTATAGTTCAATGACTGTTTTTTTTCTGTACCAAATAAGAACGCTGAACTGTAGCATAGGATTATCTGTGTTGCCAAGAGTTGATTTCCTGTTTTAGTTTCATGAGGTTATTTTTGTACGACTTTTAATGGTTTTGGGTAGTTAACTATGGCGATGAAGTCACTTGCTGTTAAACTCGCGCCACCAACTAATGCGCCATCGATGTCTGCTTCGGCCATTAATGCACCAATGTTGTTTGGTTTAACACTGCCGCCATAAATGATACGGGTGGCTTCGGCGACCTCATGGTTAAATAAGCCACTGAGTAGGCCTCTAATGAAAGCATGAACCTCAGCCGCCTCTTCACTGGTTGCGGTTTTCCCTGTGCCAATGGCCCAGATAGGTTCGTAAGCGATGACAAGATTTTCTGTTTGCGCTGGGGTGATCTCATTGAGGGCTAGGCTGAGCTGATTGGTGATCACGTCGAACATCTCACCGCTTTCGCGTTGTTCCAATGTTTCACCAAGGCAAACAATTGCAGTTAAGCCTGAGTTGATAGCGGCATGGGTTTTAGCGTTAACAAAGTTGTCGGTTTCGCCGAAAAATTGGCGACGTTCAGAGTGGCCGAGGATGACATGGCTGCATCCTGCATCGACTAGTAGTGGTGCTGAGACTTCCCCCGTGAAAGCACCAGAGTCAACACAGTGACAGTTTTGCCCCGCTACTTGAATGGAGCTTGAGGCGCAAATATGTGTGACGCTAGCGAGTGCGGTAAAAACAGGAGCTATGACAATGTCGGTGTTAGTGTTGTTGCCCAGCTCAGTTTTTAAGGCTTCAGCGAGTTGTGACGCTTCAGCGATGGTGTTATTTAATTTCCAGTTTCCTGCAATAAGTGGCTTACGCATTTTATATCTATTCTCCTAACACATTACTTGTCGGTTAAGGCAGCAATTCCGGGAAGGATTTTACCTTCTAAGAATTCGAGAGAAGCTCCACCTCCAGTCGAAATATGGGTCATCTTATCGTTTAGTCCTGCTTTGTTTACCGCAGCAACGGAGTCTCCTCCGCCAATAATTGAGATCGCGGTTGACTTTGCCAGAGCTTCGGCAACGGTAAATGTCCCCTTGGCAAAGGTTGGGAATTCGAACACCCCCATGGGACCGTTCCAAACTACAGTTGCCGCAGAGCTCATCACCTTAGCATAGCGTTGGGCTGTTTTCGGGCCAATATCAAGTGCCATGTGATCTGCTGGGAAATTATCATTGTTACAACAACTTGGTGGCGCATCTTTGGAAAACTGTTGTGCAATAATGTGATCTTCGGGTAAAAGTAGGGCAACACCTTGATCGTTCGCTTTTTTGAGCAATGATAAAGCTAACTCAAGTTGATCTTCTTCAACGAGAGATGTCCCGATGCAGTAACCTTGAGCCTTGAGAAAAGTGTAAGCCATGCCGCCACCGATAAGGAGTGAATCAACTTTATCAATGAGTTGGTTGATCACTGTAATTTTATCACTGACTTTGGCACCACCGAGAACAGCGACAAAAGGGTGCTTGGGGGTGTCGAGTGCTTGACCGAGATAGTGCAACTCTTTGGCCATCAAAAACCCTGCCGCAGCATAGTCAATGTATTGGGTGATCCCTGCAGTGGATGCATGGGCGCGATGCGCAGTACCAAAGGCATCGTTAACATAGATGTCGGCGAGCTGTGCTAGTTTTTTACTGAACTGTGGATCGTTTTTCTCTTCTTGTGGATGAAAACGAACATTTTCAAGCAAGATCACATCACCGTTGTCCATTGTATCGATCAACGCTTCAACTTCATCGCCAATGCAATCTGTTGCCATGCTGACAGGCTGTTGAAGTAGTTTTGATAGAAAAGGTGCAATAGGGGCTAGGCTCAATTTAGCAATATTTTTCCCTTTTGGCCGCCCCAAGTGTGATGCAAGGATGAGTTTGCCACCTTGAGCTAAAATATAACGAATGGTTGGAAGCGCTGCAATAATGCGCGTATCGTCGGTAATGTTTTGCTCGTCATCCAAGGGGACATTGAAGTCAACGCGACAAAAAATCCGCTTACCTTGAAGGTTAATATCACTAATGGAGATTTTGTTGAGCATTACTGGCTCCTATTCGAAACAGAATTCATAAGGTGTTGGATCTTAGCCTTTAGCGATCATTGTAATGAGATCAACGATCCGTTCAGAGTATCCCCATTCATTGTCGTACCATAGCAATACTTTTACCAAGGTACCATCAAGAACATTGGTGGACAGTGCGTCAAAAATAACCGAAGCCGGATCACCATTGAAGTCGCATGAAACCAAGGGCTCATCGCTGTATTTGAGGACACCGATAAGGTTGGTGCTGGCGGCGTTACGCATCATCTGATTGATCTCATCTACCGACGTGGATTTTTCTGTTTCAATAACAAGGTCGATGAGTGAAACATTGGGCGTTGGTACGCGAATGGATAGACCGGTAAGTTTTCCTTGTAGTTCAGGGACAACCATGCCAACAGCTTTGGTTGCGCCCGTTGTGGTTGGAATCATCGACAGCGATGCCGCACGACTGCGACGTAGGTCTGAGTGGGGCAGGTCGAGAATTTTCTGATCGTTGGTGTAGGAGTGGATTGTTGTCATGCTGCCATGAACAATACCGAGTTCATCGTTGATGAGCTTGGCAACAGGTGCGAGGCAGTTAGTGGTACATGAAGCATTAGAGATGATGTGGTGCTGGTCGGGATCGTAATCGGAGAAATTAACCCCTTTAACCACTGTAATATCTGAATTTTTCCCTGGTGCGCTAATGACGACCTTGTTAGCACCCGCTTGGAGATGCTTCGCTGCTTGTTCATGCTCACGAAATAGTCCCGTTGATTCAAGGACAATATCAATTCCCAGCTCTTTCCATGGTAAATTGCTGGGATCTTTTTCACAAGTAACTTTGATTGGTGTTCCATTGACAATTATGTGTTGATCATCTGAGGCAACATTGGCAGAAAATGTGCCGTGAACCGAGTCATATTTTAATAGGTGAGCCAATGTTGCAGCATCGGTCAGGTCGTTGATCGCAACGATATCAAATTCAGTATTGCTGAGTGCTGCCCTGAGTACGATGCGGCCGATACGGCCAAAACCGTTAATAGCAACTTTAGTAGCCATGATGATTCTCCTTAATGACAATAGTTGATTTGATTTGAACAAATTAGGTTCATAAACAGACTGTTTTTATGTGGCGCAATTACTCACAACATCGCGGAATCATATAAAGTTGGATAATTTTCGTCAAGAAACTTAATCTATTTATAACGATTTGGCTGTCGCTGTGTGGAATTAATGAATTAAGTTAAGGAATTATTGCTTGATTTTGCTTGATTGATAGGTTGGTTTTCAGGTATACCCTGAGCAAATTTAATCTATGTTTTTATGTCGATTTGTCCTAAGCTAAAATTAGCCGTTAAGCACCTTGATCTAGCAGTCTGTCAAAGCTCTGTTTGAGGTTAGTTACTGCTTAATCACTGGAGAATTTTGTTGCGTATTTGTCAATTGGCCAGTGGAAGTAAAGGCAACTCAATCTATATAGAAACTGAAAAGACCCGTATCCTCGTTGATGCTGGTCTTTCTGCGTTGCAGATCAGTAAGCGTTTGGCCGAGATAGGGGTGGAAGCTGAATCACTCAGTGCGGTTTTTGTGACCCATGAGCATTCAGATCATAGCTGCGGGCTTGGACCGCTGTCGCGACGCTATGATTTACCCATATATCTTCATAGCGATACATATAAAGGGTTACCTAAAATTGGTTCAATTACGGAACGATTTTTTGACATAGGTGAATCCTTTACATTCCAAGATGTTGAAGTGATCCCTTTTCCGATTACCCATGATGCGATTGCGCCCGTTGGATTCACCTTTGAAAGTGGTGAAGGTAAGATCGGTGTCGCGACTGATTTAGGCATTGCGACACGGTTGGTCCAGAATCGATTACGTCAATGTTGTGCTTTGATACTAGAAACCAACCATGATGAAGAGATGTTGCGCGATGGCCCCTATCCGTGGGAGTTAAAGCAGCGTATTCGCAGTCATCATGGCCATTTGTCGAACAAAGAGGGTGCGGCTTTGTTTGATGAAGTGAAGTGGGCAGGGCTACAGGCTGTTCTTTTAGCTCATTTAAGTGAAACAAACAACACTCCGCAACTTGCACAACAGAGTATCGAGTCGGTATTGTCGTGCCAAAACGTTTGCCAACCACAACTTATTGTTGGCGAGCCTAAGCAGGTGAGTAAGTGTTTTGAGTTGTGTGAATAAATTTGTTTAGAGTAAATAACCGTTTGATTCATAGATTCATTATTTGATTAACGTAGGTTCGAAATTCACTTCCTTGTTAAGGAGAAATTATGGCCAGCAGGACTGCCAGTAGAATTGTCGTCGCTCTAAAAGACGGTGTTCGTGATGCCCGTGGTGAACGGGTTCGTCGTGAAATTCTAGAGTATCTCAAGATTAATCTTGATAGTGTTCGCACCATCGACATCTATACCGTTGATAGCGATTTGAGTGATGACGAGTTGCTTGCCGCTGCTCAGGGGCCATTTAGTGACCCCGTTATTCAAGAGTTTACAGTTAATCAGCCCCTTGCTGAAGATTTTGATCTACTGATTGAAGTTGGTTTTCGCCCGGGGGTGACCGATAATGCAGGTCGAACGGCTCGTGAAGCGATTCAGTATTTAACGGGTCGCTGCTTTGCCGATGAAGAAGGTGTTTATACTTCGGTGCAGTATTTACTCAAAGGTGACCTCGATAAAGCGACTGCTGAAAAGATTGCTGCCGATTTCCTGGCTAATGGCCTGATTCAGCGCTGGAGCATTGTCAGTCGTGATGAGTTTGATGTGACTAAAGGGTTACCTGCGCAACCGCCACGGGTTGTTAGTAGTGCAACGCCTGAGATTCGTGAGATTGATTTAGAGGTCAGTGATAAAGAGCTGATGCAGATTAGCCGCGATGGCATGTTGGCGTTAAATCTCGAAGAGATGCTAGAGATCAAAGCGTTTATCGCTGATCCTGAAGTGCAAAAAAAACGTGCTGCCGCGGGAGTGACCAGCCAGCTGACCGATGCTGAGCTTGAAGCCCTCGCCCAAACATGGAGTGAGCACTGTAAGCATAAGATCTTTTCAGCGAAGATAAATTATGAAGATGAAACAGGGAAGAAAGAGACCATTGATTCTCTGTTTAAGACGTTTATCGTTGGCGCAACCAGAGATATCCGCGCTGCCAAAGGCGATAAAGATATCTGCCTATCAGTATTTAAAGACAATGCCGGTGTTATCAAGTTTACCGATGACTGGAGCATGGTCTACAAGGTTGAAACACACAACTCACCAAGTGCTCTCGATCCTTACGGCGGCGCACTGACAGGTATTGTCGGTTGTAATCGTGATCCGTTTGGTACCGGTCGTGGTGCGCGTCTTATCTTTAATACCGATGTCTTTTGTTTCGCATCACCATTTTACGATAAGCCGTTGCCGCCGCGTTTGCTTCATCCGCGGCGTATTTTCGATGGTGTCGTTGAGGGTGTTGAGCACGGTGGTAACAAGAGTGGTATTCCAACCGTTAATGGTTCACTGGTGTTCGATGATCGTTTTGCCGGTAAGCCTTTGGTTTATTGCGGCTGTGCGGCATTGATGCCTGCTCAACTTCATGGCCGTCCGGGCCACGAAAAGAAGGCTCAAGTTGGTGACCATATTGTGATGGTTGGTGGCCGTGTCGGTAAAGATGGCATCCACGGTGCCACATTCTCCTCTGAAGAACTCAACGAAGATTCACCGGTAACAGCGGTACAGATTGGTGATCCAATCACCCAACGGCGCATGTTCGATTTTCTTCTCATTACCCGTGATCGTGGGTTGTACAGTGCGATCACCGATAATGGTGCGGGTGGCTTGTCGTCATCGGTTGGTGAGATGGCTGAAGATACCGGCGGTTTCGAAATGCACCTTGATCGCATTCCGTTAAAGTATGCAGGACTACAGCCGTGGGAAATTTTGATCTCTGAAGCGCAAGAGCGGATGACCATAGCGGTACCACCTGAGCATTTAGAAGAGTTTTTAGCCCTATCTCGTGAGATGGATGTTGAATCGACTGATCTGGGTACCTTTACCGATTCAGGTTACTACCACTGCCTGTATGAAGGTAAATCGGCGACCTATCTACCGATGGAGTTTTTGCATGAGGGCACCCCTCAAATGCAAATTCCTGCCAAGTGGGAAATTAAGACCCATACCGAACCAACTGTTGCTGACTTACCAAGTGCTGATGAGGCATTGGAGACGTTGCTCGCTAGTTTAAATATATGCTCTAAGGAGTGCGTTGTTCGTCGTTACGATCACGAAGTTCAAGGTGCAACGGTACAAAAACCACTTACTGGCGTTGATAATGATGGCCCAGCTGATGGTTCCGTGGTGCGGCCACTGTTTGATTCCTTTGCTGGTATCTCAACGGCACACGGTATCTGCCCCCGTTACAGCGATATTGATACTTATCACATGATGGCTTGTGCCATTGATGAGTCGTTGCGTAATTACGTATCAGTTGGTGGTAATGTCGATCATGTTGCTGGACTAGATAATTTTTGCTGGTGTGATCCAGTAGAAAGTGATCGCACTCCAGATGGCCAATATAAAGCGGCTCAACTGGTTCGAGCTAACAAGGCATTGTACGATTACTGTCTGGCTTTTGGTGTGCCATTGATCTCTGGTAAAGATTCGATGAAAAATGATTATCGATGCGCCAACAGCATTGCTCCGTTATCGCACTCTGAATCGCGCCCAGCAGGCTGGTTTGATCGCCTCGTGTCATGATCTTTCCGATGGTGGTTTAGGTGTCGCCGCCGCCGAAACAGCCTTTGCCGGTGGTTTTGGTGCTCAGATCGATCTACGTAAGGTTCGTTGCCAAGGCGATTTAACTGATATTGAGGTCTTATACTCTGAATCACAGAGTCGCTTACTGGTTACTGTTTCTGAAGAGAATGCTGCGGAGTTTGAAAAGTTATTTGCTGGTCAACAGGTGAGTTTACTCGGTGAAGTGACTGTTGAACCATCATTACAGGTGATTGGCATGGAAGGTACAGTCATTATTGATCGCGAAAATTCAGTCTTAAAAGAGGTTTGGCAAGCACCTCTGAGGGAGATGTAATATGACACAACAAGTTCGGGCAATTGTCATTTCCGGTAACGGAACTAACTGCGAACGCGAAGTAGCCAACGCCTGTATGTTGGCTGGAGCTGATGTCGCCGATATTGTACATATCTCACGTTTACTTGCTGGTGAAGTGAATCTTAACGATTATCATTTCCTCAATTTTGCCGGTGGCTTTCTCGATGGTGATGACCTCGGTAGTGCCAAAGCGGGAGCTAACCGTCTGCGTCATGCTCAGGTTGCCAATAGCGAGCAAACCCTTGCTGATCAAATTCTTGAGTTCGTTGCCTCTGGTAAATTGGTGATGGGTGTGTGTAATGGCTTCCAATTAATGGTTAAGATGGGCTTGTTGCCAGCACTCGATGGTGATCAACGGCAAAACACCACCTTGACCTTTAATGATGGCGGTCGGTTTGAAGATCGCTGGACCTATCTCAAGGTCGATACCGATTCTCCATGTGTCTTTACTCGCGGACTTGAGGGGATCTATCTTCCAGTACGCCATGGTGAGGGAAAGTTTGTTACTGAATCTGATACTTTGTTACAGCAGCTAGAAGATCATCACCTCAGTGTCTTAAAGTATTGTGAAGCTGATTACCAAAATATAACGATGGAATACCCCCTCAACCCTAACGGCTCCACAGCCGCGGTTGCGGGCCTGTGTGACCAGACAGGGCGTATCTTCGGCTTAATGCCTCACCCTGAGGCTTATGTTCATCGTACTCACCATCCTCGTTGGACTCGCGAAGAGCTTCCGGAAGAGGGTATGGGCTTATGGCTGTACAAAAATGCGATCACTTTCATTCGCGAGAATTTACTTTAGCGGTGATGAATCCTTAGGGAAAGAAGAGCTTTATGTTGGATAAATTTGAAGATGAATGTGGCGTTTTTGGTATCTATGGTCACCCCGAAGCAGCCAACCTAACCTATCTTGGCCTGTATGCACTGCAGCATCGAGGTCAAGAAAGTTGTGGCATTGTTGCCTCCGATGGCACCGCTTTACGCGCTTACCGTAAAATGGGTTTAGTTTCCGACGCGTTCAAAAACAACGCTGTATTTGAGCAATTACCGGGTAAAAATGCTATTGGCCATGTGCGTTATTCAACTGCTGGCGGTAACGATATTAAAAACTGTCAGCCGATTATGGTCGACTATGTTCGCGGCAGTATTGCTGTGGCGCATAACGGTAACCTCGTTAACGCCCAAGAGTTGCGCAATGAATTAGAGCGATTGGGATCAATCTTTTCAACGATAGCTGATACTGAAGTAATTATTCACCTGTTGGCGCGTGCTCAAAGCGACAGTTTAGCTGATCGAGTAATTGATGCTTTAAAGCGAGTACGTGGTGCCTATAGTTTGGTCTTTTTGACCGAAACGCGCATGGTTGCCGTACGCGATCCAAACGGTTTTAGACCGTTGATCTTAGGTATTGTTGATGGTGCCTATGTTGTGGCATCTGAAACCTGCGCTCTCGATCTAATCGAAGCAGAATTTGTTCGTGAACTTGATCCCGGTGAGATGATCGTTGTTGATAAAGAGGGCCTCCATTCATACCATCCTTTTGACGTAGTAAAACCTTCACCATGTATTTTTGAATATGTTTATTTTGCCCGCCCTGATAGCACAATCTTTGGTCGCGAAGTGTATGGTGTACGTAAAGAGTCTGGTCGCCAATTGGCGCGTGAATATCCTGTTGAAGCCGATGTCGTTGTCGCCATCCCTGATTCAGGAGTCCCGGCCGCCATCGGTTACGCTGAAGAATCTGGCATTCCGTTTGAACTTGGTTTGATTCGTAACCATTATGTTGGGCGTACTTTTATTGAGCCACAACAATCCATTCGTCACTTCGGTGTTAAGATTAAACTTAACCCTGTTCGCGGAGTGATTGAAGGCAAGCGAGTGGTCGTGGTTGATGATTCCGTCGTCCGTGGAACAACTGCACGTAAGATCATTAAAATGATTCGTAATGCCGGTGCTAAGGAGGTTCATTTAAGGATCTCTAGCCCGCCAACCAGTCACCCCTGTTATTACGGTATCGACACACCTACACGTACCGAGCTGATCGCTTCATCGCATAGCATTGAAGAGATTAATCGTTATGTGACCTCAGATACTTTGGGTTATCTTTCACAAGAGGGGCTCCATAAGGCGACAGGTGGTTGCGATGGTGGCAGCTGTGAGGGGCAATTCTGTACCGCTTGTTTCAGTGGTGACTATCCGGTCAAGTTTCCCCGGTTGAAGGCGGATAAACAGCTCGGACTTTTTTAGAATAGATTTTAAGGAGTGGTGTAATGCTAGATCAAGAACGTGCAGAATTGATGCAAATTATTCGCGAATTGTCCTATGAACAACGAGAAGTTACAGTTACCCTCGCATCGGGCCGTAAAAGCAATTTTTATTTTGATGGCAAACAGACTACGCTTCATCCACGCGGTTCTGTTCTTGTTGCCTGAAAAATTTTTCTGATGACGTTGATGGTGTTGGTGGTCTAACTCTTGGTGCCGATCCTATCGCTACGGCTACATCAATGATTAGTTCTCTTGAAGGGGAAGCGATACCCGCTTTTATCATCCGCAAGGAGCCAAAAGGTCACGGTACCGGTCAGTGGCTTGAAGGGGGTAAAAATGTACCACCGGGATCGAAAGTAGTCATTGTTGAAGATGTCGTCACGACAGGTGGATCATCTATTAAAGCGATTGAGCGCGCTGAAGCTGAAGGTTTGATTGTCCTCGGTGTCATTACCCTTGTTGACCGTGAAGAGGGTGGACGTGAGGCATTTGAAGAGCTGAATGTGCCATTTTCTGCTATTTTTACTAAAACTCAAGTCGCTGAATAAGAACTTATTTTGTTTAGGTTGGTGTTTTGGCTTTAAGACTAACGCCTAAATAAAGGATTCACTGATGACACAGGTTAACGCTAAACGACAATCTCTAGCGATCGTAATCGCTATGACATTTAGCATGGTTCTCTTTCTCTTTTCACATGGTTATTGTGAATGCTATGAAGGGGATGGCGATACGGCTCAGGTGTCACGAACGCTGAATGTTTTCGATAGAATAATGGTGGATGGAGCGTATACCATTACTGTAAAACAGGGTGAGTTGCCGCAATGCCTGTTACGCGGTGATCGAAATTTACTAAACCGGGTTATGACTCAGGTAGAGAATGGCCAACTGATAATCTGCAATGATGATTCTTTAAGAATGAAGCAACCTCTGGAAATTGAACTTCAATTGGCGAAATTGATTGAGTTTTCCGCAACAGGGGCTCATGAGATCACGATCTCAGACATAGAAGAGGATACGTTTTCACTTATTCTTAACGGTGCTAATCGAGCAAAGGTGTCAGGTGATGTTGGCTCATTACATTTGCACCTTGACGGCTCATCAATTTTAGAAGGTGAAAATTTGCACGCATCATCTATTGATGTGGTGGCTACAGGAACCACTTCAGCGCAGTTGAGTGTTGAGAATTTGTTAATGGTTAGGGCGACTGGGATTTCAGAAGTGATCTATTCTGGTGAACCTTCATCTGTTATTGCTGAATTGTCTGGGCTGGCAGAATTGGCTACTGCTGAGTAATTAATATTGTTAAAAAATGAATGGGGAGGGTGTGGGGCAACATAAAATATTGTTGCTGAGCATATCCTCTCTTTTTTATTGGTGTTCACTAGTGTTCAGAAATTCACTTTCAAGTCGCCAGCCTTGCTCTGTTTTGATCAATACAAACTTTTTATGATACGAAAGTCGGTCACCAGCCTCAAATTGACCATATTGTAGTAATTGAGACATAAGCATAAAACCCGATTCGATAGCAACTAGCGCTGATTCTGTTGCCGTTTGACGAATTTCTGCAGATAATGTTGCTAAACTTTTGCGAAACACAAGATCATAACTCACTTCGGCAATGTAGCGACCATCTTCCTGCATCAGACCATTGATCTTCTTGAAATTCTCAAATATAAATATTTTTTCTCCACCATTTTTTAGGGCTACTTTAGCTATTTGTATTTTAATTTCACCTTCAGTTGGTGCAAAATTGCAGGCTGTTAAGCCGAAGACTAAGAGGCATAAGAGGCATATGTTTCGCATAAGAACCTTTCAATTATCGGTTTACTGTCAACGGTGAAAAATGATGGTAGCAATCGTTTTATATTTACTCAATTGTAATGGCGGTGCACGAAGGCACCGCCATCTATTGTCGACCACTATTTATTTGAGCGTTGTTTGTTGTAAGTAGTTAAAGTAGTCGTTATCTGTCGATAAAATGAGTCGACTGTTTTGACCAATTGTTTTTTGGTATGACTCAAGAGTCCGTAAAAAACGGTAGAAATCAGGTTCTTGGTTGTAGGCTGTGGCATAAATTGCGGTTGCTTTAGCATCAGCATCACCGCGAACCTCTTCAGCTAAACGATACGATTCAGAACTGATTTTTTTCAATTCTTTCTGCATCTGTCCGAGGATATCCGCTTTTTCCCCTTCACCTTCGGAGCGATATTGCGCAGCAACTTTGTTACGCTCGGAGATCATCCGCTCATAAACCCGTTTTCGAACCTGTTCAACATAGTTGATCCGTTTGATTTGAACATCAATGAGTTCTATCCCGTACTCAGGTGTACTTAATTGTGCTTGAGCTAAGAGATCTTTTAACACCTGGTCGCGTCCAACCAATTCACGGTCAAGATTCGCTGCAGCATCATCAGCGGCAGTATCTTGTTGATCCTTTGGTGCTTCATAATCATCGCCACGAACGAGTTCGGTCAGCAGGTGTCCTGAAACTGCATCGCGAACAACAGAATCAATAATATCATCTAACCGGCTTTGTGCACCACGTTCGGTGGCTACGGTTGTGAAAAATAGCAGTGGATCGGTAATTCGCCAGCGTGCTGTGGTATCAACCCAAATATATTTTTTATCGCTGGTCGGAATTTGATTTGGATCGGCATCCCAATTTAAAATTTGCTTGGAGAAGAGATTCACGTCTTGAATAACTGGAATTTTAAAGTGAATGCCTGCAGTGTAAATTTTGCCAACAGGTTTACCGAACTCTGTAACAAGAGCTTGTTCCGCTTCATTAACGACAAAAAAAGCACTTTGACCGATTAAAATTATCAGGACAATGATTGGTATAATCAATCGTTTCATCGTGCACCTCCAGTCGCAATATCTTTACGCAGTGGCAAGAGGGGTAATACTCCCGCGTTTTTAGTATCTATGACATAGAGCTCTTCGATCTGAGGGAGAACTTTATCCATGGTTTCTAAAAATAATCTTTGTCGGGTGACTTCAGGTGATTTTTTGTATTCGGTGACCATGGCATTAAAGCGTTCGGCTTCACCTCGGGCTCGGTTTACCCGTTGTAATGCATAACCTTCCGCTTCAAGGATGCGACTACTGGCAACGCCTCGAGCTTTAGGTACTTCGCGATTGTATTGTTCGCGTGCTTGAAAAATAAGACTCTCTTTTTGCTGTTCCGCTTCGTTAACCTCGTTGAACGCAGCCTTAACTTGTTCGGGTGGGTTAACATCTTGAAACTTGACGGTTACAATTCGAATGCCGATATCATAACTGTTAAGAATGCTTTGTAAGCCATCCTCAACTTTTAGTGCCAGATCAGCACGCTCTGTAGTCAAAACTTGAGCAACATTTGAGTTGCCAACGACGCGACGAACCACGGCCTCAGAGAGATCCCGAATGGTTGCTCTTGGGTCGGCAATGTTAAAGAGAAACTTTTCAGGGTCAATGATTTGATACTGAACAATCCACTCGACATCACTAACATTCAAATCGCCGGTAAGGGTCAACGATTCTTCGCTGAACTGTTGGCCGCTATAAGTGGTACGCACGCCCGCTGTTTCAGTGCGGAAACCAAATTCCTCTTTAAGGACACGACCCGTTTTTACAAGGTAAACTTGATCAATGCCAAAAGGGAGTTTCATGTGTAGCCCTGGTGCAGCAGTGCCGATGGATTTACCCAGACGCAGTAAAACACCTGTCTCTTCGGTGTCAACTTCATAAAAAGCACTTTTACCGCCAATAAGTAATGCTATCGCGACAACAATAAGAACAATTAATTTTTTTGGCGGACCGCCGTTGCTCTTAATTTTTTTAGCTGCTAAGCGTATTACTTGTTCAAGGGGATCCTGACGTGGTTCCCATGGACTTTGTGACATAAAGAGTACTCCTTGTTATTTGAATGAATTTACGTTCTGTTTTAACCGACCTCATTATAAATACGTTGTCTAAATTCAACTCCGAGCTCATTAGCAATTTGCTCACAGGCTTCAATGTCAATACCTGGTACTGTAACAGCAGAAGCAATGACCAACGGGATGTAGCGTGGCGCTAAGCGGATAAACTCTTTGACCGCTGCATAACTGTCAAGGCCATAACTAGATTGGCAAATTTGTTGGTAGTGTTGAGCATCTGGAGCATTGAGTGATATTGAAACTTCATCAATCAAACCCTGCAGTTCAGGCAAAATATTACGTTGATGGACGAGGTTTGCTTGACCATCGGTATTGATGCGCACAATGGTGTTTTGTTTTTTTAGCCAAGCTGATAGTTGCTTAATAAGATCTAAACGTAGTAGCGGCTCACCGTAACCACAAAAGACAACTTCTTCGTAGAGAGTTGGGTCGCCTATTGCTGCAATAACCTCATCAAAATCGGGTTCATGGTCAAGCTTTAGTTGATGACCTTTGACGTTGAAATCACGAAATTTTGCACAGAATATACAACTGTTGGTGCAGCGATTGGTGATGTTCAAATACAGCGAATTACGGATTTTGTAGGCAATTTTACTGGATTGATCAACCTTGCCGATGCCGAACAGCGTGTGTGCATTTAAGCTTGTTGTTCGCGCAATATCAGTGAGTGACAACCCTTTGAGCTCAGCAATCTTCTCTGCTGTTTTGACCACATATGCAGGTTCATTGCGTTTGCCACGCCAGTTTTGCGGAGCAAGATAGGGGCAATCCGTTTCAATGAGAATGTGCTCAGTTGGGATTTGGCGGATGATCTCCCTGATCTCTTCATTTTTAGGATAGGTGATTGTTCCCGTAAACGATAGAAAAAACCCCATATCAATGCAGCGTTTTGCCATCGCTAGGTCACCGCTAAAACAATGGAGAACACCACCTGCTTTTTGTCCATTCTCTTCTGTTAAAATTCGCATGACATCGTCGTGTGCTTCACGGTCATGGACCACAATTGGCAGATCATGTTGGTGGGCCAGTTGTATCTGTTGGCGAAATGCCCGTTGTTGTTGGTCATGCGGGCAACGGTTGCGATAGTAATCGAGGCCGATCTCACCAATTGCGACCACTTTTTTTTCTTGAGCCAGTTGGCTGAGTTGCGTGACTGTTTCTGTTGTCAGCTGTGCTGCATCATGAGGGTGAACTCCCACAGTTGCATAGATGTTAGCGTAGCTGCGACTCAAGTCAACGCTGGCTTGTGAACTTTCAAGATCACAACCGACAGTTATGATGGTTTCAACGCCATGATCTTTGGCGTTTTTGATAACGGTATCGAGGTCATCTTTGAAACGTTCACCATCGAGGTGTGCGTGAGTATCTATGAGGGTTGGGGCCATGCTGTACTCCTGAAAACAATAAGGACGCCATCGCGTCCTTATTATTTTCTATGGTGTTTTTTTAACCATTTTGTAACTATTCAGCACTCATCCATAAGGGCTTGAGTCGCCCATGGAAAGGGTGTCTGTCGCCCGGATGGCGACAGTCGAGCCCCATGGATGGGTTCATGCGTCCCTTGGAATGGGTGACGCAAGCTCTTTTGCTGAAAAGTTACACCATTTTTAAGATTCGACTGTTAATGAACTATTCTTCAATGCGTGGGAACATTGGTGCGGCTTTTTCGATGGTAACGCCGGCCTTTAATCCACCCCATTGGTCCTGATCGGTTAATGTCAAATTTTGACCATCTTGACCAAGTATATTAAGAATTTGTGTTGCGGTATCAGGCATAAATGGGCCGACGAGTAAGCCAACAATGCGAATCGCTTCGAGTAAGTTATACATCACTCCGCCAAGTTGCTCCTTTTTGTCAGCATCTTTTGCCAGAGCCCATGGTGCCGTATCGTCAATATATTTATTGGCACTACGAATAAGTTCCCAAATACTCAGTAAGGATTTATTGAAGGCTAAATCATTCATCTGTTTATCAATAACCGCTATTTTTTCAGGAAATTGATTGATGAAATTCTGGTCAAACTCAGTCGCTGCACAAGGCTCAGGTAGCACTCCGACAAAGTATTTGCTGAGCATTGCTGTGGTTCGGCTGATTAAGTTGCCAAGGTCGTTAGCTAAGTCAGAATTGATGCGATGAACTAATGATGAGTGTGAAAAATCACCATCAAGACCAAAAGGAACTTCGCGCAGTAAAAAATAGCGGATGGGGTCAACACCGTACTTGTCAACTAACATGTTTGGTTCAACAACATTCTGCATACTCTTACTCATTTTTTTGCCTTCAACGGTCCACCAACCGTGAGCAAAAACTTTTTCAGGCAGCGGTAGTCCAGCGGCCATGAGGAAGGTTGGCCAATATACGGTGTGAAAACGTAAGATATCTTTACCGATAACATGGACACTTGCCGGCCAAAATTCAGCAAATTTCCCCTCTTTGTCATCGGGGTAGCCTAGGGCGGTAATGTAGTTGTTGAGTGCATCAAACCATACGTACAAAACGTGTTTGTCGTTATTAGGTACTGGAATTCCCCATGAAAAACTTGTTCGTGAGATGGATAGATCACGCAGTCCTTCACGGATAAAATTCAATACCTCATTGCGCCGTGAACGGGGTTGGATAAATTCTGGGTTGCTTTCAATGTGGTCAAGTAATTGTTGCTGATACTTACTCATGCGGAAGAAATAAGATTCCTCCTTTAGCTTATCGGTAGGGCGACCACAATCAGGGCAGCAACCGTCAATCAGGTTTGTCTCAGTCCAAAATGTTTCGCATGGTGTGCAGTACCAGTCCTCATAAGCGCCTAGGTAGATATCACCAGAAGCTTCAATTTTAGAGAATATTTTTTGCACCCCCTCTTTGTGACGCTGCTGGGTGGTGCGAATGAAGTCAGTATTGTTGATGTTGAGTTTGTCCCATAATGCAGCAAAGCGCTGCATGACGCGGTCAGCAAGCTCTAATGGCGTTTCACTGTTCGCTAACGCAGCTTTTTCAACTTTTTGTCCGTGTTCATCTGTTCCTGTTAGGAAAAAGACATCGTAGCCACGAGCTTTTTTATAGCGTGCCAAAACGTCACAAGCGAGAGTTGTGTAGGCGTGACCAATATGTGGAACATCATTGACATAATAAATAGGGGTAGTGATGTAAAATTTCTTGTTCATGGGTGCTCCTGCTATGGTTTACGTGGTGGCCGACGGCGATTGCGGCTACGACGTTTAATTGTCTTTGTCTCTCCACTTTCATCTGCTGCTGCTGTTGGTGGAGTACCTTCTTGATTGCTCGGTGTAGCCCCTACTTTCCCTTGGTTTTGATCGCGGTTTTGATTTCTCTCAGTTTGTGACTGGGGCCTCTTGTTTGGCCTTTGTCTTTGCGGGCGTTGTGGCCGTGCTGCTTGCCCCTCTTGATTCTGTTGCCCCTCTTTTTTAGGTCGCGAGGGTCGTTGGTCAGCGCTAGGCTTGTTTGCTGCTGCATCTCTGACTGGACGAGTTCTTGCTGGTTTATTGCGATTGGGGCGTTGTTGACGTGGTTCGTTTGTTTTACCCGTCGCGTTTTCTTCACGGGACTTTGACCCCTTTTGCGCGCGATTAGGTCGGTTGTCGCCCCTAGTTTGACTTTTAGGATTGTTTTTGGATAATTTTTGACTTGTTGATGAGCGCTTGTCCTCACCTTTTACTGCACTCGGTTCAGCTTGGCTGGTTTTTGCTTGAGAACATTTACAACTGGAAAGTTTGCTCATTGGTAGGTTGGTGATCACCTTCCCTTCAGAGCGTACCGTCACTGTTTGTGCTAGTGTTTGCGACGAAAGGACTTCTGCAGCCTTACCATCTACAGAAACTTTAGTTCCCTGTTTTGGTAATTTTTTAGCCATGGAGCAGTAATTTTCATATTCATAGCCCAAGCAACATAAAAGACGACCACATTGACCAGAAATTTTGGTTGGATTAAGTGCCAGCCCTTGTTGTTTGGCCATTCGCACCGAAACAGGGTGAAAATCTGTGAGGAATGTACAACAGCAGAGTTCGCGGCCACAGATTCCAATGCCACCAATTAATTTCGCTTCGTCACGTACGCCAATTTGGCGCATCTCAATACGGGTGTGAAAATATTGGGCGAGATCTTTGACCAGTTCGCGAAAGTCAACACGACCATCAGCGGTAAAATAAAAAATTATTTTAGAACCATCAAAGAGATATTCAGCTTTGACGAGTTTCATCGGCATTTTTCGTTGCCGAATGCGTTCGAAGCAGTATTCGAGTGCTTCATCTTCCTTCGATGCACTGATTCGCGCCATGTTGAGATCGGCTTCAGTTGCGATACGGAGAACTTTTTTTAAGTCTGAAGGGGTCTGTGATTTTTGGACAATACGGGCCTCCCGCACGACAGTGCCGAGCGCCCGCCCACGTGTTGTTTCAACAACAACTTCATCGTTGAGGGTTAAACCTAGGGCGTTGGCGTCAAAATCGTATTGTTTTCCAGCTGAGCGGAATTTTACCGTAACGAGGGTTTTATCCCCATCGTCCGCTGGAGTTTCAGGTACTATATTTTCTGTTGTCATAGCGTCTTAGTTCGCTTTGTATAATTTATGGTTTTTTTATGGTACATGGTTGTTGTTATTTGCTGGGTAAACGATGTTAATTAGCTAACTGCATTAGCAGCACTTCAAGTGCTAGTTGACGGTTGACATTGCGCTGAAAATGTTGGCGACATTCGAGAATAGCCGTCAGCTTGTGCTGGATGGAGAGATGAGTTTCTTTTTCGGCTTGTTTACGTAGCTGGTGTTCCATATCTATGTTTGTCATAAGTGTTGGTGACGCTTGGTGGACAAGGAGAAGCAGGTCACGGTAGCAGCTCAACAAAATCCAAATTAAGTCATCGTGCTGTTCCTTGTTTGCCGCTAGTTTTTCGGCAAACTCAAGCATGGGAACAATGCTCGCTGAGGAGAGGGCGGTGATTGTTTTGAAAATTTCGACCCGTTGCTGCAGGAAGTACTCGCGATCACTGCCGAGAGCTTTTTTTAGACTGCCCCCAGAGAGCGCTGCAATGATCTGACTCTCATTTTCATCAATATTTTGATCTGTCAAAATGGTGCTGATGAGGGTTTGATCTAGTCGTGAAAATGGTAGTTTTTGACAACGAGAACGAATTGTTTCCATCACCTTGTCTGGGTAGGCACTAATGAGAATTAGCAAAACGTCCGCTCTTGGTTCCTCTAGCGTTTTAAGCAGAGCGTTGCCCGCCGCAGGGTTAAGTTTCTCAGCGTCATCGATTAAGCAGATGCGGCGAGGAGCTTCTAGGGGGGGGTGGGACAACTCTGTTTGTAGTTGACGTATTTGTTCTATTTTTATTTGAGTTCCGTCTGGCTCAATAATATGGAGATCTGGATGATTGTTGTGGGCGAGGCGCTGGCACGCGGCACAGGTGCCACATCCTGACTGTTGGTCGCAAAATATTAACCGCGCGAGAGCTGTTGCCATAAGGCGCTTACCAATGCCCTCAGCTCCGCTAAAGAGGTACGCATGAGCTAGTCGCTGCGATGACCACGCTTGTGATAACTGTTTTTTTTGCCGATCATGACCGAGAATGTTAATAAAAGGCATCGTGGTTATTTATCGTTAAGGTGAGTGGTTAAAATAGGTAATATTGTTGAGGCAATACGGTGGTATACCTCATCAAAATCTCCCGTTGCGTCAATAACTTTAATTCGTTCGCTTTGCTGGTGGCTAAAGAGTAGGTAAGCCTCGCGAATACGTTGATGAAATTCAAGGGATTCTTGTTCAAAGCGGTCTTCATCCAGTGTTTCGTTTTGAGCATTGCGGCTGCGGGCACGTCCGAGTCCATCCTCTACTGGTAAGTCAAGCAACAGGGTGATGTCGGGGGTGGTTCCTTGGCACGCATAGTGATTAAGTTGGTTGATGATTTCTAGGTCAAGATGGCGACCGTAGCCCTGATAGGCTAACGTGGCATCGCAAAAACGATCACATAGAACAATTTTACCCTGATCCAGGGCAGGGCGAACCACTTGGGCGATATGCTGGGCACGAGCTGCCGTGTAGAGAAGTAGCTCGGTTTCTGGCACCATTGAATCATTGTTTGAGTCAAGAAGGATAGAGCGTATTTTATCTGAAATTTGGCAGCCGCCCGGTTCACGAGTAACGACAATGTCAAAGTCTTTTTGGCGCAGCACTTGGGCTAGTCGAGTGATTTGAGTCGTTTTCCCGCAGCCTTCAATCCCCTCAAAGGTGACGAATAGACCAGTATTTTCTCCCATATTTTTCCTCTTGAATCTTATTTGTATAGCCTGTTTCTTTTAAGGCCAAGGCGTGGTGTCTTGTAGTGCAAGTGAAGCTAAGAGAGTGTCTTTGAAAAGCGTTCATCTATTATAGTGACGGAAACGTCTGACGCAAGGGAAAAGCAAGCACGGGTTAAGTGTTGTGGTCATGACCCAGAACCGCCATCAAAAAAACGCCTTGGCCGCAGAATCTGATCGTTCTGGCAGGATTCTAAGACAGGGGTGGATTTGGGGGGCTTCTTTTCTTGTCAAACGATGAGGATAGACGGTATGCTATGCCGATTATTTTAGACACCCATGTGTTGTAGGTTTTGCTACATGGCTTATGCTGTTCATTGCTTTATATTGTTGCAGAGAAGGAGTTCAGGTGGCTCATCAACCTTCAACCATATTTCGTTTAACCGAAGTGGCACTCTCTTTAGATGAAGGGGAAGCTCTTCTCCCGCATAAAGTGGCTGAATATGTTCAGTGCCGCGTCGCAGATGTGCAGCAATGGCGTATTGTTCGCTCTAGTATAGATGCGCGGCGTAAAGGTTGTGTGTTACGCATGTACACGGTAGAATTTAGTCTCGCCGAGGCGCAGTCGTTGTCTCAGCAAGCGCAGCAGGACCGTCGTCTTAATGTTGTGACACCGCAGCTCGCGGTCGCTGAAGTTTCGTTGGTTACATCGGCTAAAACTGTAGTTGTTGTTGGCATGGGCCCAGCAGGATTGTTTTCAGCTTTGTGGTTAGCAAAAGCTGGACAGCGGGTTATTCTTGTTGAGCGTGGCCAACCCGTAGAACAGCGGGTTGCCGATGTTGAATCATTTTGGCAAGGCGGCCCCTTAAACGAAAACAGCAACGTTCAATTTGGTGAGGGCGGCGCAGGAACTTTTTCCGATGGTAAATTGACGACCAGGGTTAAAAATCCGCTTACCGTCCCAATTTTACAAACCTTTGTAGATTTTGGTGCGCCAGAAGAGATTTTGATCCAAGCGAAGCCACATATCGGCACTAACCGCTTGCGCCATGTGTTACGTAATTTTCGCAAGCAGTTACAACAGCTTGGCGTTGAGCTACGTTTTGATAGTTGCGTGACCGATATTCAGCGTCGTGACAACAGCGTTGAGTCGGTGACCATCAACGATGATGAGATGATTCGTTGTGATGTGGTGATTCTGGCTATTGGTCACAGTGCGCGTGATACCTATGCGTTACTAGAGAAAAAACAGTTCAGGTTGCAGGCTAAACCTTTTGCTCTCGGCGTGCGGGTGGAACATCCGACGGAGTTGATTAACAAAATTCAGTATGGAATTGCCAACCATCCACGTTTGCCGACCGCAGAGTATAGTTTGGCTTATAATGATAAAGAGACCGGACGGGGTATCTACTCCTTTTGTATGTGCCCAGGTGGCCACGTGGTGCAAAGTAGTAGCGAAGCAGAGGGTGTTGTGGTTAATGGCATGAGTAATTATAAGCGCGATGGCGAGTATTCAAATAGTGCTTTAGTTGTCGCGGTTCGCCCGGAAGATTTTGGCGATAGCTCACCGTTAGCAGGGGTTCGTTTTCAGCAACACTGGGAGCATCAAGCCTTTATCGCTGGTGGGCGTTCGTATCAGGTTCCAGCACAAAATATGATGGATTTTCTCGGTAAGGGTACTGGTGGGGATATTAATTCAAGTTGTCGCTCAGGAGTTAGTGCGGCTCAGTTGAGCGAAACGTTGCCCGATTTTGTTGTTCAAGGTTTGCAAAGCGCGTTGCCGCTGTTTGAGCGTAAAATGAGGGGCTTTGTCAGCCGTGAAGCAACTCTGACTGGCATTGAATCACGCACCTCAGCACCTGTGAGAATTGTTCGCGATTCGAGTGGCCAAGCAATAGATTGGCTAGGGGTTTATCCGGTCGGTGAAGGCGCTGGCTATGCTGGAAAACGATGATACGTAGAATGATAATATAAAGGGAGTAACTGCTTTGGAAAAAGTTTTTGTAGCCGAATTAAAAGAACGTGATCATGTCGATTGCCCTTTTTTAGTCCGCGATAAAATTATGGCAATGGCAAAAAATGGCAAACCCTACATGACTTTGAAGTTAATGGATCGTAGCGGTGAAGTTGAGGGCCGAGTTTGGGATCGTGTCGATGAGTTTGATAGCCAGTTCAAAAAGGATGATTTCATCCGTGTTCGTGCTAAAGCTAGCGTCTATATGGGCAAAATGCAGCTTATCATCCAAGATATCGTTGTCGTACCAGAGGACTCCGTTGATCTCGGCGATTTTCTCCCTGTCACGCAAAATGATCCACAAGCGATGCTTGCTGAAGCTCGTAGTTTAATCGCCACCATGGTTGACCCGCACTTTAAAGGGTTGATGGAGACTTTTTTTAACGATCAAGAATTTATCAGCTTGTTTGCTAAAGCGCCTGCAGCGAAAGCGATGCACCATGTCTATTTAGGTGGTCTATTAGAACACTCCTTATGCGTGGCACGTCTGGCTGCCGATGTCTGTGTCCGTTACCCAAAAATTGATCGCGATCTGCTTATCAGCGGAGCGTTGCTGCACGATATCGGTAAGGTCGCTGAACTGCGCTATGCGCGTAGCTTTGATTACAGCGATGAGGGCAAACTTCTCGGCCATATTGTTATTGGTGTCGAGATGGTTGAGGAAAAAGTTCGATTGTTGCCTGATTTCCCCCGTGTCAAAGCCATCCTGATTAAGCACTTGCTGCTCTCTCATCATGGCCAATATGATTATGGTTCACCGAAACGGCCTAAGACCCTTGAGGCTGTTGTGCTAAATTTCCTTGATGATATGGATTCAAAAATTAACGGAGTTCAGGCTCATATCGAAAAAAATCAGCAGAGTGAAACAGGTTGGACAGGCTACCATCGCTTGTATGACCGCTACTTTTTTATCGGTGATCAAAATAACGCTGCCGATACAGATGCCGTCGAGCAACCTCAGTTGGCAGAACCAGTGGTGGTGCCGCAGGGAAAAACTGTAACAAAATCTCAACCGCGTAAAAATGAACGTCAGGAAGGTCGCCAAATTAAAAAACATAATAACCCGTTGAGTAGCACCCTTGAGGCACAACTTTCTGGCTTAAATTTAGATCTATTTGGTTCGAAAGAGGAGCAATAAATTATGATCGTAAAAACACTGGCTGTTGGCCCCCTACAGGTTAATTGTTATATTGTTGGTTGCTCACGGACTAAAAAAGCATTTGTTATAGATCCCGGTGATGAAGGGGAAAACATTCTGGCTGTATTAGAGCAGCAGGGGCTTGATCTGCAACTGGTGGTTAATACTCATGGTCATTTTGATCATGTTGGGGCTAACTATTATGTGATTGAAAAAACAGGGGTTGAGTTGTGCATGCATCGTGACGATCTGCCGTTGCTTAAAGTTGCCGCCCAGTATGCCAGTGGTTATGGTTTACCCGCTGTTGAATCCCCAGAGCCAAACCGTTTTCTTGCTACTGGCGACCTGATCGAGGTGGGTGATCTGTCCTTCGAAGTGATCCATACTCCTGGCCACTCCCCCGGTGGAATTTGCCTCTACGGCGAAGGGCATCTGTTTTCTGGTGATACGTTGTTTGCTGGATCTATTGGCCGCACCGACCTTCCTGGTGGTGATATTGATCAACTGTTGGGCCATATCCGTTCTGATTTAATGGTTTTACCCGATGCGACTGTTGTTCATCCCGGTCATGGTCCCGATTCAACCGTTGGTCGTGAAAAGAGTGTTAATCCATTTGTCAACGGTCAGTATTGATGGCGTCGCAAAAAGTCCGCCCACCTGCGTTGCAGCGTTTGTTCAAGACTTTGACATACAACACGTATGCCTTCACCCTTGAACAACCACTACGCCTTGGGGGACGAAATTTTTGCTTAGCCATCTAATTTGTTTTTGCGAGACCATCAGTATTAATGTTGTGCATAACCAGTTGTGTTAAGTTTGTGAGGGATGATGTTTAAAGGTAAAAAAGTGATGCTCGGAGTGTGTGGCGGTATTGCAGCTTACAAAGCCATCGAACTGCTGCGCTTAATGGTCAAAGCGGGTGCCGATGTGTCGGTGGTGATGACAGCTAGCGCTCGTGAATTTGTTACGCCACTGACATTTCAAACTTTATCGAGTAATCCTGTTCATAGTGATCTGTTTGATCTGTATCAAGAGAAAGAGATTGGTCATATCTCCCTTGCTGATGGCGCAGACCTGTTTGTCATTGCGCCCGCTACAGCCAATATTATTGGTAAGATTGCTGGCGGTATTGCCGATGATCTATTGACGACCACCGTCATGGCAACGCGTGCTCCGGTGCTGTTTGCCCCAGCAATGAATGTCCACATGTATGAAAACCCCATCTATCGGCGTAATGAGAAAAGCTTGCGTGAGCTTGGCTACCATTTCATCGATCCAGCATTCGGTGCTCTGGCTTGCGGCTACGAAGGGCAGGGCAAGCTTCCTGATCCCGAAGCTATTTTCACCGCGGCGCAGGCTGTATTGGCACCTCAAGATCTTGCTGGGCAAAAAATACTCGTTACCGCTGGGCCAACGCGAGAGGAGCTTGATCCGGTGCGCTACTTAAGCAATTACTCCTCGGGTAAAATGGGCTATGCCATTGCCAGCGCAGCGGTGCAGCGTGGTGCCGAAGTGGTGTTGGTGTCAGGGCCAACTTTTTTGTCTGCCCCTGCTGGTGTTGAGTTGGTTCCTGTGGTCAGTGCTGAACAGATGCGAGCTTGTGTTTTATCGGTATTGCCTAGCGCAACAGCGGTTGTTAAGGCCGCAGCGGTGGCTGATTATCGGCCGCTCACTGTTGCTGAGCAAAAAATCAAAAAAAATGATGCTGAGTTGACTGTGAGCTTAGAAAAAAATCCGGATATTCTTGCTGAAGTTGGTGAGAAAAAACAGGGGCAAGTGGTGGTTGGTTTCGCCGCTGAAACTGAAAACCTCCTTAAGCATGCCAGCGATAAACTGAAACGGAAAAAATTAGACCTGATTGTTGCTAACGATATTACTCAAAGCGGTGCTGGATTTGATGTCGATACCAATATTGTCAAATTGTTGCATGCCGATGGTCGTGTTGAAGAGTTACCCCAGTTGAGTAAAGATGAAGTGGCACACCAGTTGTTAGATCGCGTGGTTGCATTGCTCCATTAAGGGGGTCACGCATGTTCCGACAACATATCGAGAAGTTCGTGTGGTTGGGTGATGGAGTGACGAAATTTCCCTTTCAACTCTACAATTAGTTGTCCACTTTGCTCCTTGGGCAGCTTGCCGTCCAACCATAGTTCATTCAGGTTTGTGCGTAATTGGTTAGCTATATATATAGCTCTCTCGCCAGCAGGGTCAGCTTGACGATAAGGACTTTCTGGGTCGCTGAGAATACTAATCATCGCATTAATGGCCAAGTCGAGGTATTCTTCGCGCTCGACGATACTGACCTGCCAGCGCGATCGCTTGTCGATAAAGATCAGCAGTTTCCGCCAGCGCTTAATGCGGCTGATTAACACCATTGAGTTGAATAGTTGTTTGTTGGTGCCGAATGAAAACAGGGTGTTTTCTAACACATCACGTAGTAACTCATCGTTCTGGCTAAAATCGTATTGAGCCATATCTCGTGCTTTTTGCCAAATCTCTTCAGGTATCTGCGACTCAAAGCGTAGTTCCCAATAGGCATGTTTGAGAAATACAGTATTATAGCTGCGCACCATTTTGAATGGCACCATATAGGAGTGAGCAATGGTATCGGCAGCAAGGTGCGCTAAATAACCGTAGGCGCAGGCTCGCTGCGAATCGTTGGTCGCTTGAGCAAGAATTTTATCACCAATATTCCAGCTATGGCAGTGCTTGAGGTAATGGGTGTATTTTTTGCCGATGGTGATATCGGCACTCATGCAGCCATAGAGGAAATCAGCAGGAAAGTTCGTTAGAATCTGCTGCAAGTTTGCCGGCAAGCAAGAGACGTGGCTTAACAACTGACAGCCTAACTGAAGATGGACACCGAAGCCCCATGCACAGGCATTTTGTGGGATGAGTGCTAACAGGATGATCCAGAGCAATCTTACCTGTTTGTGAAGCAGATCAACAGCCCAGTGCCGGAGAGTGTCGCGCTGAAACCTTAACTGAGCTACAAAACTTCAATCAGTGCCAAGGTTGTCCGGCGGCGGTGGCAGCGCAGCAGCAGGTGTTTGGTGAGGGTAATCCCCATGCTCAGGTGGTTTTTGTCGGCGAACGGCCAACTATGAACGACGTTAATGCGGTTGCTATGGGTCTGTCACGCGCAGAAGTTTACCTGTGTTACTTAGTAAAATGCACCTCGGCACAAAATAATCATGTCACTGTTGATGAAGTGGCAGCGTGCGAATCGCTACTACAGCGCCAATTTGCGGCGATACGACCGCAGATTGTTGTGGCTTTGGGATCATTGCCTGCACAGGTGTTGTTGAATAAGCAACAGGAGATGAGCCACCTTCGTGGCACGTGGTCGAACTATCAAAATATCCCGCTCATTGCAACCTTTCACCCCAGCGATCTCATACGTAATCCCGTTAGCAAAAGGGAGGTGTGGGACGATATGAAGCAGGTACGGCATCGTTTAAAACAGGATGGTTTATCATGAACAAAATAACTCA
>NBLY01000027.1 GCA_002084665.1 Desulfobacteraceae bacterium 4572_35.2 | reverse complement strand
AACTTGACCTGACTGGTAATGTTATCGCTACTTTTAGTGGCGAACTGTTTGAGAACAAACGTTGCAGCCATCCTTTCTATGAGCGTGATTCGCTGATTATTCTTGGCGATCATGTCACTCTCGAAGCGGGAACTGGCTGTGTTCATACCGCTCCCGGTCATGGCCATGATGACTATGTTGTTGGTTTGAAATATGGTTTAGATATTTATAACCCTGTTGATGACTATGGTCGTTACCGCAAGGATGTTGAACTGTTTGGCGGCATGAAGCTTGCGGAAGCTAATGATGCGGTGTGTGCCAAGATGACAGAAGTGGGTGCATTGCTGCAACGCAGCGAACTGAGCCACAGTTATCCCCATTGTTGGCGCTGTAAAAAGCCGGTTATTTTTCGTGCTACGGCGCAGTGGTTCGTATCGATGGAAGAGAACAATCTGCGTGAGCAAGCGCTGAAGCATATCAACGATGTGCAGTGGATCCCCGGCTGGGGCCGTGAGCGCATTTATGGCATGATCGAAAAGCGGCCTGACTGGTGTATCAGTCGTCAGCGTACTTGGGGGGTTCCCATCACCGTATTTTATTGCGCCGAGTGTGGTGAAGCCTTGGCCGATGGTAAAGTGATGCACTATGTTGCCGATCTGTTTGAGAATGGTGGTAGTGACCAGTGGTATGAAAAAGAGCCAAAAGAGCTGATGCCCGAAGGCACCTGTTGCTCGGCTTGTGGTCACGGTGAATTTACCAAAGAGTCCGATATCCTCGATGTGTGGTTTGATTCAGGTGTTTCCCATGCTGCTGTCGTTGAAAAACGAGATAATCTCGATTCGCCCGCCGATCTCTATTTAGAGGGTAGCGATCAGCATCGCGGTTGGTTTCACTCAAGCCTGTTGGCATCCGTTGGTACTCGTGGTGTTGCCCCGTACAAGGCGGTGTTGACGCACGGTTTTGTTGTTGATGGCAATGGCCGCAAGATGTCAAAATCACAGGGTAATGTTGTTGCGCCAGAAAAAGTGATCAACAAGTTCGGTGCTGAGGTGCTGCGCTTGTGGGTTGCCGCGCAAGACTATCAGGACGATATCCGCATTAGCGATGAGATTCTTCAGCGTTTATCCGATGCTTATCGTCGTATTCGTAACACCGCCCGATATATCCTAAGTAATATTCATGACTTTGATCCTGCTACCGATATGGTTGCCGATGGTGATTTGTTGGAGCTTGATCGCTGGGCGCTGTCGCGGTTAGAATCTCTGGTTGGCAAAGTGGAAAATGCTTATAACGATTATGAGTTCCACGTGCTCTATCATGCGGTGCATAATTTTTGTAGTGTTGAGCTGAGTTCGATCTATCTTGATATCATTAAGGATCGTATCTATACCTCAGGGGCAGCAAGTTTAGAGCGTCGCAGCGCGCAAACTGCTATGTACCGTATTCTCGATGCCTTGACACGCTTGATTGCTCCAGTGTTATCATTTACCGCTGAAGAGATTTGGGCCAAGATGCCGGGTGAGCGCGAAAGTAGTGTCCACCTTGCTATGTTGCCACAGTTTGAAACCAGCCTACTTGATGTGCAACTCGATGAGGTGTATCAGCAATTGTGGACCGTTCGTTCCGATGTGTCAAAAGCGTTAGAACTGGCTCGTGATGCGAAATTGGTTGGTAACTCCCTCGAAGCGAAGATCACTCTTGCGCTGTCGGGTGTTGAGTGTCGTGAGCTGTTGGAAAAATATGCCGACCAACTGGCAACGCTATTCATTGTTTCTCAGGTGGAGCTTGTCGACAGCGTTGACGCTGGCTTCACTTCAGAAAAAATAGTAGATCTTGTCGTTGGCGTTACCGCCGCTGATGGCGACAAGTGTGATCGCTGCTGGAACTATTCGACCGAAATTGGCGCGAATAGCAGTCATCCGACCGCATGCCCACGTTGCATTGCGGTGCTAGAGCAAGGCTGCTAGGATGGTGCGCCATTATCGTTTGTTGCTGATCGTGGTGGCTATTGTGTTGCCCATCGATCAGCTAACGAAAATCTACATCGATTCGACCATGGTGTTGCACCAAAGTCGAACGGTGGTTGAGCATTTTTTCAATATTTGCTATGTGCTCAACACTGGGGCAGCTTTTGGTATGCTTGCCAATAGCCCGTTTAGGGTGCCGCTGCTGGCGGGGGTGGCGTTATTTGCTTTAGCTGTTATTTTGTGGTTGTTTAAGCGCCTTGCTGTTGAACAACGCTTGCAACGCTTAGGGTTGGCACTGGTGTTTTCTGGGGCAATTGGTAATTTGATCGATCGCTTACGCCTCGGAGCGGTGATCGATTTTATCGATGTTCATTGGTATCAAAACCACTGGCCGGCGTTTAATGTCGCCGATTCGGCGATCACGGTCGGAGTTGCCATGTTGTTGATAGATTTGTGGCGTGAAGAGAAAAGACGGGCAAAATAAACTGATTAACTGTCGTAAAAAAGGAACTGCTATGAAACGGATGATGGTTTTCATGATGTTAGGATTGCTGCTGTTGCTGGCTGGCTGTGAATGTATGGGTGGCTTAGGCCGTGACATTCAACATGGCGGAAAATGGATCGAAGATACGGCAGATGGTGTGCGCAAGTAGGCTTTGTCCTTAGCTCGATAGATTGTTTTAGTTGAATGCCTCCGATTCCAATAGGGATCGGAGGCATTTTTAATTGATGGTTTTGTCAAATCAATATCATGGCACAGTGTCAGGTGTCTGTCGGTTCACTGGGGCAGCTAACCAGCGGTTTGACATAGACTGCTGGACTCCAGTTTTGCGAAAGTGACGGTTGGTCCAGTCCCAAATATGTCATTTTTTGTCACCTCATTTGCTATCCGTATACGCTTGTGTTAGACTCCGTTTATTCATGGCGGCGTTCAATCTGGACGGTCCGACCATAGACCCGCAAGTGAGGTGGACCGATCATGCTCCGGCATGTTGGGGACGAACCCTCTCTCTCTAGGGCAGCACTGGCTTGGAATGTTCCATTCTGAGATCGGGTGCGGGTGGCCCTAACCTCTTATCATAAATCCAATCCATAAATACCAGCACGCTGCTGATTGTGTATATTTGCGTGACCCACGTTTGTACTATTCTTCTTTGGTGTTGAATTAGCTTTGCGTCAAATTTCATTCTAACCCGCAAAGGAGATACCATGGTAGCCGAGTGGCAAGAGCAACTCAGTGAATTTGTTAACACCATTGACCGCCTCGAACAGTACGTTAATTTAACTGACGAAGAGCGTAAGGTGCTCGAAACCAATACGACAACTTGGGGAACCACCCCGTATTTTGCCTCGTTGATGGATCGTGACGATCCGAACTGCCCAATCCGTAAACAGGTGATTCCGTCACGCCAAGAGCAGGAAAATGTCTTTGGTATGGAAGATTATTTGATATGGAAGGAAAATCGGGCCACCGATGAGGTGCGGCCAGATAGTATCGCCCGCCAGTATAAGGACCGTGTCGCTTTTACCGTCACTCAAACGTGCGCTGTTTACTGCCGCCATTGTTTTCGTAAGGAGTTAGTGGTTGATGGTGATCTGAAGCTCGACTTCAACGTTGATGAGGGGCTAGATTGGATCGCAGCTCACCCTGAGGTACGTGATGTGTTGGTCACCGGTGGCGACCCGCTGCTGCTGCCTGATGAGCAGATCGCTTACTTGATTGACCGTCTTCGTCAGATTCCCCATTTGGAGATGATCCGTATCGGTTCACGAGTGCCGATCGTGTTGCCGTGCCGCATCACCGAGAACTTGCAGAAGATTCTTGGCCAGTATCATAAGGTGCCAATATGGATCAACACCCAGTGTAATCACCCTAAGGAGTTAACCGAAGATACGGCGCGCGCTGTTTTTGACTTGATGCGTTGTGGAATAAATGTCGGCAATCAGGCGGTACTGCTCAAGGGGATTAACGACGATGTTGAGACTTTCCGAGCGTTACACCAAAAGCTGTTAACGGTACGGATTCGTCCCTATTATGTGTTTTATTGTGAAGCAGCTCCGGGGATTGACCATTTTCGTACACCAGTGGAGAAGGGTGCTGAATTGATCCGCGATGCTTTACGCGGTCATACAACTGGTCTGGCGCAGCCGATGTACGTGGTAGCGACCAATATCGGTAAGATTTCGCTGATGCCCAATTATACTATTTTGGGCAAAGATGAGCAGAATTATACTTTGAAAAATCACCTCGGTGAAACGACCACCATCGCTAATATGCCAGAATAAAACAAACACAATCCCTGTGTTGATTGCTTTTGAGATGCTCTGCACAGCGCAATCTGTTGCGCTGTGCAGAGTTGTTTTTAGAGCGGGTGACCGTGCAGCACTTCACTTGCTTGTAACATGTCATCGTTGGCACCGAGGAGCATTAATGTATCTCCCTGCTCGATGCGGAACGATCCTGATGGATTGTAGATGGTCCGTTCTTTACGAATTACACCGACCACGGTAACTCCCGCCTGATTTCTTAGGTCGATTTCAGCTAGTGAAGCATTTAGGTAGGGGGAGTTGTCAGGGAGTGCTAGATAGTCAAGTTGGCCGCTGTCGAGTACCGAAAGTCCCTGAGCGGGTGCGTTGGCAGTGACCATCGAATTGTAATGCTGTTGGCGTAGTTGTGAAATAGCGTGAAGTATTCTGCCTTCGTTTAGGTTGAAGCGGTGCATCAGATTGTTACCGAGTTGTAGGCTCGCTTCAAATTCATCGGGGATGACCACATCGGCACCGAGGTTATGTAGGTGTTCAAGTTCTGCAACATAGCGAGTGCGTACTAGAATTGTCAGCTTCGAGTTTAGCTGTCGTGCGGTGCCAATGGTTCGTGCGGCAGCGGCAGGATCATTGATTGATAATACCAACGCTTTTGCTCGCTCAATGCCCACCTCAAGAAGTACATCACGCGAGGTTGCATCACCGTAAATAATGAAATCACCGTCGCGCTTTCCTCGTTGGACATTAGTGCCATTGAGCTCAATGTAAAGGTGGGGGATGTTGAACTGTTTCAATAACCAGCCGATATTTCGTCCCGAAAGACCATAACCAGCAATTAGTACGTGACCTGTAAGGTTGCCAGTTTTTTCCTGTATTTCAGGATGGATATCCTTAGGTGGAGTGCCAAACCATGCTGCAATGGTTGCGGCCCATTGTTCGGCTTGGCCTGCAATAATGGGGGTGGCGATCATGGTCAAGGCGATAACTGCGAGGGTGATCTGGTGGATTGTGTCTGAAATGAGAGCTAAATCCATTGCGCCTTTAAGAAAAACGAACGAAAACTCACCTGCTTGAAAAAGCAAGAAGCCACTGAGTATGGCGACGCGTAATGGTTTCCTGCACAGCATTGTTGCTAAGACTGCAGCTAAAAATTTGATAATGGAGACCGCTAGTGTCGCCGCGAGGAGTAAGGGCCACTGGGCGATGACCAGTTGGAGGTTAACCAACATGCCGATTGAGACGAAAAAGATGGCTAAAAAAGTGTCTCTAAATGGCAAAATATCCGATAGTGCTTGGTGGGCATAGGGTGATTCAGCTAATGCCAGCCCAGCTAGAAACGCACCAAGCTCAAGAGATAGGCCAACTTCACCGGTAAGCCAAGTGGTAGTGAGGATCAACGCAAGGATGGTGATGCGAAACAGCTCTTGTGAGCGAGACTTGAGAATGTTTAGCAACAGCGGTTGCAGTAAAAATTTGGAAAAGATAAATAAGCCGACCAGTAGTGCCGCGACCTTACTAAAGGCGATGAGTGAGAAACTTAACGCTTGGCCAGCAATGAGCGGTAGGGCGATGAGAAAAAATACTACCGCTAAGTCTTGAGCAAGGAGAATGCCCAGTGCCATGCGGCCGTGGACAGTGTCGAAACGAGATAGCCAATGATGGGTGATAGTCGCAGTCGGGTAAAGATAAGAGCACTGCCAAGGGCTAAGGCCAGAAGAATTAACAGTTCGAGAAGAAATGTGTGATCAGTCATGTCTGTGTGGCTTTCTCTTGTTGGCTGGTGCCAGTTCGTTGTGGCCCTTGGAATGGGCGTTACCAGTTTATCAGCTGAATAGTCACAAAAATATTATACCGTATTGGTGGTGGGTTGTCGTTAAATCAAAAGTTTGCCGCGCTACGCAGGGGAGAAGTGCGTTTGTTGTACTGTTCTATGTCGATTTATGGTACAAAACGCAGGCACTATTTGAACGAAGTATAATCGCTAACTATTTGTTTTTTCATAGGAAGGTCGATAGAGTTATGCAACTAGCAATAATCCTTGTCGTGGCTTACTTGGTCGGTGCCGTCCCTAGTGGTGTGGTGTTGACTCGCATCGCTGGAGCTGGTGACGTTCGCCAGTCGGGCAGTGGTTGGTGTGGCTGTGTTGGTTTTTGCTGGAGTGTTGTGGCGCTGGCGTTATGTGTCTCTCGCGTCAATCTGTGCGGCAGCGCTGATCCCGTTTGCGGTCTGTCTGTTGGGCAGTTCCCTCCCCGTGATCATGGCAACTGTTTTGATTGCCAGTGGCATTATTTACCGCCATTCTTCTAATATCCAACGGCTACGCAATGGCACAGAAACCAAATTTAAAGGGTAACTCGCCTGCCTCTGTTGAGCAGGGCGATCGAAGCGAGTGGCAATTGTGGCGCCGATTGTGGCAAACTGTGTTGGTTTTTGCCCTCTTTGTTGGCATCCCAGTGCTGGTTTTTGCAGTGGCTGTGTTGCGGCCTATAGAACCAGAATCATCTCTAGTCGGTGACAGTGATGGCGTTGTCATTACCATTGAATCGGGTCAATCGGTGGCGCAAATCGCACAAAACCTTGCGGCTAAGGGTGTGGTCACCGATCCGTTTATCTTTCGTTTGTTAGTACGTTTAACGGGCGAGGGGCGAAAAATTCAAGCGGGCGTTTATCGTATTCAGGGTGCGCAGTCCACCCGCGATGTTTTACGTATTGTCGTTGCCGGAAAAGTTGAGCTAACACAGTGTACCCTCCCTGAGGGGATGACCGCTGTTGAGGTGGTCGACTTTTGTGCTCAGTCTGGTTTGGGGGATAAGGCCCGTTATCGTGCCCTATTAAAGGATGAAGCGTTCCGCCAAAAGCTAAACATCAAGGGCTCCTCTCTCGAAGGCTATCTGTTCCCTGAAACCTACCGCTTCGCTCCTGGAAGTTCTGAACAGACAGTTTTGCAAGTGATGGTCAGCCAGACACAGCAGCACTTGACCAAACCACTTCTTGCTGCGGCAAAAAAACACGGACTAAATGAGTTCCAGCTTTTGACTCTGGCATCAATTATTCAAAAAGAAGCTGGCAACGACCAAGAGATGCCACGCATCTCGGCGGTGTTTCATAATCGTCTCAAGCGCGGCATGATGTTGCAGGCTGATCCGACGGTTATTTACGGTATTAAGGATTTTAACGGTAACTTAACCCGTAAGGATTTGCGTACCCGCAGCCCTTATAATACCTATATGAAGCGCGGTTTGCCAGCTGGGCCAATTGCTAATTCAGGATTAGCTGCCCTACGCGCCGCGGCCTATCCTGAAGAGGTTAACTATCTCTACTTTGTTGCGACAGGTGAGGGGGGGCATTACTTCTCGTACACTCTCAAGGAGCATAATCGGGCCGTTCGCCGCTATCAATTAAAACGCTAATCTCCCCTTGTCAACTGTTTGAAAAAAGCCTAGGCTACCCATCTGCAAGACGATACCCATACCACAAAGGTTTGTTGAGTATCGCCTATCGAGACTTATTAATAAGGTTCGGAAGGTACCTATCACCTTGCCTCCCCTTTACGTAATATTCTGTAGAGTCGAGACCATCTGATATCTATCTAACGACGAGTTTATCAGAAGGAGTACTGATGACTTCGCGTTTAGTGCCAGAGTTGTTGTGTTGCCTGAAAGAGGGTTACTCACGCAAGCGACTGGTTGAAGATTTAATGTCTGGGTTAATCGTTGGCGTCGTTGCCCTACCTTTAGCGATTGCCTTTGCCATCGCCTCGGGGGTGAAGCCTGAGCAGGGTTTGTACACCGCAGTTATTGCGGGGTTTCTTATCTCACTATTTAGTGGCAGCCGAGTGCAGATTGGTGGGCCAACCGGTGCGTTTATTGTAGTGGTGTTCTCCATTGTTCAGCAGCATGGTTATGCTGGTTTGGCGATTGCTACCATGATGGCTGGAGCACTGTTGATTGTGATGGGTGTCTGTCGTTTAGGTACGGCGATTAAGTTTATTCCGTACCCGATGACGGTCGGTTTTACCAGTGGTATTGCGTTGATTATCGCTATGACCCAAGTGAAGGATCTGTTTGGCCTGAGATTGGAAACAACGGCAACTGGTTTTGTTGATCGTGTGGTGTTGTACGCGCATAACTTAGCTACTTTCTCCATCTATGCTGTAGTTGTCGCAGGGTTGGCATTGGCGATTATTGTTCTATGGCCACGGGTGACTAAAAAAGTTCCCGGTTCGATTGTTGCCTTGATTGTGACCACTCTCATTGTGCAGGGGTTTGATCTGCCCGTCGCAACTATTGGTAGTGCTTTCGGTCAAGTGCCAACGATGTTGCCACGGCCCCAGTTGCCCAATTTTGAGTGGGCGATGGTCCCCGCGTTAATTTCACCAGCATTAACGATTGCCCTGTTGGCTGCGATCGAATCACTCCTGTCAGCTGTGGTTTCAGATGGCATGACGGGGCACCGCCATAAATCGAACATGGAGTTAGTTGCGCAGGGGATTGCGAATATGGTTTGTCCGCTGTTTGGTGGTATTCCAGCCACCGGTGCCATTGCTAGAACGGCAACCAATGTCAAAAATGGTGGTACAACGCCTATTTCTGGATTAGTCCACGCGTTGACATTGCTCATGATTATGATGGTGTTTGGTCGCTGGGCAAGCCTTATCCCCTTAGCTACATTAGCCGCAGTCTTGTTAGTTGTTGCCTACCATATGAGCGAGTGGCGCCACTTTGTACGTTTGTTTCGTTCGCCACGGAACGATATCTTTGTGATGTTGACCACCTTTGCCTTGACGGTGTTTGTCGATCTAACTGTGGCGATTGAGGTTGGCGTAGTGCTGTCGGCGCTGCTGTTTATGCAACGGATGGCTAGCGCAACACAGGTTCGCCACGTGAGTGGTGAGGCTGGTTTTAACTTGGATGATGAGCAGGAAGATGATCGCTCAATCTCGCTATACCAAATTCCACAAGGGGTCGAGGTGTTTGAAGTGCATGGGCCGTTTTTCTTTGGTGCTACCAATCAGTTTAAGGATACCTTGAGCATTATTGAACAACCACCCAAAGTCCTCATTTTGCGTATGCGTCATATTTTTACCATCGATGCGACGGCTATCCGTGTTTTGGAAGATGTGTTAGAAAAAACCAGCAGCGAGCAGACGCAACTGATTTTGTCAGGCGTACAGGACAACGTGTTGACCAAGCTGAAGCGAACTCAACTGTACGTTGAGCTTGGCGAACAGCAGGTTGTTCGCCATATCGATGCCGCATTAGCTAGAGCGCAGGAGCTGTTGGTTTTATCAGACGTTGACGCGAAGACTACTCATTGATTTTGTTGCGTTTTTTAAACTGAACCAACCACTCTTGCAGTTCGCGCTCTTCGTGCTCAAGCTCAAAGGAGTTGATCAGACCACGGTGGATGGCGACTGAGACAGCGCGGTTACGTGGGTTGAAGGCATCACCAACTTTATCGGTTTGAAATTGCTCTTGATCGATACTGAGCTTGTTGTACAGTGAGTTCAGACGGCTCTGCACGCCACGTCGTGAGAGGTAGCGGCGCTGGGCGATCAGGTTGTCGGTTAGTCCTAGCGAGATATCGATGAGCGCTTCGAACTCAATATCGGAGAGCGCGGTTTGGCTGTGACCCGTTCGACCTTGAACTTTTCGCACATCTGGGTCGATCCAGCATTGTTCATCAATTAGCACGGTAACAACAGCCGAAGCGATGCGGCTCTTGGTGTTCGATTTCAGGATGTAGCCGTAAACTGTTTCTGGCGGTACGATTTTTAGGAGCGAGCGCACGTACATCTCATCTTTAAATTGACTCCAAAAAACAATTCGTGCTTGGGGCTTTTGATCCCAAAGGGCCTTGGCAAAATCAATTCCATTCAATTCAGGCATCTGTATATCGCTAATGACCAACGGATTTTCAACTTCTAGAGCCATTTCAAGGGCAGCCTGACCGTTTGGTGCCCGAGCAATAGTGAATTTAGCTAGGTCGCAATCAGCTAAAAGTTGTTCAAGAAATTCAAAATCTTTGGGATTGTCTTCGGCGATAATAATTTTAAATGCTGGCATGGTGTCTCTCCGTTATGAATTGTCGTCTACTGATTCCAGCGCTGTTTATGTCGTTTCGATCTCGGCACTCTTGTTGTACTCCATTGATACTTCAAAGCGCGTTCCCGTGGAAAAACGGGAGGAGCGCCATTCGACCGTAGCGCCAATGGTGCGAGCTCGCTCTTGAATGTTGTGCAGACCACGACCTAGAGCGTCCTTGGATAAGGTGAATCCGCAACCGTTATCTTCAACCGATAGAACGATCTGTTGATTGGCCACATCAAAGTTGACTTCGTAACGGGACGCGCCAGAGTGACGATACACATTATGTACAGCTTCAACAATGATGCGGTAGAGTTGCAGTTGCGTCGATTTCGGTAGCACAAGTTCTTCAGCTAAATCGGAAGCATAATAGTTGCTCTCGACACTGTGGCCATTGCCATTTTGATGGGTTTCAATATGAGATTGTAGGGCGGCGTTGAGGCCTAAGACATCAAGGGTTTGTGGATGGAGATCATCCATGACCTCCCTTAAATTATTGATAGCCCCCTGCAACTCTGTTTCGATCTTTATCGCCACATTCGCACATGTTCCTGATTTTAATTCTTGAATGTCACGTAGGATGCTTGAGAGATCCGAAAGGGTTTGGTCGTGCAGGTCGCGCGCAATACGGCGGCGCTCCTCTTCTGCCCCTTCGAGTAATTTTTCAGCACCAACAACACGAATCAACTTGTCAGCCATATTGCCAAGTGAAACGTTGAGGTCGTCAAGCTCATCGCTAATTGTTTCGGGGGCGGTGCTCAGTTTGCGTTCACCGCGCAGGAGGCTACTTGCGCCAGACGAGATCAGTTGGATTCGGCGTAAAATTCGGCGTGCAAAGAATAGAGATAATAGAATCCCTAAAACAATGGATGCGCTCATGACAATAAGGGAAACCAGAGCTGTTCGTGCAACTAACTCACCAATACTTTTGTTTTGTTCCCGTTTAATTTTCCCGCGTTGGCTGCGCGCCATTTCAATGAGGGTGATCACTTTAGGCCGCATGACCGAGAGGGCAGAAAGAAAACGTTCGGTATCAATGCCCTCACTGGGGTCGAGGTCAGCAACGGCTTGATTTAATACGGTAACAGTTTCTGGGGGTACTTCTAGGTGCGTCAGGGTGTGGTTGATGGCCTGAGAGAGGTGAGCGTATAGTTGATCCATTTCCTCAAGGCGAGGCGCATTAACAACGAAATTACGCCGCAGTGCCGTAGATAGCGCATGGATTCTCTTTGCCGCAAGATCAGCCTCAGCTAACGAGATGAACACCTTAACGAGGTCGTTAGCCTGACGGCGTTTGACCGATAAATCCCAGTAGGTATACTGAAGAAAAATAAGTAAAAGTCCCATAATTAATAGGACGGCTGCTGGGGCCATTAAGATTTGGTGTTTGAGTTTAATCCGCATGCGGGAAAGCTAGCATAGGCGATTTAATTACGCACTGTGCGAATGCACAGTGCGTAATTGTTGATCTTTGTGTCATAGGTTGCTGCGTTGTTGTTAGCGCTGGCGATTTATTTCGCTACCATTATTTAAGATTTAATGTTGTGAAAAATAAACCGTTGCCGCGTTGAATGAGGAGGCGTTGAACTCTTTCGTGGTTGTCCGATGTGATGGCTTTATTGAGGTCGAATTGGCTCGAAATTTGTTGATTGTTGTACTCAACAATTACGTCTCCAGCGAGCAACTTCGCTTGTTCTGCAACACCGCCAGCAATAACTGAGGTGATCACAACGCCTTGATCGGCTTGGATATTTAGTCGTCTTTTTATCTTATCGCTAAGGTCCATGGTTGTGATGCCGAGAGGGTTGTCGCGAACGGGGGTTGCTACAATCTTCTCTTCGCCATTTTGTTGTCCAATCATCACCGTGATGTTGATAATCGTCCCATCGCGGTAGACTCCGATAGTTGCCGTGTCACCAATGGCTATGTCGGCTACTAAACGTGGTAGGTCGTTGATGGTCTCAATCTGGTGCTGGTTGAGGGTCATGATAATATCCCCGCGCCTTAAGCCCGCCTGTTGAGCCGGAGAGTTTTCAGTGATGGAGGAGATCAGTGCGCCCTTCGTTGTTGCGAGACCAAACGAATCAGCCAGATCTTTGGATACTTTTTGTATAGTGATACCTAACCAGCCACGTGTTACATGGCCTGTTGCTTTGAGCTGGGGTAAAATATGTTTTGCTGTATTAATAGGGATCGCAAAGCCAAGCCCTTGTGCGCCGGAGACGATGGCTGCGTTAATGCCGACAACTGCACCGTGGGTATTAAAGAGTGGCCCACCCGAATTGCCGGGGTTAATGGAGGCATCCGTTTGGATGAAGTTATCGTAAGGACCTGCACCAAGTACTCTACCTTTAGCTGAAACGATGCCAACGGTTACCGTTTGTTGGAGGCCAAATGGGTTGCCAATTGCCATGACCCATTCACCGATTTCAAGTTTGTCGCTGTTGCCAAGGGTTACCGTTGGTAGCTTTTCGTCCGTTTCAATTTTTAATAGGGCAAGATCGAGTTTTGGATCAACCCCTTGTACTGTCGCCGAGAAAACCGCCCCACCAGCGATTTGAACTTTGATCTCATCTGCATTGTCAACGACATGGGCGTTGGTCAGAATATAGCCATCATCAGAGATGATAAAACCTGATCCGAGTGATTTTTTGGGGTCGTGCGGGCCATTGTATTCTTGAAGAAAGTTATTGAAAAACTCTTCAAAGAAATCACGGTGAATCGATGATGGTTGTTGGTCGCTGGACGGCGTTGATTGGTTGTGTAATGTAGTGCTGATATTCACTACAGCAGGCTTTAACTGTTTGGTTAGCGCAACAAAATCAGGCGTGTGACTCCAGCCTGTAGCTGGAACTAGAACTATTAAGGCCAAAATAAGCCGAGAGATGGTGATCCGTTTCATGCAGTTCCTCTATGAAGTTCAAAAGTTGAGTTGGTCAAAACTAATATGTATCGCTGTGGGCGCAAACATTAAGTCTGCGTTATTGCTGTTTATAATTTGGTTTTGGTCCATCAATAGGGAGGCTGATTGAGAATGTGCTGCCAACATCTGCAGTTGATGTGACCTGAATCGTGCCTTTATGGGCATCTGCAATCCCTTTTACGATTGCTAATCCGAGACCTGTGCCGCCATTGCTGCGATTGCGAGCTTCATCGGTGCGGTAAAAGCGCTCGAAAATATGGGGCAGATGCTTGGCTGGAATACCGATGCCATTATCACTGATTTCAACGATGACCCGAGAGTCTTGGCGGTCGACATCAATGGTTACGCTGCCGTTGTCCTGGGTATAGCGAATGGCATTGCTGAGCAGGTTAAGGAAAAGTTGGCGTAAACGGAGATCGTCACCGTGAATAAAAATCTCTTCATTGACCTGATGGCCTAATGTTACCTCGATATTTTTTGATTGAGCGAGGGTTCTGCCTTGCAGGTAAAGTTCTTGCAATAGGTCACTTAAGCTGATTTCCCGGATAGATAGTGGCAGTTCACCTGATTCGCTTTTAGCGAGGGTCAGCAGGTCTTCAATGATCCGCCCCATCCGTTCAATCTCCTCCATGTTCGATTGGAGGATGTTGCGCATCTCGTCCGCCGTTTTTGCCCAGCGTAAACCAACTTCGGTTTCACCACGTAAAATTGTTAAGGGGGTGCGAAGTTCGTGGGAGGCATCGCCCGAAAATTGACGAACCCTTTTTACCCCTGATTCAAGGCGGTCGAGCATGGTGTTGTACTCTGCAATAAGGGCGTTGGCCTCACTGCAGTTCTCGCTGCAGGAAAAACGGAGGCTGAGGTTGTCAATGGTGATTTCGCGGCAGCGTTGCGTTAGGTCAATAAGTGGGTTGATGCAGCGGTTGACCCGCCAAGTAAATAGCACAACGAGGGCGACGAGTACCAAAATGTAAGGGACGATAAGGGGGAGTAGTATGTTGAAGTTTAGCCCTTGACCCGCAGCTGTTGTTGCCGTGTTTGCAGCAACTTTCGCCACACGCGAGGAGTAGGTAAGGCAAACCACAGCGCTGGCTGTCGAGGTGACAGCCAGCGCGAGGATGGCCCAAAGTACTAGGCGATCTTTAGCGGAATGGGGTAGGAACAATTAGTCCTCCTTTAGGACATAACCGACACCACGGATCGTGTGAATAAGCTTTTTGGCGTGGTCTTTGTCAACCTTCTTGCGCAAGTAGTTAACATAGACATCAATGATGTTGGTAAACGAATCGAAGGTGTAGTCCCATACATGCTCAGCAATCATAGCGCGCGTTAGCACTTGATTTGGATTGCGCATGAAGTACTCAAGGAGACCATACTCTCGTAGCTCTTTAATGACGGTAAGGCCGTCTTTTTTTGGTAACATTACATCCATCAGGATCAGGTCGTAATGGTTAGCTTCGGCCATAGTAAGACCCTCTTCACCGTTGGTCGCGATGTCAACGCTAAAGCTCTCCTCTTCAAGACCACGCTGAATAAAGCTAGCAACCTTTTTTTCATCTTCAACGACTAGAATTTTCATTGGTAAGTACTCCTCTATCTGCAATCTCTTGCGGTTGATAATGTGCAACTGACGTTGCAATGTGAAATTGAATTTCATGATGTGCGGTGAACTATTTTAATTTTAATTTGACCAATACTTCATTTGCAGTCTCTTCAACTGCCTTCCCCGTTACGTTGATAATTGACCACTTTTGCTTGCGGAAAAACGCCTTTGCTTGTTTTAGCTCGGCCTCAACTTGCTCAAAATCAGCATATGCCGTGCGCGGGTCTTGACCGAGGTTGCGCAATCGCGATGCTCGAAGTTCAACCAAACGTTCAGGGTTGATGACCAGTCCGATCACCCGCTTATGGTCGATGTTTAGCAACTCCTTTGGTGGGTCGATACCACCAACCAGCGGGATGTTCGCCACTTTCCAACCCCGGTGAGCAAGGTAGATCGAAAGAGGTGTCTTGCTGGTTCGTGAAACCCCGACAAGGACAATGTCGGCCTTGTTTAAGAAGCGTGTTTCTTGGCCGTCATCATTACGCACGGTAAACTCTACGGCATCAATACGGCGAAAATACTCTTCGTCAACACCATGTAGTAGTCCGGGTGTTTCGTTTGGTGTTGCACCGAGAAACTCTGAGCAGCGCATGAGTAACGGTGTCATAATGTCAAAGTTTGTTAGCCCTAAAGCCTCACATTCGTCGTGAACCAAGCGTGACAGTTCGCGATTAACCATTGTGTAGATCACCAGTGCGCGCTGGGCAACTGCTGCATCAAGAGCTTCATATACCTGATTTTTCGTGCGCACATTGCTGATTCGGTTCAGTTGCGCGCCAACACCACGAAATTGGGTTAAGGCCGCATTGACTAAGTTTTCAGCTGTTTCCCCTGTCGCATCGGAGAGGAGAAAAACCTTAGGATTGTTCATTTGATCCTGTATTTGTCTAGTCAAGATATTGTCAATTCATTAGCCTTTTTAAAGACTGTAGCAGGTCTGAGTAGAACTGCAACCCTCATTAGGTTGAAATGGGCAACTATTTTGCGAAAGTCAAGCCACTATGTGGTCGATTGTTACCATATAGAGTGTTTAGCTCATTAGTAGCGGTCAAGTTAAACGATATTGGTGAAGGATTGTCAAGGTTTTTTATTGCCTTTAGGGGAGAGCTTTGTTACATAAGCGAAATGACTGATAAATGGCTTGAAATAATGTTACGTGTTCCCGTGTCGACAGCGGATCTTCTCTGTCATGAGCTCAATGAGCTTGGCAGCGTGGGTGTTGTTGTCGAAGAGCGATCTTTGGATACGTTTATCCCCCCCGATCCTGATGAAACAGATAGCGATATCTTTACGGTGAAAGCTTACTTTGAAGATTGCTCGCGCCAAGCTGTTTTGTTGCAGGATCTTGATCTGTCCCTTCAGCGACTCGCTCAGATATATCCCGAACTGGCGGATGTTCAAATCGTTGTTGGTGAAATGGGCCAACAGGATTGGGCTGAAGATTGGAAGCAGCACTTCTCGACCGCCAAGATAGGGGCTCGACTAGTGATCAAGCCAAGCTGGGAGGACTACTGTCCCCAGGGCGATGATGTTGTTGTCACCCTTGATCCCGGCATGGCCTTTGGTACTGGAACGCATGGTACAACTCATCTTTGTTTGGAAACTTTGGCGCAGCTTTTTGATAATTGTTCCCCTGACACTCTAGCGCCGAATCGTATTTTAGATGTTGGTACTGGTTCAGGTATTTTGGCCATTGCTGCTGCCGCCTTAGGGGCCACTGAGATTATCGCCTGCGATATTGATTCTGAGGCGTGCCAAACAGCACGAGATAATATTGCCCAAAATGGTTTAAGTGGTGCGATTGAGGTGACTGATACCCTGCTCGAACAGTTGCCTGATAACTTTGATGTGATTCTAGCCAATATTCTCGCCGAAGAGAATATTCGTCTTGCTCAGTCGTTGGTGGATCGCCTTGCAGCGCGGGGGACTTTGATTCTGTCAGGTATCCTTGATGAAAAAGTTGCTCTAGTCACTGAGGCATTTGCCCCGTTTAATATGGTCGGTCCACAGCTTTATTATGAGCAGGAATGGGCTTGTATCGTCTATACTAAGGCAGATTGATGCGCCGTTTCTTTGTTCCACAGGGACTGCTTGGTTCAACTGAAATCTCGTTACCAAAAGAGGTTGCCCATCATATTAAAACGGTTCTTCGCTTGCGTCAGGGAGCCGATATCTTACTCTGTGATGGCCATGGCCAGTGTTGTCATGGTCAAATTGAAACGCTGAGTTCAAATGGTGGCTCTGTCGCTGTGGTGGATCACTGGTTTGAGGAGGAAACAGCGCTGCGATTTGAATTGATCCAAGCGCTCCCCTCTGGTGATAAATTTGATCTGATTTTACAGAAGAACACTGAGCTGGGTGTGGCACGCTTTCAACCTGTGACGACTGATCGTTGTCAGTTCTCTGTGCCAGCCAATAAGGTAGCGCGAAAAATTGAACGCTGGCAGCGAATTATTAATGAAGCAGCGCGCCAGTCAGGGCGTGGCTGGCTACCTCAAGTCGAATCACCGTTGACCCTTGAGCAGGCTGTATCGCAATGCCAAGCACAGTTTAAGTTGATTCTGTGGGAGGAGGCTACGCAGCCGATTCGGGATGTTTTGCCGTGCCAGTCACCTGAGAGTGTCGCTGTTGTCGTCGGCCCCGAAGGGGGATTGAGCTCTGCTGAGGTTGATTGTGCCTTGAAATATGGCTTTATACCCGTTGGCTTAGGGCCACGAATTTTGCGGACTGAGACGGCAGGTTTCGCACTCTCGGCGATTTTACAGTTTCATTATGGAGATTTAAATCTCGTACCAAAACGAGAGGCTATCGCCACCCAATCTTGAGGGGTGGTTTTGAATCTGTAGTTAAATAAACTAACAACCATTAGGGAAGATCAAACAGTATGCGATGTTCACAATGTGGTTATCATAGCTTTGACAGTTTAGAAAACTGTAAAAAATGTGGTTTATTGTTGTCCCAGAAGGGGGATGGTTCTGTGGTGCCTTCTGCGGAATTGGATGCTTCAGCACAACCAGCATTTCAGTTAGCGTCTCCCCCTTTACCAGTGAAGAAGGTGATTCAAACGAGTGAATCCTCCACGCCACGTAAGGAGAGGGTTTTTCCCTCTTTTTTGCAGTCACGCGATCATGGGGGGAACTATATCACTGGAGTGGATGAAGAGATTAGCCGTTTTGCGTCAATGAGCGACGAATCTGCTGACGATGGTGACGCACCCCATTATGTTCTCCGTCGTATTATTGCAACAATTGTCGACCTCGTTATTCTTGTTGCGATCTGGTGTGCTTTTGTCGCCGTTGGTGCCTGGGGCCTAGACCAACCAATCCTCGACTTTTTACATCTATTGCTCGAAAATATGTCATTGCGCATCACCTACTATCTTATCTTAATTGCAGCGTTTTTGAGTTACTTCACGTTGTTGCATTGTGCAGGTCAAACCGTGGGTAAAAAGATGGTTAAGCTCACTGTTGTCAACGAAAATGGTGATTTGCCGTGCTTGGGTGAGGGGGGCTTTCGTACCGTCGGTGGCCTGCTATCGTTGTTGTGTGGCGGATGGGGTTATTTTCGCGTATTGTTTGATGTCGAACAGCGCGGATGGAATGATCGTCTTGCTGGTACACGTGTGGTAATAAATGCTGACACGTCGGCTGGGAATGCTGACCCAACGGTATGTGAATCAAGATGTGACGAGGTGAACGGATGAAGTTTGTTAAAATGCAGGGTGCTGGGAACGATTATGTTTATGTTGATTGTTTTAACCAAACCGTTAATGACCCAGTGACTGTTGCGCAACGGGTTAGTGATCGCCATTTTAATGGTGTGCGCTGTGTGGCGAAATATGTTTATGATCACGGTATTGCGGTGAAAAGTTGCCTGACTGTTGAAACACAATCAGGGGTGTTGACCTTGGAGCTGTTTACCGACGGCAATGATCGGGTTGATCAGGTGCGTGTTGATATGGGCCAGCCACGTTTGTGTCGTGATGAAATTCCGATGCTCGGTGATGGTCAAAGTCAGGCCCTTAATATTCCTCTTGAGGTTGAAGATCGCACTTTTATCGTCAGCTGTCTATCAATGGGCAACCCCCATTGTGTCGTTTTTGTTGATGATGTTGACAGTTTTCCCGTCCACTATTGGGGGCCATTGATCGAAAACCATCCGCAGTTTCCACGTCGAATAAATGTTGAATTTGTGCAAGTGATCTCAACCACTGAGGTTCGTCAGCGCACTTGGGAGCGTGGTGCCGGTGAGACCCTTGCCTGTGGTACCGGTGCTTCAGCCGTGACTGTTGCTGCTTTTTTAGCGGGGCATACCCAGCGCATTATCACCAATCACCTCGTTGGCGGTGACTTGCAGATGGAATATCACGAATCGGGAGCGCTTTATATGACAGGCCCCGCAGTTGAGGTGTTTAGTGGCGAGTTGCCAGAGTCGAAGCTCTAGGCGATGAAAGCGATCCTGTTTGACCTTGATAACACTCTGTATGGCGCAGACCGTGCGCTGTTCAACCTTATTGATGTGCGGATTAACCACTATATGCATCATGTGGTTGGTATTGATAAAGATCAGGTGGACACCTTGCGTCAACGCTACTGGCAACACTATGGTGTGACCCTCCAAGGTCTAATTCGTGAACACGATGCTGACCCTGAAGACTATTTGAACTATGTCCATGACATTGATGTTCCCAGTCGCTTATCTGAAAATAGGCCGTTGCGCGAAATGTTAAACAACCTTTCGCAGCGCAAGTTCGTTTTTACCAACGGTAGCCTGTGTCACGCTCACCGTGTTCTCAACTGTCTTAAAATTACGGATTGTTTTGAGGATGTTTTTGATATTCGGGTTAGTGATTACATCCCCAAACCCCATCGTTCCCCTTATGATGCGGTGCTGGCCGCAACGGGATTATCTGGTGAACAGTGTGTTATGGTAGAAGATTGCCTTGAAAACCTACATACTGCATCAGCATTGGGAATGAAAACTATTTTAGTTAGTGATCAAGAGACCCATCACGATGTTGATGCCGTGGTTCGCTGTGCTGAAGAGGTTGGTGGCGTAATTCAAGATTGGATGGTCTAAGCGATGAGAGCTGTGATTCAACGTGTGACATCAGCACGTGTCGAGGTAGATCAAACCGTTACCGGTTCCATCGCTCAAGGGCTGGTGGTCTTGTTGGGCGTTGCCGCTGGTGATAGCGAGAAAGACCTTAACTATTTGATTGATAAAATTCTCAATTTACGAATTTTTGAGGATGACAAGGGCAAGATGAATCTCTCCCTTAGCCAAATTGAAGGGGAGCTGCTCGCGGTGTCGCAATTTACTCTGTTGGCGGATTGTCGTAAGGGGCGACGGCCGGGATTCTCAGCGGCGGCTCCACCGGAAAGCGCACGTTATCTATACGATCTTTTTGTTGATCAGGTACGCCAGCGCGGCATCACCGTTGGCTGCGGGGTGTTTCAGGCTGATATGCAGGTCCACTTAGTTAACGATGGTCCCGTCACCATGATGCTCGATAGCCGAAAAGAGTTTTAATCACAATTGGTCATAAGAATTAATGCGCCAGATTGTCGTACTGTCTCTGTGATGAGTATCGACAATGTGAGCTAGCAGTAAAGGATAATGCAGATGGAAGAAGCACCACAGCAACCGAGTGCAGTCAGTCGTTCGTCACGTAAACGCGATGCAAAATCTATCGAACAACTTGTTCACGATTTAGTCGATATGGCCGATGCCGACTTTGCTCGCCTACCCGCATCAGAGCGTATCTTGAGCGAGCTTGCTCAAACGCGTGTTACTAAAGGGCATGGATCGAGAAAGCGGCAGCTAAAGTTTGTCGCTGGGTTGTTACGTTCTGACCTCGATGAGGCGGATCAGCTTAAGGCATTTGTTGCTGGGGATCATCAGCAGCAACGCGATGATTCACGCTTAACCCACCAACTTGAGGTTTTGCGCGAAAAATTGTGTGATAAAGAAACGGCTAAAAGTGCATTGGAAGAGGCGCGTGAACTGTTTTCAGGTTTAGATGTGATTGAGTTGAAGCGCTTGGTTGGTGCATACAAAGGGCCAGCTGACAAGAAAAATTACCGTCAAATTTTTCGTTGTTTACGTGATGGTAGTGATGCCAGTTTAGCAGCTGAATAGCGCTATATAATTCATGCGGTTAACAAAAAAGCCCAGACGGTTTAGCCGTCTGAGCTTTTAAGGTGGTAGCAATTGATCGCAGGATTTAAAGCGCCTTGTTGATCAACTCTTCAAGTTGGTTTTTAGGGATCGCACCAACCAGTTGATCGACAACTTTGCCATCTTTGAATAAAATCAAGGTTGGAATGCCACGAACACCAAATTGACCTGGGATGTTCGGGTTGTCGTCAACATTAACTTTACCAATTTTCACTTTGCCGTTAAAGCTATCAGCTAGCGCATCAATTGTTGGTGCAATCGCTTTACAAGGCGCACACCATGTTGCCCAAAAGTCAACGAGAACAGGTGTGTCTGAGTTGATGACCTCAGAGTCAAAATTGCTATCAGTAAATTCTAAAACATTGTCGCTTGCCATGAGATATGATCCTCCACGGACTGGCGGGTGTGGCGAGCACGGCGACCAATGCCTTTTTGTATCAAATGGGAGAAGAGCGGCCATCTTTGCCCGTTGTTGCTTTGAATCAAGACGCTGGATTGGCGACCACCCTTGCTCAATCGGCTGCATTCGAACAATATTTCAGCTGCCAGTTGCAGGCTCAAGCTAACGCTGATGATTGTGTCCTGTTCCTCGACTGTAACGCGAGCCCAGCTATGGTCGCCGCTTTGCAGGCTGCCAATGAGATCGGTTGCTCGACAATGGTGATGACCTGCGGCGATATTGTTCTTTTGTCAACTCCTGTGTCAATTGGTTGAATCTGAACTGTTTGGCTTCGAATAGATTCGAAGTTTGGGGCATTTTTGGATGATAAATATGTAAATTATATATGCGCTGTGATCGCTGCGGATCAGATGAGTTCGTCATCAACTGGAGCGGCGGCGGGAAAAGAAGTTGACAGTGATTTAATGGCACGCCTACTATGGATCGTTTTTGATGCGTCTTAAGCGGTTGGTCATTATTCTTAGTGCTAAGAAATAGAGGGATCTCATGGATGTGAACATCCTGTTATTTAAATTAACATTAGTCGTATATGCTGTAGCAACATCACTCTACCTGTTTAGCGTGGTTGTCAATCGCCCCGGTTCTGACCGCTGTGGGCGCTGGTCGTTGATGGTGGCTTTTTTTATTCACACTGTGACCCTTATTACCCGCTTTGTCGAAGCAGGCTACACCCCAGTAACTAATTTACATGAATCGTTTTCGTTCTTTGCTTGGACATTGGCGGGAACATTTTTATTGGTCGATCGCCGTTTACGGATGGCTGTTCTGGCGGCAACAACATCTACCATTATTTTGGTGTTGATGCTGTTTGGTAGCTTGATGCCGATGCAGGTACAGGATCTTAATCCTGTACTCGATAGTTTTTGGTTGCCGATACATATCAGTTTTTCTTTTTTAGGCAATGCTGTTTTTACTGTTGCCTTCGTCGCAGCTATTTTTTATCTGATGCAGGAACGGATGTTGAAGAGCAAAAAATTCTCGGCCCTCTACTATCGCTTACCCTCCCTTGACACCCTCGATATGATCAACTATCGCTGCCTGACTTTTGGTTTCCCTTTGATGACAATGGGAATTATTTCAGGAGCGGTATGGGCTGAAATGTCGTGGGGAACTTACTGGAGTTGGGATCCAAAAGAGACGTGGGCGCTCATCACTTGGTTTATTTATGCCGCGTTATTACACGGTCGCTTAACAACTGGTTGGCGTGGCCGACGTGCTGCGATTTTGGCCATTGTTGGATTTATCTTTGTCCTGTTTACCTTTGTCGGAGTGAACATGCTGCTGCCGGGCTTACATAGCTATACCTCCATGGCGGGTTAGAGATCTTTCTGCGGATATTTTGTCTTTTTGAACCAACTGTTACCGAGCTTTTGCGGATTGAAATATGGATATTATTGTTGTTGGATTAAGTCATAAAACGGCACCTGTGTCAGTACGTGAGACGGTTGCGTTTCCTCCCGAGGCGATGCAGGCTCCACTTGAGCAGATGCTTGCTTTGTCACAGGTGAGTGAAGCGATCATTGTTTCGACCTGTAACAGGGTTGAGCTTTACGCTGTCAGTACCAATGGTGCTGCCGCTACCGTGCAATTGAAGCAGTTTCTTGCCGATTACCACCAAATCCCCCTAGACACCCTTGAGTCGCACCTGTATGTCATACAGGGTGAAGAGGCGATTAGACACGTTTTTAATGTGACATCAAGTCTTGATTCAATGGTGATTGGTGAACCGCAAATTCTTGGTCAAATCAAAACGTCATACGGTTATGCTGCCGAGCATAAAACTGCTGGTTTAATTCTCAACCGTTTTCTCCACAAAGCATTTTCCGTGGCCAAACGGGTGCGCACCGAAACCAATATCGCTGGCAATGCGGTATCGGTATCGTTTGCAGCGGTTGAGTTGGCGCGTAAAATTTTTGGCTCTATTGAGGGCAAAACCGTTCTCCTTATTGGTGCCGGTGAGATGTGTGAACTAGCGGCGAAGCACTTTGTTAATAATGGTGTAACGCGCGTTTTGGTCACCAACCGAACTTTTTCTCGTGCTGAAAAGTTGGCCGCTGAGTTTTCAGGTCAGCCTGTTTTGTTCGAAAATTTTCACGATCACCTTCATCAGGCCGATATTGTTTTATCTTCTACCGGCGCGACTAGTTTTGTTATCGAAGCTGATCAGGTGCAGGCGGCATTAAAGCAACGAAAAAATCGGCCGATGTTTTATATCGACATTGCTGTACCGCGTGATATTGATCCGCGTGTTAATAATGTGAACAATGTTTATCTTTATGATGTCGATGACTTACAAGGGGTGGTGAATGCCAATCTTAAAGAGCGTCATAAAGAGGCTGAACAAGCTCATGAGATTGTCGAACACGAAATTGGTCAGTTTCAGAGCTGGATGGCTGGGCTTGATGTGGTACCAACCATAGTCGCTTTACGTCAACAGATTGAGACCTTACGTCAAGCTGAACTGGAGAAAACGTTTGCCAACCTCAAGCATTTGAGTGGTAGCGACCGCAAAGCGATCATCGCCATGAGCTCGGCTCTCACCAATAAAATTTTACATCCACCAACTAAGGCACTTAAACAGGCACAGAAAGATTCTGATGCGCAACAATATGTTGATGCTTTGCAAGTGTTATTTGATCTAAAAATTGGCGCTCCAGAGGGTAAACTTAAAGCAGTTGAGAGTGATTAAATGATGGCGGGACACCAAGCTACACGAGGCGTATCACTTTTAGCTGGCAAACGGGTGTTGATTACTCGTGCTGGCCACCAAGTTGCGCCGTTTGTGCACTTGCTCCAACAGCACGGTGCGTCTGCTGAGGCGGTGCCAGTGATTGAGATTATCGCCCCTGAGAGTTGGCAGCCTCTCGATCAAGCCCTAACTCAGTTATCACACTACCGCTATGTGATCTTAACCTCGGTGAACGCAGTTCAATCGGTCTATCAGCGGATGAAACATTTAGGTATCCTCGACCAATTGAGTGGCGCTAGCTCATCAACTGTGCAGTGGGTGTGCGTTGGGCCAAAAACAGCCCAAGCCCTTCAGGAGGTTGGCCGCGAAACTGACTTGCAACCACAACAATATCGCGCCGAGGCGGTTATTGAACTCCTCTGTCAGCAAGGGGTTGAAGGGGCTAAGGTGCTCTATCCACGGGCGCAATTGGCGCGCGAACTGATCCCTACCCAATTGACTGCAGCGGGAGCGCAGGTCGATGCTCCCATCGCCTATCAAACTGTTCCTGCTGCCAGTGGTGGTGAGCAGCTGCGTCAGTTGTTTAATCAGCGCCAAGTCGATGTGGTGACCTTTACTTCATCCTCCAGTGTTGAAAATTTTGTCGCTCTACTCGAAGGTGCTGCCCCAAGCCTAACGCAGTCCCTTGTTGTGGCATCTATCGGCCCGTTGACCACCGCCACAGCATTGCGTTTGGGGCTCCATATTGATGTTGAGCCGCAGGACTATACCCTTGATGGCATGGTTGCTGCGTTGCTAGATTTTTATCGTTAATCCTCCATTTTTTTTAAGACTTAAACTCCTCCGATCAATCGGAGCTAAGAGAAGGAGATTCTCCATGTATTTTCCTGAATATCGCGCTCGCCGTGTGCGTCGCACCAGCAATATCCGCCGTATGGTTCGCGAAACATTCCTCCGTGTCGATGACATGATCTACCCGATGTTTAGCGCCTTTGGTGAAAACATCAAAAAAGAGATCCCCTCTATGCCGGGCATCTATCAGCAATCGATTGATAATATTGTCATCGAAGCGCGAGAAGTGTATGAGTTGGGCATTCCAGCGGTGATTCTGTTTGGTATCCCCGAGTGTAAAGACAGCATGGGGTCTGACGCTTACTGCGATACCGGCATCATTCAGGAGACCATTCGCGCTATTAAAAAAGAGGTGCCTGAGCTGACGGTGATTACCGACGTGTGTATGTGTGAATACACCGATCATGGTCACTGTGGCGTGATTAAAGATGGCGATGTTGATAACGATGAAACCCTCAAGTTGTTGACCGCTGAAGCACTCTCTCATGCCCAAGCTGGCGCTGATATCGTTGCCCCAAGTGATATGATGGATGGCCGTATTGCCGCCATCCGTAGCGTACTCGATGATAATGATTTCTCCCATATCCCCATCATGAGCTACTCGGTTAAATATTGCAGCGCTTACTATGGCCCGTTCCGCGATGCCGCCGATTCAACACCACAATTTGGTGATCGGCGCAGCTATCAAATGGATCCCGCCAACCGTCAAGAGGCGTTCCGTGAAGCAGCCCTCGATGTTGATGAGTGTGCTGATTTCCTCATGGTAAAACCAGCTCTAGCTTACTTGGACATCATCCGCGATATCAAAGAGCGTTTTGACCTGCCTTTGGTTGCGTATAATGTTTCTGGTGAGTATTCGATGGTTAAAGCTGCGGCCGAAAAAGGTTGGATTGACTATGACCGGTTTAAGCCCCCACCATGTAATCAATCTCTTTTTGATTCTTAGGTTTAAGCCCCCACCATGTAATCAATCTCTTTTTGATGTCGGAATGCAAGAATAGCAACCACATCAGCCTTTATGTCATAACGATAAAGTGCAACATAACCAGTTTTGCCAAAGGGTATAACCAGTTCACGCAGATCAGTATGGTTTTCAACGGTTCTACCTACTTTCGGGTCGGTTTCTAATCGGATAAATTGGTTTGCAAT
>NBLY01000026.1 GCA_002084665.1 Desulfobacteraceae bacterium 4572_35.2 | reverse complement strand
CGGTCACGGCCTGGCCATTCAGGATTGGCGGGGTTGTGACGCATGTGGCGATTGTAGAGAAGATACGCCAAAGGAGCCCCTTCCATTGGGGTTCCGGGGTGACCGGAGTTGGCTTGTTGAACCGCATCCGCGGAAAGTAGGCGGATGGTGTCAATCGTTTGCTTGGTAATATCAGAATCGAGAGGTGCAGAGTACATTGCTTGGGCTCCTTTGGAGGTGCTATTTGATGAAGACTAATTTTAAACAGGATTAGCCCTTTTTGCAAGGTGCGATCGTGGTGGAATAACCACTGATAAATTAAATTTGTTTGACTTGATGACCTGCCATCTACGTTATGTAAGCACAGTTAAACTCAACTCCCCATTGGTCACGCCGACCTCAACTCGGCTATCATCAACTATTTCACCAGCGATAATCGCGCGCCCCATCTTCGTTTCAAGCTGATGCTGTAAATAACGTTTCAGTGGTCGTGCGCCATAATGGGGATCGTAAGAACGATCACACACTAACTGCTTGGCTTCAACGGTCAGGTTGATCTCGATACGGCGTTCACTAAGACGTTGTTGCAACTCTTGTACTTGCAGGTCGATAATCTTGGCGAGTTGCTCACGGCGCAATGGATGGAACAGTACGGTATCATCGACACGATTCAAAAATTCAGGGCGGAAATGATGGCGTAACTGACCGATGACAGCATCGCGTGCTGTTTCACTAATCTGTTCGTCCCCCTCATCCTGAAGTAAAAATTCTGAACCGATGTTGGAGGTCATAATAATCACCGTATTTTTAAAATCGACGGTGCGGCCATGGGAATCAGTTATACGACCATCGTCCATAATCTGTAACAACACGTTAAAAATATCGGGGTGGGCCTTTTCAATCTCATCGAACAGCACCACCGCGTAAGGGCGACGACGCACCGCTTCGGTGAGCTGCCCCCCTTCATCGTAACCGACATATCCGGGTGGCGCGCCAACCAAACGGCTGACACTATGCTTCTCCATATATTCCGACATATCAATGCGGATCATGTGTTCTTCACTGTCAAACAGTGATGACGCTAACGCTTTGGCTAACTCGGTTTTTCCCACCCCTGTGGGACCGAGAAAAATAAACGAGCCCATGGGCCGACTCGGATCTTTAATCCCTGCTCGGGCACGGATCACTGCATCGCTAACTAACTGCACCGCCTCTTCCTGCCCAATTACCCGCTGATGGAGATGCTCATCCAGTTTAAGCAGTTTTTCACGCTCCCCTTCGAGCATCCGCTCAACGGGAATTCCTGTCCACTTGGCGACAATGCCAGCAATCTCATCGGCACTCACGCATTCATGGAGCAAGCGCTGCCCTTCTGGTCGTTCGGCCGCCGCCTGTTCCAATTGTTGCAGCTGTTGTTCCAATTGCGGCAGACGACCATGGCGAATTTCAGCTGCGCTATTGAGATCATAATCACGTTCGGCAGCCTCCAATTGATGACCCGCCTGCTCAATCTGCTCGCGCAGCTGTTGCACCTCATTTAAAGCCGACTTTTCCACACTCCACTGCGCTTTAAAGGTATCGACGATATGCTTTTGTTCGGCCAGCTCCGCTTGGATATTTTTCAATCGATCCCTACTCGCGGCATCTGATTCCTTCACCAGCGCCGCCTCCTCAATCTCCAACTGCATCACCCGCCGTGCCGCACTATCCATCGCCGCTGGCATCGAATCGATCTCAGTACGGATCATGGCACAAGCTTCATCGACGAGGTCAATGGCCTTATCGGGCAAAAAACGCTCCGAGATATAACGTTGACTGAGCGTTGCCGCCGCGACAAGGGCTTGATCCTGAATCTGCACACCGTGATGAACTTCGAAACGCTCTTTAAGTCCACGCAAAATACTGATGCTATCCTCAACAGTAGGTTGCTGCACCAGCACAGGTTGAAATCGGCGCTCCAGCGCAGCATCCTTTTCCAAATGATCGCGATACTCATTGAGGGTGGTGGCACCGATACAATGCAGTTCACCGCGCGCCAACAGCGGTTTGAGCATATTACCAGCATCCATCGACCCTTCGGTTTTCCCTGCGCCAACGATGGTGTGCAATTCATCGATAAATAGCAGGATTCGCCCCTCACTGCCACGAATCTCATTCAGCACCGCTTTAAGACGCTCCTCAAATTCACCGCGATATTTTGCCCCAGCAATCAACGCTCCCATATCGAGGGCAAAGATCGTTTTATCACGCATGCCATCGGGGACATCACCGCGCACAATCCGCTGGGCTAGACCTTCGACAATCGCCGTTTTACCGACACCCGGCTCACCGATGAGCACTGGATTATTTTTTGTTTTTCGCGACAGAATTCTGATCACGCGGCGAATCTCTTCATCGCGACCGATAACTGGGTCAAGTTTCCCGTCTCGCACAGCGGCGACGAGATCTTGACCATATTTTTCCAACACCTCATAGGTGGACTCAGGATCTTCACTGGTCACGCGCTGGTGACCACGTACCGACTCAAGCGCTTGTAGAATTAATTTACCCGTTACCTGATGCGAAGCTAACAGTTGACCAACATCCCCTTTTTTATCCTCGGTTACGAGTGCTAAAAGCAGATGCTCAACGCTGATATATTCATCTTTCAACCCTTCAGCTTGCCGTTGCGCTTGAGTTAAAATACGATCTAGACGTTGCGACAGATAAACCTTCTGCTCGCCACCGCTGACCTGCGCCTTTTTACCAATTAAACCTTGCAGTTGCGTTCGTATGGATGGCAACGCAACACCCATTTTCTCCAACAAACGCGGCACCAAACCATCACTTTGCTCCAACAGCGCCATTAAAAGGTGCTCAGCGTCAACCTCAGTATGACCTTGCTGGTGGGCTAACTGTTGTGCCTGCTGTAAAGCCTGTTGACTATTACGTGTCATTTGATCTCGTTCCATCGTTAACTCCTTTGCAATTAAGTCATCATGATTAAACGTCGTAACAAAAACGCTGAAAAATGACTAAATACACCTCAAAAGCTATACAACTCCGTTAAATGTGGGCTAAATTACAGCCTGTTACAGTGTAGCGAAAAAAAATTAGTTGTCACTACAACGTTGCATATTCTTTCACATGAGCCAAGTGCAACATCGTATTCGATGCAAACAAAAATGGCGATGATCGCCTTAGCAACCACCGCCACATTGTTTGTTTTATCCAGTGGGAAACTATTTTCGCCCCATAATACACAAATTTTACCAACTTATTACAGATGATGGTGCATCAATAACGTCGTCTACTGGCTCAGTTCAGCCCATGCTGAGATTGGTATAGTTCCGTAAAAACTCAACAAAGTTAGTCGATGTCATGGGCCGTGCCATAAGAAAGCCTTGCACTTCATCACATTGATGCGCTTTCAGAAATTCGAACTGAGTCATGGTTTCGACCCCTTCAGCAACCACATTCAAGCGTAAGCCATGCGCCAACGCAATAATCGCCTCGACAATCGTTGCATCGTCAGAATCGACACTCAAATCTTTGACAAAGGAGCGATCAATCTTCAACCTATTGAGGGGGAAGTGTTTCAAATAGCTCAACGATGAGTAACCCGTACCAAAGTCATCAATAGACAAGCTGACACCTAAATCTTGCAATTGATCCAGAATAACTCGTGCCATCTCTGGCTTATCCATCAATAACCCTTCGGTTAACTCCAATTCGAGCAAATGGGGGGGGAACCCGGTGTTTTGCAGTGCTAAGGCAACGATATTTGGCAGATCAGAGCGAAACTGACGCGCTGATAAATTTACTGCAATACGAAAATCACCATGACCTGCTTCGCGCCACTGTTGTCCTTGTTGACAGGCATGGTCGAGAACCCACTTGCCAATCGCAAAAATCAGATCGCTCTCTTCAGCCAACGGTATAAAGACGGCTGGTGAGATCTGGCCCTTCTCTTTATGGTTCCAGCGCAATAATGCTTCCGCACCAATTATATTGCCCTGTTCAAGATTGATTTGCGGCTGATAATATACCTCCAGTTCATCGCGATCTATGGCCCGATGTAAATCTGAATCGAGAAACAGTCGTTCAAAGGCGCGGGTGTTCATATCTGGCGAATAGAACTGATAGAGATTGCGCCCTGTTTCTTTAGCTTGGTACATGGCGGTATCAGCGTTTTTAAGCAACAGATCGACTTCGTCAGCGTCGGTTGGGTACATAGCGATACCAAGGCTACCGGTACAGACGAGATGATGATCGTCGATTGACACCGATTCACACAGTAGGTCTAAAACTTTACCCGCCGCTGCGGCGATATCATTTTGCGTTTTAATGTTGCTCAATACGACAACAAACTCATCGCCACCCATTCGCGCAACGCTATCACCTTGGCGCAAATGAGAATTTAATCGATCGGCAACCTTTTTAAGCATCTGATCACCACAGCCAACACCGAGTGAATCGTTAATCTTTTTAAAATGATCAAGATCTAACGCCAACACCCCAACCAAACCACTTGAGCGATCCGCTTGCGCCATCGCCTGCTGAAGACGATCCTTAATCAACACTCGATTGGGTAAACCGGTCAAAGTATCATAGTAGGCAAGACGCTCAATCTCTTTTTGTGCTTTTTTACTGTCGGTCACATCATTAATGATCGCCGCAAACTGCCCCTTATCAGGACGCGACAGCGAGACATGGAAAACCTTAGCTAACTGGTCTAGTCTCAGTTCATAATCCTGAGGAATTCCAGTCTTCACCACAGATTCAATGACTTGAAGGTTAGTGATCACCCCATCTTCATACCATGTTGACGCTCTAGCACCAATCATCTCATCGAGATTCGCTTCCACCATTTTCGCACAAGCCTGATTCAGATCAACAATCACATAATCGATTGGATAACCCGCACCAGAATAGACCAATTCACCAATAAGCATCCCCTCTTTCATTGACGAATAAAGGGAACGATAACGTTGTTCACTTTCAAACAATGCTTTTTCAGCCTGTTTTCGCGCCTGAATGTCGATAAAACTCTCCAGAATAAAAGTTTTACCTGAAATTTCAATCATGGTAGCCGTTTTCAGAATCGGAATTTGTTCTTTATTTGCGTTGAGTAAAATTCGTTCAGAGTTATCAATCACCTGATGGAGATCAGTAATTGGACACTGACCTTTTGACGAGGGACACACATAGCGATGACAAACGGAGCCAATTATTTTTTCGGCCGGATCACCAATAATGATTGCAGCCATCTGATTGACATCTTTAATCCGATGAGTTTCTGGATCAATAATCATCACTCCGGCCATCATGGTATTGAGGATTGTCGTTAACCGTGTTTCGGCCTCAATAAGAGATTTCTCAGTCTTTTTTATCTCAGTGATGTCACTGAAGATCAATACATAAAACCACGGATAGTCATTCGAATCACGCACTGGCGATGCAATGAGGTGGTAATAATAATCGCGAAAACAGATCTCCAATTCAACTGGTGATGAAATGGAACCAAATGGGGTAGATGTAGCGGTAAGTTGGCTAATAAAAGTATCATCAAGCAGATCTGCGCAGTCTGGAATAGCATCCATCAATGGCAAACCAACACACTTTTCGCGATTCATCGCAAACCGCTCAATGGACTTCGGATTGCATGAATGCAACTTTAGTTCTTGATCAAGGACCAGAATTGCAGCGCCCGTTGCATCAAATATCGCTCGTAGTTCATCGCGCGCGATAGTAAGTTCATCGTTTGTTTGGTGCAAATGATCTAGCACCTGAGCAAAACTATCACCAACAATGCCGATAGGATCGAGGGAGATCAACGTCTCATCGTCTAGTTCTTTCTGACGCAGCGGCAGCGTGCCCATAATTTTAAGCAGCTGATCAACTTTTGCCCGCACGTAGGTTGTTGTTTTCTCATTTCTCAATTTAAGGCGTGCGTTTTCCTGCTGAAGACACTCTAACTCATTCCTCAACCGATCACCCGGTGCAGTAATATCAGATTTTTCTGTCACCATCGTCCATCGCCATTATTATTTATAGATTCGGATCACGTAAATGCTATGTTGCTTCGAAATTTCTACCTGATAACCCATGTTTTCAACGGCATCAGGGATCGTTCGTGTTGCATCGCGGGCATCGGTTTTAATAACCAACTGATGGCTCCCTTGCTGTAATTGATCGCGATAGGTGTTAACTTCACGAAGTGCTGTCAACAAGGTAGAGGGGCAAAGCTGTCCACAATTATCAAACTCTATTGTTTCCATCTTATAATCCTCACCTCATTCGTGACAACAGAACTTTACTGCCTAACCACGTTCCCACAACCAACCCAAAAACAAAGAACAACGAATTCCACGCCAGCAGTGGAACTCCGCCAAAAATATGCCAAACATTACACCCCGGTGCCAGCCGCGAACCAAAACCAACAAGTCCACCACCAACAACGACCAAAAAATATTGTTCAACTGGAGCTCGAAAGTTCAAGCGAAACTCACCAACTCGACGCGCTGACAAGAACGCGCCTAGCAGTATGCCAATAATCACAGACAGTTGCAAGGCGGCAATTGCATCCAAACGCGGCCCCGCTCCGCCGCTAATCATCTCGGTACTAAATACTGGAACATAATTCAACGCGACGTTGTGAAAATAGGCGGTTACCGCTACGTGGGTTGGAAAAAACATCTGTTCAAACCAAGAACCTATTTTTACATAACAAGTGGTAATACCAACTGGCATTCCGGTAAAAAAACAAGCTGTCAGGGTGACAAATGAAAAAACAACAGCGGCTTTCCACGGCTGAATAAATCCCTCAGTTCGTTCTTTTAACTGTAATTTTCCACTTTGATACCAACGCCACAATAATGGCAACAGCAATAAAAAAATAGGCCACACCAGCCAGCCACTGGCAACAGAAAACGACTGTGGCAACGTTGTCTGCTGGCTCACTTGCCAATACTGCTTCAGCTGATTCCACATTGGAGCAACTTCGACAAACGCTAACGCACCAAAGATCATCGCCACCACGGTACAAAGGCCCAAAACGCTGCCCGTACCCGTTTTATATAAACACCCGACCACACAGTTTCCTGACAACACCATACCAATGCCGAAGATTAAACCACCGACCACACTACTCAAGTTTGCCGGCCCCATCAACAGTGACGGGTAGTACGATAACGCGCCACAGGCATGGGCTATCTCTAGCAACACCATGCTTAAAACAATTTGCACCACGAGAAATCGAACCATTACCGTGCTGCGGAACATAAACAGATCGCGCAACATAGCAACCATGCAATAATCTGCACGGAACATAACGTGACCCATAATCAATCCGGCAACCACTCCGAATACTGTAACGATCAGATAACCATCATTCATCAGCACCCCTAATTTTCGTTAAAGCGGTACGAATCAAGAATTTTGAAATTCTCAACCTCTGGAACGAGTTCTGGGGTGCTGACCCACGAAATCCGCTCTAAGTGACGACGACCCATCTGCAATAGCACTGGTTGGCGTTCGGCTTCACCATGCTCATCAAACCCTTGAATTCCACTAATCCCAGCAAAATGTTCTAACGATAACAAACCCTGTTGCAACATCGCGGAGTTAGTCATTTCGGCTTGAGAAAATTGAGTTAATACAATTTTTGCACAATCGTAAGCTTGAGCTTCAAGGATCGAAGGGAGTTCAGCAAAGCGAGCCTTATACTGGTCAACAAAACGGGCAACATGCACATCATCACTTTGAGCATAAAAGCCATCAGTAAAAATAGCACCGCGAGTATAACGTCCCGCCTGTTGAATAAGGCTCGGAGCATTCCAACCGTTGATGCCAATTAGTTGGACATTTTCGATGCCGTAATAGGCGAGTTGCGGGGCGATAAGAGCGACACTTTCAGCATAAGCTGGAATAAATAATGCTTCAAAATCAACCGTTGGCAGCCAATCAGGCTGCTCCTCAGGCTCAACTTGTTTGCCACCAACCAGCGCTTGATCATCAGTTGACGCAACAACCACCTTAGTGTGCTCTTCTGGCGGCGCGTCGGGGTCCTCCCCCTTCATTAATAACAATTGTCGACGAAAATCCGTCGCCTGTTCGGCAAAGGTCAGCCGATATTCAATATCGCCACCACGGCTCTCAATGGCCGCAGCAAATTGCTGTGAAAACTCCTGTCCTGCACGTGAATCTGGAGCCAAAATCGCGTAGCTATTTAGACCTAATTCTTCAATAGCGTAATCGGCGAGGACCTCTACCTGTTGCTGAGTGGTCAGAGAGTTGCGAAAAATATACTCCCCTTGCTCTGGTAATCCCTGCCGATGCGACAGGGTAAGCAACGGCACTTTTGCTGCCTCAGCGAAGGCGATTGATTGCTGAGCACCATCACCCATCAATGGACCAATTACAGCCATAACACGGTCGAACCAAATTACCAAAAGGCGCATAACGGCCAGTCAACGGCAACACCACACCAACGGCTCGCTGTTGCCAGCGCTGGCCATACACTTGATCCAAGATATTCGCGGCACCAAACTTAGCGGCTAATATTTTTGCATCCGAGATAAGTGGTTCAGCAATTTGACGAGCAACAGCTTCATCACCCTCTTCAAGAGCCTGCTGCGCTTTATGTAGAGAAAAAGCATCATTTAGTTCTGTTCGCGCAAACATGAAGCCAACTTCGGCGGTTTGTACTTCATCAAGTTGTTGTAAAATCTGTAGAGATTGAGTAAATAGCTGTGTTTGAGCGGGTTGCGCGGCATGCTGTAGTGCAGTGCGCAAGACTACGAGAGCCTGTAATGGTTGTTGGTGAAAGAGGTGATCTGCTGATTTCAGCTGATAGTAACGGATTTTATCGTCACCTGAAAACTGATCGGCACTAAAGGTAGCGAGCAACTCACCTGCCAATGCCATCTGCTGCTCTCTTTGCAGTGCAACAACCATCAATAACGATGCCTGCAGCGTACGTTGATCAACTTCAATGCGTTGCAGATAAAAAAGAGCGTATAACGCCGCAACGTTGACAGGGCGGCTTCAGTCTCCCCCGCTGTATAATATGTTTTAGCTGACTGCAATGAATACGTGGCTTGTGGCGTTGCCATCAGCTCCTCAGCCACACTTAGCTCAGGTGCGCCAACAGCGCACAGTACCAACAAAATAAACAGCATTAACCTATTCATAATAATTCTTTCAGTAACAATGAGCATGGTAAAAGACGAAACGAAAACAGCTACACATCCGCAGAGGACGTATAGCTGTTCACTTTAGCACAAGATTTGATCATTTAACGCGGCTATTAAATATTGAGGCCACGAAACTAATCAAACATCTCTTTCACTTTTTCGAAAAAACCCTTACTTATTGGATTGACAGACTCGCCACCCTCTTTTGCAAACTCCTCTAACAACTCTTTTTGTCGCGTCGTTAGCTGTGTTGGAGTTTCAACGCGCATCACCACCAGTTGATCACCACGGCGATGCCCTTGCAGATCGGGAATCCCTTTTCCGGAAAGTTTCATCACCTTGCCAGACTGTGTTCCCGCAGGAACCTTCATTTTCACACGCCCTTCAAGAGTTGGCACTTCGATTTCACAACCAAGAGTTGCCTGAGTAAATGAGATCGGTGTATCGCAGATCACATTGCGTCCTTCGCGGCTGAAGATCGGATGATCGTCCACGGTGATCACCACGTACAGATCACCAGCTGGACCACCATGAATACCACTTTCACCTTCGCCACTTAGTTTCAAACGGATGCCGGTCTCAACGCCTGCCGGAACCTTTAAAGCAAGGTTACGCTTATCTTTCACACGTCCAGTGCCGCGGCAATCAGGGCATGGATCGTTAATTTGACTACCACTGCCACCGCAATCGGGGCAAGGGCGTGTCATCTGGAAAAATCCCTGTTGATAACGAACCTGCCCTGCGCCTTTACAGGTTGAACAGGTTACGGGACTGGTCCCCTCTTTTGCGCCACTGCCGCCACAGGTTTCACAGCTATGATGACGAGGGAGCTTTACCGTTGTTTCGGTGCCGAACGCTGCTTCTTCAAAAGAGATGGTCAAGTTGTAGCGCAGATCATCACCGCGCTGACCACGACTACGCCGCGAGCCACCACC
>NBLY01000025.1 GCA_002084665.1 Desulfobacteraceae bacterium 4572_35.2 | reverse complement strand
GGGGGGCGCTACTCAACCAGCAATGTGACCCCTTTTCTATTAAAGACAAAGGTTTATCGCACAAGCTACCGCTCCACTTAAAAAATAAGTCCTAATTCAACATCCCTTCCCCTCACAGTCACATATAATTGGTTACAGAAACAAAACACCCAAACCGTTATTCACAAAACAGCCATAAAATAACCATTTTTCATGACAACTTGATTTCAACACTCAAAAAGGAATTCATGTAAATGACGAATTATAATCAAAATTCACAGCGCAAAACTATTTTTCATGGATTTCCAATTTTGGAAGATGGCGCTACCCTTGCTGGATATGCAGCCCTTATCGAAGCTCACAACCTCAAGATTCCCACACCAGACACCCTGTGCGCTATCGGCACAAAACATAAAATCTCTTCATGGCCACCTAGTTTTCGCGCTAAAAAACGAGGGCGTTGTGAATGACAAGCTGCAATATGCTGGCAAGGCGGTTAACTCGCGGCGACACCGTGTCAGCAATAACCTGACAGGAACGTGTGACTTCTATCTGAAACCGCAGTCAAGAATATTGGCCACCCACCCCCAGACATTCTAGGGCGTGCTGCTACGTTTTTACTCCTTAAGGACTCAAAAGCCTTCTACACCATCGAAGGGGAAAACCCACCGCATAGCCGAATTGAGCGTTGGGGCCGAATTATTGGCGACGCGGGGAAACGCAGTCTCAGTATTTCAGAGCTGGAACATTTGCAAGCACTGATTATCACGGATAATCGCTTTGTTGAACCTGGTTTACGCACCGAAGGCGGTTTTGTTGGTGAGCATGATCGGGAAGAAGATGGAAACGGTCGCATACATCGCTACTTATTTCATCATGTACTAGCCGAAAAAGAGTTCGTGCCAAAGGGATTAATTTCCCCAGTATCCGCTGTCATTCTGGAAAAAATTACGGCATACAGGAAAACACTAGAACATTTTTCTAGACCGCGCCTAGATTTTATCGAGTGGCATCCGACAGCGAAAAACAATGTAGAAATTCTCAACGACACAATTGATCTCTATCGTTATTTTGACGCAACTGCACAGGCAGAATTTTTCTTTGATTGTGTTGAGGAAACAGTGAATAAAACGCTACCAGAAGAGGTGGAATATCTGAAGAAATATGACCGCTTCACTGAATTCATCAAAAACCACATCGACATGCCCGATAATCTCGCTAATCTGCTCCTTCGCTTCTTATCACAAAACAATGGATCACTTTCCAAAAAAGCAAGAGATGGCGAATTTGAAAAGCTGACAAACTCAGAGGTTCAAGCAATTGAACAAAGATTTACAGAAAATTTTTCCTAGCAGGCAGGTAGAATATGGAGTAGCTCTCGCTGTACTGGTCAGGTTATTTGTCGGACGAAAGGATAATGCAGTTACGTCCTTGCTCTTTTGCTTGGTAGAGATGGATATCAGCCCGCTTGAGGGTGGTGGCAAGATCATTATCTCCTGTTGTTGTGGCAATGCCGATACTGACAGTTATGGCGGGGATATCACTGCGTGCTGAACGGGTAGAAGATTCTACCGTGCTTCGAATTCGCTCGGCGACATGCAACGCTTGTTCAATTTCTGCATGCTGGAGGATTATGGCAAATTCTTCTCCGCCTAGTCGTCCGAGAATGTCTTCGGCACGCAGACATTTTTGGCACAATGAAACAAATAGGCATAGAATTTCATCACCGACATCATGACCATAGCTATCGTTTACGGCTTTAAAGTGATCGATGTCCAGCATTAGCAGAGACAGCGAACCGCCATGTCGTTTGTTGATGGTAAATTCTCGCTCTCCCAGTTCCATGAACTGCCGTCGGTTATTTGTCCCAGTAAGAGAATCTGTGGTGGCTAACTCGAGCAGTTGACGCTCTATCTCTTTCCGTTTGGTTAGATCATAGATGATCCAGACCACCCCCTTGTTCAAATCTGGAGGATAGTTGATATCCACCGCTTTGCCAGCACTCAGTGCCCAGATGGCAGAACCGTCCTTGCATTTAAGCTGATGTTCAATATTTTGTGCTTCTTTTTCTCTAAGTGAATTGTAAAACTGTTGACCGAATTCGACAAAATTTTTCTCTGAGAGATGAATCACCCTGATGGATTCACCCTGTAGTTCGTTGGGGGAATCATAACCGAGCATATCGGCGAATCTCTGATTGGCTCGGTGTATTATTCTGCCACCGCGTAACACAAGAACTGCGACCATGCTGTTGTTGAAGAATATCTCCAATTCGGCGATAGCTTGCTCCAGTTCGCGTTGATTTGCTTTGATTGTCGTGATGTCACGATAGGTGGAGACACGAATTGATCTTCCTTGATGAATGAAGTTAGTTCCCTGCGCAAGGGCAGTGAACGTGGTGCTGTCGCTGCGAACCATTATTGCTTCGTAGGGTTCGTTGTCATAGTTTGCCATATAGGACTTGGCTATCTTATGGGACTCTGCTGTCATCAAGATACTGACCGACTTACCGATGATCTCTGTTTCCTGATATCTGAATGTTTTTAAAAATGCACTGTTCACCCAGAGAACACAGAACTGATCATTAAATATTGCAATCGGCTCAGAGGATATTTTTTCGAACAACCTAAACTTGTCATTCTCTTTTCTGGTTTTTTCCAACTCCTTTTTCAAAAAAAAAAGTTTTTATCGTAAAGTGTTTCATCAATAACGGTGGTGTTGCAGGGGCGTTTTAGCGTAAAGGGACAACTGGAAAAAACTAAGAACACCCTCCACATTAAATCATACCAGTGGTTACTTTCCGCAAAAGATTGAAACAATACTGGCTGTGCTTATTTAAGTGAAAAATAACCTGTCAGAAGTGGCATAGATTTTAACCAGTTAAAAGGGAAAAACCCTCCGCAAACAAACGGATAACGTATACGTTTGACCTTTTGGAGGGCCATTGCTAAAATTTCATAAGTAGTTGTTCTGTATACACTTTCACAGGCCCGTATACGGGTAGGAGTGACGATGTTTGAGGTTCTGAGTAACGAGACACTGGCCCCCAATTTACACCGCATGACGGTGCGCGCACCGCGCATTGCCGCAGCGCGCAAAGCGGGTCAATTTGTGATGATTCGCTGCGAACAGGGTGAGGAACGGATTCCGCTGACCATCGGTGATGGCGACAGTGAGGCGGGAACGATTACCCTGTTTATTCAGGCTCTAGGCGCGGGGACTCAAAAAATTGTCAGTCGTCAACCGGGGGAATTCTTGCGCGATGTCGCTGGCCCACTGGGGATGGCCACCGATATTGAAAAATGGGGCCGCGTAGCCTGCATTGGCGGCGGCGTTGGCACGGCGGTGCTGTTCCCCATGGCCAAGGCGCTGGCCGATCTCGGCAACGAGGTAACCACCATCATCGGTGGCCGCTCTAAGCCATACATTATTCTAGCTGATGAGTTGGCCGAGTTTTCCGCTGAGGTTCAGATCACCACCGACGATGGCAGTTTAGGCCAACAAGGTTTTGTCACCACAGCTCTCCAAGCACTGATTGACGATCCTGAGCGTTGCCCCGAAGCGGTGTTTGCTGTTGGCCCAGTACCGATGATGCGCGCGATTAGTGAGTTAACTCGCCCCTATGGCATTAAAACACTGGTGAGCCTCAATCCGATTATGATCGATGGCACAGGGATGTGTGGTGGTTGCCGCGTTCAGGTGGGCGATGAGGTGAAATTCGCTTGCGTTGACGGCCCAGAGTTCGATGCTCATCGGGTAGATTTCGCCAGCCTGATGGATCGCTTGACCATGTATCGTGAGCAGGAAAACAGCTGCCGCCTCGATGAACAACTCAATGCCAGCGCAGCGCGTTAAGGAGAACGGACGATGACTAAAGCGATGTCCACCAAAGAACGATTAGCGATTCAGCGGGTGTTGATGCCAGAGCAGGATGCTGAGCAGCGCAGCCGTAATTTTACAGAAGTAAACCTCGGGCTGAGTAAAGAGCAGGCGATTCAGGAGGCACAGCGCTGTCTCAACTGCAAGAATCGTATCTGTGTTCAAGGTTGCCCAGTACAGGTGTCGATCCCTGAGTTTATCACCGCCTTGGCCGAGGGCGACCTGCTGCGCTCGGCGCAGATTCTCCAACACGACAACGCCTTGCCCGCGGTCTGTGGTCGCGTGTGCCCACAGGAGAGCCAATGTGAAGCCAAGTGTGTCCACGGTGTCAAAGGGCAGCCGGTAGCCATCGGTTATTTGGAACGCTTTGTGGCCGATTGGGCCATGACCCATGCCAACCAGCTTGATTCAGCGGTACTGGCCGCTGCTAGCGGTACTGGCCGCTGCTAGCGGTAAAAAAGTGGCGGTGGTCGGTGGTGGCCCTTGTGGTTTAACCGCAGCGGGCGAGTTGGCCAAAGCGGGCCATGCAGTAACAATTTTCGAAGCACTACATGATACCGGTGGCGTACTGCGTTACGGCATCCCTCAGTTCCGGCTACCGAAAGAGATTATCGACGGTGAAGTGGCGCGTTTGCAACAGATGGGGGTGGAGATCGAATGCAATGTTATCATCGGCAAAACGTTGACCATCGACCAATTAAAAGAGCAATTTGATGCGGTATTTATCGGTAACGGTGCTGGTCTGCCAGCGATGATGAACATCCCCGGTGAGCACCTTATCGGGGTGTACGCCGCCAATGAATATTTAACCCGTGTCAACTTGATGGGTGCAGGCCAAAGCGAACACTGCTCTACCCCAATACTCAAAGGCAAGCGGGTCGCGGTGGTCGGTGCGGGAAATACGGCCATGGACTGTGTACGCACCGCCCGTCGCCTTGGTGCACAGCGGGCGATGATTGTCTATCGCCGCAAAGAGGAGCAGATGCCAGCCCGTGCGGAGGAGGTCCACCATGCCAAGGCTGAAGGAGTTGAATTCGTGACCTTGACCTCACCGCTGGCGGTGGAGGGCAGCGAAGATGGCAGAGTAAGTGGCTTGCGCTGCCAGAAGATGGAACTCGGTGAAGCAGATGCCTCGGGCCGGCAGCGCCCCATCGCCATCGAGGGCGCTGAAGAGGTACTACATGTCGACATCGTTGTTAACGCCTTAGGCACTCGCGCTAACCCGCTGTTGACCGCCACCGCCCCCGAGTTGCAACTCAACGACTGGGGCAATATTATCGCCAATGGAGATGGCCTAACCAGCATTGCTGGTGTCTACGCTGGTGGTGATATCACCCGTGGTGGTTCCACAGTGATTCTAGCTATGGGCGATGGCAAGCAGGCGGCAGCGGCGATCCATCGCTACCTCACAGCACAATAATGTACGCTACGCCCTAATCAACCTACACGATCTAAATCAACTAACAAAACAAAGGGAAGTGTGCCATAGTGACGTGCTTACCATGCTGGCCAATTCAAATTGGTCACGCCTCCCATTCAACCCTGACTGTCGTTTGCGAATTTCAACTATGATCTATAAACAAAGTACATCGTTGAACTTATTGCTGTGCAAAAGATGTGGTGGTCGTTGCTGTCAGGGCAGCCCCGGAATCTGGATTGATCCACAACGTTTTTTTGATCTATTTTTCGCTGGGAAGCATTTAACCGTTGAGCAGTTGACCGAGAGATTACCAGAACTGGGGCTAGTGATGTGGGGGATGTCGGGGGCACCAATCCCAGCACCGTTATCATTGGATTCAGGCTGTGCGTTTCTTACCGTTGACGGCTGCCGTCTAACCGTTGCTGAGCGACCGTGCCAATGTCTGGCACTGATTCCAAATCAAAAAACTCTTGAACAACAGCAAGGTTGCCAATGTCAAACACCAACGGAATCAAGCCGTGAGGTGGCCAATCAGCGTTGGCAGAACTATTGGCTCACAGTTTAACTCAGTCGACCATTTTCACGCAGTTGCGCCGCACCTCCTTGACACCCTGTGCCAACAATGACACACTGCAAAAAAACATTCGAAGGAGAGCTGTTGATGGGGCCAATCAAAACCGTAAAAGAGCGATGCCGTAAATGTTACGCCTGTGTGCGAAATTGCCCAGTTAAGGCAATTAAGGTCAAGAAGCACTATGCCGAAGTGATCCACACTCGCTGCATTAGCTGCGGCAAGTGCATTGCGGTATGTACCCAAAAGGCAAAGGTGATTGAGGATAGTAGCGAGGAAACACGCCAACTTCTGACAATGCCTCATAAAACAATTGCAGTCCTCGGTTGCTCTTTTCCCGCTTTTTTTCACGATATCAGCTCTGGCCAACTGGTTACCGGCCTAAAAAGGTTAGGCTTTAACGAGGTCCATGAGGGCGCAGTAGGAGTGGAGATGATCGCCACCTCCTACAATGAACTGGTGTCACAACCTTCGGACAAACCACTGATCACCACTCACTGCCCCACCATTGTTGACCTAATTGAACGTCACTACCCACAGATGTTAAAAAACCTGATGCCAACGGTATCACCGATGATAGCGATTGGTCGTTATTTGAAAAAGATTCATGGCGATGCGGTGCGGGTGGTTTATATCAGCTCATGTATTGCTGGCAAGTTTGAGATTGCTGCCGAACAGGTTAGTGGAGTCATTGAAGCGGTGCTAACCTACAAAGAGTTGAGCCAAATGTTTCACCAGCAACGTATTGATCTCACTCGGTTAGGGATCACCCCTTTTGATGGCCTCAAGCCCGACAAGGGTAGCCTGTTTCCAGTGACGGGTGGGCCATTCCAAGTGTTCAATATTCAGGATAGTTTTTTCCAGCCGCGCTTCATTTCTGCCGAAGGCGAAGAGAACTCTCTGGAGATCATTCGCGACCTTGCTGCGGGACGAATCACCGCGCGTTTAGTAGATATCCGTTTTTGTAATGGTGGTTGTATTGGTGGGCCGGGGCGCAATAATCGCCTGACAACATTTGCCAAACGCACATTGATACACAAACATTATCAAAGTGACAACATTCAATATAATACCGCTGATAGCTACAATGGCGAGTTCCCTGAGATCAATTTCGAGCGCTCTTTTCGCAATAAACATAAGCGCTTAGACCTGCCAAGTGGTGACAGTATTCGTAAGATTTTGCAACATATCAATAAAGGCGCTCAAGAGAATGAACTAGATTGTGGTGCCTGTGGTTACGACACCTGTCGCGAGTTGGCGATTGCCGTACATCAAGGCCTTGCTGATACCGAGATGTGTTTGCCCTATGCGCTAAAAAGACTGGAAGAGGATCGCGTAATTCTAGTGCAAAAATACGAACTGGCAAAACATGCGTTATCGCAAGAGTTTGGTGAACTAGCCATTGTCGGCAAGGATGTTCACACCACCGAGGTGCTCAACCTGATTCGCCAAGTTGGCCCAACGCCGACGACGGTTCTAATCCGTGGCGAAAGTGGTACAGGCAAGGAACTTACTGCCCGTGCGATCCACAAAATGAGTCAACGCACCGACAAAACGCTGGTAACGCTCAACTGCACCACCCTCACCGACAGCTTGATGGAGAGTGAGCTCTTCGGCCACACCAAGGGGGCATTTACGGGCGCTTTGAGCAACAAAAAGGGCCTATTTGAGGCTGCGAATGGCGGCACAATCTTTCTAGATGAGATTGGTGACATCACACCGAAACTACAGGCGGAACTATTGCGGGTACTCGATAGCGGTGAGATTCGTCCTGTTGGCGGCAACAGCACCAAACAGGTTGACGTACGCTTGATTGCAGCCACCAATAAAAATCTTGAACAAGGCATACAGGAGGGCTGGTTTCGCGAAGATCTTTTTTATCGCCTCAATGTGTTTTCCATCACCATGCCACCATTACGTAACCGCCTTGATTCATTAGAGGAATTAGTGGAACAGTTTCTACGCAGCACCAGTAAGCGGGTAAATAAAAATATCGACAGTATTGATCGACGAGCGATTCAAGCCATGCGCCAATACCGCTGGCCGGGCAACATTCGTGAGCTACAAAACATTATAGAACGGGCGGCAGTTTTAACACAGGACAACTGTATCCATCTTGAAAACCTACCAGTGGTGTTTACTGAACTGATTGGCAAACATCAAGATAAAGCGAATGGCGATAAAGCATCGTTCCGCCATACATTAGAAAAACAGATCTCCTTGGTTGAAAAAGGGCTCCTTAAAAGTTACCTGTGCGATGCCGGTGGCAATGTTTCGGAAGCCGCTCGCGCCGCACAATTACCACGGCGCAGCCTGTATCGCTTACTGGAGCGGCACAATCTTAAAGGGGAAAACTTTAAACCGACCACAAACAGCGACTAATCCGCGCAAAAAAAGTGAGCCATGCTTGACACACCCAGGTCACGACTGTGCCAAAAATGACACATGGCACAAGAATAAACATTGGTAAAATCGCAACAGACAAATAATAACCCTGCCGCAATCATAGCTGTAATTTCAAACAAATAGAGTCTTTGCCACAACAAATATCCCACATGACACAAAGTTGGCACACACAATGCTTCTTACACCAGCACTACATAATGACACGGGAGACAATCATTCTTACCCCCCCCTTTCAAGATGATTAACTCCCTAATTTTTGCGCCGCACTGGACTCTCTCCTCAGTGCGGCGTTTTTTTATCCATCGTTAGCCAGTATCTCCATCACACCCCCACCCGACACAACCCATCGCCGTCAACCCGACATTGACCTTGCCGCAGCTTTTGCCTTCATGTTACTATTCGTGGGTTTTTCGTACTAGCTGTAGTTGATCAAACGCTACGCTCAACAATGACCACTTCAGCACCAGACAATTTGCACAATTTGATCTCATATTTATTTCAACTAGGAGGCACAACAGATGGCTGGACATAGTAAATGGGCGAATATCAAACACCGTAAAGGTGCTCAAGATGCAAAACGGGGCAAAATCTTCACCAAAATGATTAAAGAGATTACCGTTGCCGCCAAAATTAGCGGTGGTGATCTTGACATGAACCCCCGCTTGCGTACTGCCGTTGACAAAGCCAAGGCTGGCAACATGCCCAAGGACACCATCGAGCGCGCGATCAAAAAAGGTACTGGCGATCTTGACGGTGTCAACTACGAAGAGGGAACCATGGAGGGTTACGGTCCCGGCGGTGTCGCGGTATTGGTTGAAATTTTGACCGACAATCGTACCCGTACCGTTGCCGACGTTCGCCATTGCTTCACCAAGCAGAACGGCAGCCTCGGAGTTGACGGTTCGGTAGCATTCCTGTTTGACCGCAAAGGAGTTATCTCTTTTAGCAACACTGTTGACTTTGATACGATTTTTGAAATTGCTCTCGAAAATGGCGCTGAAGACGTAAAGGACGAGGGCGAGAGCTACGAAGTGATCACAGAACCAACCGATTTTATCGCCGTTCGCGATGCTTTGGCAGAAAACAACCTAGAGTTCACCAGCGCTGAAGTCACCATGCTGCCACAAAACCAAGTTGATCTCGACATCAACAAAGCGGATCAAATGCTTAAATTGATGGAAAAGCTCGAAGACAACGATGACGTACAAAACGTTTACACCAATGCCGATTTCAGTGATGAGGTTCTTGCTGAGCTCATGGGCTAACCTCATATAATGCGAATTCTTGGCATTGACCCAGGCAGCCGAATTACCGGTTTCGGCCTAATTGAGAAGCATGGCAATCGCTTGCTGCACGTGGACAATGGTGCGATCTACACCAATAGCAAAGATGAGCTACCGCAACGCTTGAAGATTATCCACGCTGGACTGGTTGAGGTGATTGAGCGTTATCAACCCGACGTGGTAGCCATTGAGCAGGTGTTCATGGCAAAAAATGCCCAATCGGCACTTAAGCTTGGCCAAGCGCGCGGTGCAGCGATCGTAGCCTGCGTGAGTGCTGAACTGGCGGTTTCTGAGTACACTGCACTGCAGGTTAAAAGTGCCGTAGTTGGCTACGGCAAAGCGGCAAAAACTCAAGTTCAACAAATGGTTAAGGCACTGATGAAGCTCCCTGAAATTGCTCAGGAAGATGCATCCGATGCCTTGGCTGTTGCCATCTGCCACGCCAATAGTTTTCACCTTACTAATCGCCTAGAAAAAGCGATCTCGGCCCAAAAGCAGCAGAGAAAAAGGATACAAAAATGATTGCCCTACTCACGGGAAAAATTGCCAGCAAAACTACCGAACAGATCATTATCGACGTTAACGGCGTTGGCTATCAGGTAGCGGTTCCGTTATCGAGCTTTTACTGCCTCCCTGAAGAAGGTCTCACCACCCTGCATATCCATACCCATGTTCGTGAAGATGCACTGCTGCTGTTTGGTTTCATGACCCCGATTGAGAAGGAGATGTTTATTCTGCTGCTCACTATTTCTGGTATCGGGCCAAAGGTCGCCCTCAACATTTTATCGCATATGTCATGCATCGATCTACGTGATGCCCTCATTAATGAAGATGCACAACGCTTGGCAACCCTTCCCGGAATTGGCAAAAAGACGGCGGAACGCTTAATCCTTGAGTTACGTGAAAAAATTCGCAAACTGACAGCCATTGATCCCGCGCAACCAACAGGCAACTTGCCAAACTCCGCCCCCATCGCCATCAGTGATGACACCCTTTCGGCGCTACTTAACCTCGGCTACAAAGAGAAACAGGCCAATGCCGCGCTGGCCAAGATCACCATTGGCGCTGATGACACAATGGAAACCGTCCTTAAAGCAGCCCTTAAACTTCTTATTCGCTAAATCGAGACGGAATAACGACTATGTCAGAACGCCTCATAACCCCCGACATCTGCGACGACGACAGCCACTTTGATAATCCATTGCGGCCACGAACGCTGAAGGAATATATTGGTCAACAGAAGGCCAAGGAAAACCTGAGCATCTTCATTCAGGCCGCTCTTAATCGCGCTGAAGCCCTTGACCATGTGCTTTTCTATGGCCCTCCGGGGCTGGGCAAAACTACCCTGGCGAATATTATCGCCAATGAAATGGGCGTGAGCATTAAAAGCACATCGGGACCAGTGATCGAAAAACCGGGCGATCTTGCGGCGATCTTGACCAATCTTGAAGAGGGCGACGTGCTATTTATTGACGAAATACACCGCCTCTCCCCTGTCGTTGAAGAGGTTCTCTATCCAGCGATGGAAGATTTTCAAATTGATATCATGATTGGCCAAGGACCATCGGCAAGGACAATCAAACTCGATATCCCCCGCTTCACTCTCATTGGTGCCACCACTCGGGCAGGGCTACTATCATCGCCGCTACGTGACCGTTTTGGTGTGATCAGTCGGCTACAGTTTTACAATCATGACCAATTAGCGGTCATTGTTGAACGCAGTTCTGGCATTCTCAATGTGCCGATCAATAGCGATGGCGCTATTGAGATAGCCCGCCGCAGTCGCGGCACTCCGCGCATCGCCAACCGCCTACTGCGTCGGGTGCGCGATTTTGCCCAAGTTGAAAATGACGGCACCATCTCAAAAACCGTTGCCGACACAGCACTAACACGACTTGAGGTGGATCACAGCGGCTTTGATCACATGGATTGCCTGTTGCTGCAAACGATTATTGATAAATTTGGCGGTGGCCCCGTTGGTCTCGACACCCTTGCTGCGGCCATCGGTGAAGAAAAAGATACCATTGAAGAGGTGATTGAGCCATTTCTACTCCAGCAAGGTTATATCAATCGTACCCCTCGTGGGCGCACGGTCACCGATCTGGCTTATCAACATTTTCACCGCTCAAAACCACAGAGTCAGAACGGTATGTTTAACCACACCACTAGCAATGAGCAGGCACCCTAAGTTATGGACAGTGTAACCCGTAACCGTTTTTTACAGCAGATCTCCCATTGGGCGCAGGATTATATCTCGAAAGGAAGATCACCTTTTCGCAAGACCGAGATCAATCCAACCATTATCACCAGCAGCGGAACGCAAACGCCAGATCTGGTATTGTGGATCAATCAAGAGAGTTTTGTTGCCGGCGGATTTATCATATTCCCCGACGATGAAAACTTTGACATGGCGGCGGCACAGGCATGTTCGCTGGCCCTCGGCATCCGCTATTTTGCCACGTGGACAGCTCAAAGCATCTCAGTTTGGAGCGTCGATGACCGGTCACTCCACAGCCAGATCCTGCCTCCCAAAGCAACGGATGATGATCAGATAGATCTATTCGAAGACTCGTTAATCCAATTGATGGACGAGTTTCGCACCCTTGCAGTACTTGGCCTGTGCCCACCAGAAAAGCTGTCATTCTGGCACCTCACTAATTTATGCATTGGTGCCCACAATCGCGCCCTGCCGCTACTAAGTGAGCACTTTCGTCGCAATCCAGAGTTGCACACCAAACATCTGCCCTCTTTTGAGGTCCAGGCGCAAGAAAAACTATCCCTATCTATAGCACGGCTATTAACGTTGCTTTATTTCGATAAAATTCCGTACAATTTGCCACCAGAAGATCTCGATCATGCGCTGGGCTATCTATCCAGCGAACTGAACGACCAGTCTTTGAGTGCTTTAAAGCTAGCGAAGAACGAACCAACCCTTGATGAAAACAGCGCGGTACTCTTTCACCACTTACTGCGCCGCCTTGACCAAGTTTCTATTTTCAACAATAGCCAGATTGAGGTCGATCAACCTGCCAATTTAGCCCTCAAACACCTGCTACGAAAATTAATGGGGTGCCCAACTGGGCAGCATCACTACACCGACCTGTTTCAATTACAACCGCTGCAACACGTAGACGGCCCACAGCAACTGCCGCCAAAAATAAAAGCCTGCTTGTCCAACGTGACAATACCAACGACCCAGCAACGCAACAATTTTTTGACACACTTACGGTTGGTGTGGCCGAGTCATACTTTTGAGTTTCACCGCTCAACACCAACATGGGTCTATCAATTTTGCTATCTGCTCGGAATCATGAAAACCGATAGCCACCTCTGCGTTCAACTGCCATCTAGCATGCTTTCCAGTCCGTTTAGTGATATCATAATTGAATTACTTCAGGAGCACTTCACTCTCCACGAAATAAGTCGAAGAACCTCTCAAGTTGCCCACCTATCCCTAAACAAAGGTTCTGACAACAGCGTTGAAACAATTTTCCACGGAGAAGTCATGCGAAGTATCGCGTGGTCAAAGCTACGCCAACTTGAACCTGAGCACTTGGCCTTAGCTCTATTCTTGCCTGAGGCCCCCTATCGGTTACTACAACAAAATCTTATTCAATTCGATCTCGTACCAAAAAAACACAACGACATAGGTGTTGAACAGTTCAAGAACTCTAACCTAGGCCAATGCTACAGCCACCACCTACAACCTAAGGTTGATGGAGCTAAACATTCAAAATGGTCCCCACGTATGCCTCTACCAAGCGATGCGATCCTTGCTGCGTTAGAAAATCTTGCCATCGACAATGATCCTGCACACCTCGCTCGCATTGATGAGGAGTTGGAACGGCTTCTCGACATCGAGATCGCTTCGGTCAATCATTCACCGACCGTGGCAGCAGTTCCGGTGTCACACCGCGAGGCAAAAGAGGATAAAAAAAAGTTATCGAATAAAATCATTCAATTGATCCAAGTCAGAGGGGTGCCAGAGTTCCCAACTCACTACATGTACGAGTTCTATCTACCAGAACTTTCCCATTATTCACGTCAAGATTCACCATGGGAGATCAGCAGTGAATTCATGGGAACCTATCAACTAAAAAATCAAGACAACGACGCAGAGATCGCTGTTTCCAACGAATTTACAGCCCATGCAATTGTACTGGCCAGCTACGGCAAGGGAGAGATCAACCTCCCAGACGACAGAACCATCTGCAGCACGATTGTTACACGCTATCTGGACGACCTTGACGATATTCACACCACTATTTGGCGTGAATGTCATGCGGCCCTCCACCAAAGTGATACGGCAAATCGACTGGTTCGAAAACTATGGAAAGAGTTAGGCCTGCCACCGTGGAACACGATTGAAAAGTATTTAAAACGATTCAACATCAATGGGTAGCAAGCGCGGCTAACACCAGAATCAAAACTAGATCGGCCTTGAAACATTCGGCCAGCATGCTACTATTTAAGCTACCTTTCACCTTTTGAGGAGAATATTATGTTTGAAGTCATTGAAAAAACATTATTAACTGCCCTCGGTGCGGCATCGTTAACTCAAAAAAAAGCTGAAGAACTCACTGCAGAGCTTAAGGAACGTTTCAATCTAAGCGAAGAGGAGGGGCAATGCTTGGTCGAGAAACTGAAAAATAGTATATCCGAGCGACAAACTGAACTTGAGAAACAGGCGACTGAGGAAGTTCTTAAAGCTTGTGATCGAGTAGGCTTGATCTCTAAAGAGGAATTTACGACACTGGAAAAACGTGTCAGCACCCTCGAAGCTCAACTAGCCAGGCCCTAGAAAACGCTGATGTTGCCGCTCATTAACATCAATCGCAACCTGCGCTCGCTAAAGCGCTACCGTGAAGTTCTTGGCGTTTTGGTCACTCACGGTTTTGATCAAGTTGTTGAGCAACTCAACTTGGATTACTACTTAGAGATTGGCCGGCAACTGGTTAGCCGTAACCCTGAGAAAAAACAGCTGGAGCGCCTCCCAGCACCGGTGCGTTTACGCATGGCAATGGAAAAACTCGGGCCGACATTTATCAAGCTAGGCCAAACTCTCTCCTCACGTCCCGATATCCTCCCCGCCGCTTACCTAGCCGAACTGAACAAGCTACAGGATTCGGTCCAACCCATTAGTCACAGCGAGATCAAGCGGCACATCGAAAAAGAATTGGGTGCTCCCATAGACACCCTGTTCGCAAAGTTTACCACACAACCCGTTGCTGCAGCCTCGATTGCACAAGTCCACAAGGGCTGGCTCCATGACGGCACCACCGTTGCTATCAAAGTACGCCGACCCGGCATTGAAAAGATCATCGAAACAGATATCGATATCCTTAATGGTTTGGCGGCCCTGCTGGAAAAACACGGATTTTTCGAAGAGATCTGCTCGCCGATTGAAATTGTTCAGGAATTTAATCGTACCATCTACCGCGAAATTGACTTCACCAAAGAGGGCCACACCTTTGGTCGCTTCCGCGCCAATTTTGAGCACAACACCTCCGTCTATATCCCTCAAGTGTTTTGGGAGTTTAGCAACGAATCTATTTTGACAATGGAGTTCATCGACGGCATAAAAATCTCAGAAACACATGATTTAGAAAGTGCCGGTTACGATCTAAAGCAGATCGCTAAAACTGGAGCACAATCTTTTTTAGAGCAAGTGCTTACGCATGGTCTGTTCCACGGTGATCCACACCCTGGTAATATCCTCGTGCTGCCGAAAAACACCATCTGCCTCCTTGATTTAGGCATGATTGGCTATCTGAGTGAAGATTTAAAACTTCAACTTGCCAATTTAATCTTAGGCCTCTATAAGCGCGACATCGACCTACTCATCTCGGTAATGCTATCGGCGCGTGAACGATCAAAAGAGATCAATATCGCCGCCTTAAAACGCGATCTTTCTGAATTCATAGATGACTACTACCAAATCCCCCTTGAGCGGATCAATAGCCTCAAACTGATCAACGAATTTATTGTGATGATGAAAAAACATCATATTAAATTTCCGTCCGACCTATTGCTTTTAGCTAAGGCGTTAATCACCATCGAGGGGATCGGACGACAACTGGACCCGAGCTTTAACCTGATCGAACAGATTCAACCGGCGGTGACGGAACTGCTGAAGCAACGCCTTTCTGGCGCAAGCATTCAAAAGGAACTGACACAAACCTTGCGTGCGTATAGTGAGGTAGCAAAAACGCTGCCACGAGATATCAAAGAGTTGATGTATCGGATCAATAACAATAATTTTAAAATTGATCTTGAACACCGCGGGCTCGATAAGTTAATTACCGATCTCGATAAATCGAGCAATCGGCTGTCGTTTAGCTTTCTCATTGGATCGTTAATTATTGGCTCGTCGTTAATCATGCAAACCGAAAGCGGCCCACAAATCTTCGGCATCCCCGCCTTGGGCCTTCTCGGTTACACCATTGCAGCAGGCCTCGGTCTATGGCTAGCAATCGGCATTCTACGCTCAGGACGGCTGTAACAAATTGCGCACGCTAAGTAGGCCAACCGCCTTAATGTGTCATAAATACCACAACAAAATTGCAACACCTCACCCCGCATAGCCGACGCACCAAAACAAAGAAACCCTACAGTTCAACCACTTACACCACCAAGCATTCACGGCACGGATCATGCATCACTCATCGGCAACTAACAATTACTCGTACATTGATGAGGTAGTCACTTTATGATTTGCCAATGCACCATTAGCAAACCAACTAAAATTAGCGGTATCGGTCTCCATACTGGCGATAATATTACAATGAAGCTTCACCCTGCAACTGCTGGAACAGGGGTTATTTTCCATCGCACTGATGGTGATCGCACCAGATCCATCGAAGCACTATCCAGCAATGTTATTGACACAAAAATGGCTACGGTCATTGGTAAAGGTGATTTAAGTGTATCAACCGTAGAACATTTCATGGCGGCATTAACGGCCTGCCATATCGACAATCTACACGTCTATATCGATGGTCCCGAAATTCCCATTATGGACGGCAGTGCTGCTCCTTTTATAAAAGCATTGCAAGAAACAGGGGTCACTCGACTTAATCGTAGTCGCAAGGTTCTTGTTATCAACAAACCCATTACCCTTGTTGAAGGCGAAAAACGTGTCAGCATTATTCCATCACGTTTCTTCAAAATCAGCTTTGATCTCTCATTTGATCATCCCTGCATTCGTCAACAACATAAATCGGTTAATTTGACCCCAGAGTCGCTGTGCCAAGAGGTTGCGTCAGCGCGCACATTTGGTTTTATGGAAGAGGTCGAATACCTGAAATCAATTGGCTTAGCGCGTGGTGGTTCGCTGAAAAATGCGATCGTTATCGGTAAAGATAGCATCATGAACCCTGAGGGTTTACGTTACTCAGACGAATTTGTTCGCCATAAAATCCTTGATACAATTGGTGACTTCAGCCTCCTTGGCTTTTCGATCTTAGGTCATATCAAATCATATAAGGGTGGTCACGATGTAAACCACAAAATGGTGGAAAAGATTCTAGCTACCCCTGACAGTTGGCGCATTGTTGAATTTTCAGATGCTGACCTACAAGAAGCTCTCAAGCTTCCTGCACCGAGCATTCAAACGGATCTCGCTTGGGCAGAGTAGCAGCTCGCGACAACCATATTGTTTGATAAAAAAGGCAGCCGATGGCTGCCTTTTTTATTGACGTTGCACCTGAATTTAATCCATGCCATGATAACAGAAATTCGTTAACCCTTTACCGCTATTGTGCCTATGCCTGAAACACACAAACAACATCCTGAAACACGTAAGCGTCGGCGGGAATGGGGTCTCACCCTAGTGATCGTTGGGTTGATGTTTGGCTTCCCTTTTTTTGAAGACCAAATTTACAAACAAGCAGAGCAAGTTCAACTATCCAACAACCTACTGGTGTTGGCCCTTATCAATATCAACATTCTCCTGATCATCCTTTTTCTTTTTCTAATTATCAGAAATTTGTTCAAACTGATTATTGAACGAAAAAAAAATATTCCAGGGGCGCGGTTACGCTCCAAACTTGTTTTAACCTTCATTTTACTCTCTCTCATTCCAACCATGTTGCTGTTTTTTGCCTCAGCGGCTTTTATTACAAACTCCATCGACAATTGGTTTAGCGCCGAAATAGAAACATCATTAACTGAATCATTGGCTGTTGCCCAAACCTATTACAAAAACTCAGCAACAAACGCCCTATACTATGCCGATCAACTCGCGACACGAATCAAGAACGATAAACTGCTTAACGATAACGAACTTAATAACTTACGCCAGCTCATATCAGACAAACAAAAAGAGTACAATCTCGGCATTGTTGAAGTGTTTTCATCAACCCATGAGGAACTTGTTCGGGTTTCAAACCCCAATGTTCCATTGGCTGAATTTACCAACCCAAGCTCTGGTGCGATCCAAGAAGCCTTACAGGGCCGACGCTTTACGCGAATAACACCGACAGGAAAAGCCGATTTAATCCGTGGTGTTGTGCCCATTATGTCTAATTGGAATGCCAACGATATTGTTGGTGTGGTAGTGGTGAATTATCATGTTCCCTATTCCCTCGTCAGTAAGATGCAGGAGATCTCCTCATCGTACCAACAATACAAAGAGGCACAACAACTTAAGGGTAAAATCAAGCAAGGCTATATTGCGATATTGCTTTTGATCGCTTTAGTTATCATTTTTCTCGCAACATGGTTTGGCTTTCGCCTTGCGCGCAGCATCACCGTGCCGCTCCAAGAACTGGTAATCGCCACAAAAAAAATTGGTACAGATAATTTAGATGTCATCTTGCCCGCTCCAAGTGACGACGAAATTGGTCTTCTCATCGACGCATTTGATAAAATGACAGGGGAACTTCGTCAAGAGAAAGTAAGAATCAAGGAAGCCCTTAACGACTTGCAGGATTCAAATATTGAGCTTGATCAACGTCGACGCTATATGGAGATTGTCCTCAAAAACGTAACTGCGGGCGTTATCTCTCTCGATAACGATGGCACCATCACTACGATCAATAAGTCAGCAGAGACGATCCTGAAGATTCGTGCAAATCGTGTGTTGGCTAAAAACTATCAAAACGTGGTTACATCCCAACAACTACAGATCATCAAAGGATTTTTAGGCGAACTATTGCGCTCAAACAAGGGCTCAATCCGCCGCCAAATCTCCTTAAGCATACAGGGCCAACAACTTACCCTATTGCTTAATATCACCAGTCTTCTCGATGAAAACAATCAATTTATGGGGACAGTCATCGTTTTCGACGACCTAACGCAGCAACTAAAGACCCAACGCATGGCTGCATGGCGTGAAGTCGCTCGACGCATTGCTCATGAGATTAAAAACCCGCTGACACCGGTACAACTTTCAGCCCAACGACTTAGACGCCGTTACTTAGATCAATTTTCCCAAGACGATGATGTGTTTGACGAATGCACTCGCATGATCATTACCCAAGTGGATGACTTAAAGAACCTCGTCAATGAATTTTCAAATTTTGCCCGTATGCCGGCGAGTAATCCAACCCCACAAGATCTAAACCTGATTATCTCAGAGGCTCTTGTTCTTTTTCAGGAAGGGCATAAAGAGATTGATTTCACCTTCGATCCAGCTGAAGATTTACACCAACTTGAATTAGATCAGGAACAAATTAAACGAGTGATCATCAATCTTCTCGACAATGCTATTCATGCGGTCGAAGATACAGCTGCACCACGCGAAATTAAGCTTAAAACAAAAATGATTACACCACTACAGATGATTACGTTAACGATCAATGACAACGGCTGCGGTATTCCTGATGTAGATAAGCCACGATTATTTGAGCCTTATTTCTCAACAAAAAAAACAGGTACAGGGCTAGGGTTAGCCATTGTTGCCACCATCATATCAGATCATAATGGCTACATTCGTGTCAAAGATCATCACCCTCAAGGCACCGAAATCATCATCGAGTTGCCAATCAGAACCATTGAAAAAGTATAATACGGAGAGATTATGAAACAAATTCTGATTGTAGATGACGAAAAAAACATTCGTGAAAGCATTACAGGCATCCTGCACGATGAAGGGTTCCAAACACGAATGGCAAAAGATGGCCTAGAAGCGATTGAATCAGTCAAGGATGAAAAACCAGACCTCATCTTGCTTGACATTTGGATGCCTGGCATGGACGGCATCGATACCCTTAAGGAGCTACGCAGCCTCCACAGCGATCTGCAGATCATTATGATGAGTGGACATGCCACGATTGAAACTGCGGTCACAGCAACCAAGCTAGGCGCTTATGACTTCATTGAGAAGCCACTGTCACTTGAGAAGTTGCTTGTATGCATTCATAATGCGTTAAAAGTAAACCAATTGGTCGAAGAGAACAAAAGTCTCAAAGCAAAAATTTCACGTGACTACAACATCATTGGCTCCAGCCCGATCATTCAAGAACTAAAACAACAGATCGCAATAGCGGCACCAACGTCGGGATGGGTTCTTATTACTGGCGAAAATGGTACGGGTAAGGAACTTGTTGCACGCTCAATTCATAAGCTTTCAAAACGATACGACAAACCATTCATCGAGGTCAATTGTGCAGCGATACCTGAAGACCTTATCGAATCCGAACTGTTTGGCCATGAAAAAGGATCGTTTACTGGTGCGACAAGTAAACGAAAGGGTAAGTTCGACCTCGCCCACGAAGGAACCTTATTTCTCGATGAAATTGGTGATATGAGCCTGAAGACACAAGCCAAAGTGTTACGCATACTTCAGGAACATAAATTCGAGCGAATTGGTGGCCACAAAACAATTGAGGTCGATGTGCGTGTCATTGCAGCGACAAATAAAAATTTAGAGGACGAAATCAAAGCGGGAAATTTTAGACAGGATCTCTTTTATCGGCTTAACGTTCTGCCGTTTCAAGTTCCCGCACTACGTGAACGAACACAAGACATCGCTATTTTGGCAAAACATTTTATCAAATCGTATTGTGAAAAAGAGAACACAGAACTAAAAAACATCACTGACAGTGCTCTTGAAATTATGACAAACTATCAATGGCCAGGAAATGTTCGTGAACTAAAGAATTTGTTAGAACGTCTTGTAATTATGACACCGGGGCAACTCATCAATGAGAAAACACTGCCAGCAGAGATCAGAAACATTCAGAATAAAGATCCTTTGCCATTTTCGGCGGTCAACACCAACAACTATAAAGAAGCGAAAGATATGTTTGAGTGTGAGTTTATTCGCTCTAAACTTGCCGAAAACGACTGGAATGTTACCAAGACAGCTGAAGCTATCTCAATAGAACGATCAAATTTACATCGCAAGATTAAGGCATACGGTATCGATATCGACAAATAAGGATACTCTTTTCAGACACAAAAAAAGGACCCACAAATGTGAGTCCCTTTTTTGTATAAAAATTCGGCGGCCTTTCCCACATAGTCTCCCATGCAGTATCATTGGCGCAACAGAGCTTAACTTCTGTGTTCGGGATGGGAACAGGTGTAGCCTCTGCGCTATAGCCACCGAAAAGTGGTTAACTATAATTATTTAAACAATTTATAAATATAAACAAAAAGGATCCACGCTAGTGGATCCTTTTTAGGTAAAAATTCGGCGGCGACCTACTTTCCCACATAGTCTCCCATGCAGTATCATTGGCGCAACAGAGCTTAAC
>NBLY01000024.1 GCA_002084665.1 Desulfobacteraceae bacterium 4572_35.2 | reverse complement strand
CACCGCCATTGAAATATCGGTGTGTTGACATTGGCAAAATTCTTACGAAGAGCAAAATCTCAAACGCCATGTTTAAGCGGGTTTATGGTCTGTCTGGGAATTGCTACAAAAAATCCAGACTAAAATACTTAGTCTGGATTTTTTAGTTTTTTATAGTAGCTGCATCAGGTAGTAGCGAAGCTATTGATCTGTGGCAGCTAGGGCATTATCCGCAGCGACCATTAATTGGTACATCACTGGTGAAGCTGTTAACAGTGGGTGGGTGGCATATTGCATCACTGATAAGTCGTGAGCTGTTTGTTTAGCTTGAATGGCAACCGAAATTGCATTGGCAAGTTCGGCAGATGAATCACCGCCACACACATGACCACCAACAATCTGTTGATTGTCTTTGCGAAACAACAATTTTACTTTCATATCTGCAATGGCATTAGGGAGTGAAGCCGGGTGCATATTTGAAGCAATGGCCTCGCCAACGATCACCTCAACGTTTTCCTGTTTAGCGGCTTGCGTTGTTAGTCCAGCTGCGGCGATACTGCGCTTGCCAACTTTTGTAGCAAAAGCACCGAGGGCGCCAAGAGTTTTGCGTGGCTTAACACCGTTTCTAGGATCAGCTGTGAGTCCCGCATCGACAGCTAAATCAATGTTAGGCGCGGCACCGATACCGATGACGACCACATCAGCTGCTAATCTCTCCCCGTTAGCGAGTTCAACTTCAGTTACTTTGGTCTCGCCGTGGATCGCTTTTACTTGGCTGTTGGTCATCACTTGAACGCCTTCAGCTTCAAGCTCTTTCTCCGCAATAAGACAAAACTCATCTTCACAGGCTAGCATTAGGCAGCGTGGCATCATCTCAACTAAACGGATGTTTTTTGCTGTGCTGTGGTCAGCCATCTTGGCAATTTGTTCCGCCATCTCAACGCCGATGAATCCGCCACCAATGACAACAATATTGGAAGCGGGGTGAAGCGCATCATAAATACATTGTAAGTAAGCAGGATCTTTTTGAATGCAAAATACGTTGTCGAGCGTCGCACCCGGAATAGGGGGGACAAAAGGTTTTGATCCTGTACTCAAGATCATTTTTTCGTAACTCAGGGTTTCACCATCATCGAATGTAATTATCTTTGTTTTACGATCAAGTTTGTTGACATGTTTTTTGATGATGTTTACCCCAGCTTGTTCCATCATCGTGTCGGGAATAATGTTTTTCGACACTGTTTTGAGTGTGCCGTAAACATAGGGGATACCGCATGGCACAACAGTTTGGCTGACGTCACGGATCATGGTGATTTTTTTATTAGGGTGACGGCGTAGTAGTCCAGCAACAGCAGCTAGCCCAGCTGCTGAACCACCAATAACGGCAATATCTGTACTGTTCATTGTTCTAATTACTCCTTGATGTATTGAGTTTTAATGATCTGTAAAAGCAGACGACAATAAAATTCTTAACAACTGGTTAGCCCTTTTTCCTGACAGTCTGGGCATAGGGCAAAAACACGTAAACTATGCGCTTCTAGTTTGTAGCCGTGTTCAGCTGTAACGCTGTGACACGTTTTACAGACTTCTTGTTTATCAAAATCGATCACTTTGCCGCAGCCAGTACAAATTAAGTGATCGTAGGCTCGTAGTTTTGAGCACACTCTGTAACGCGGGCTGTGTGCTTCTGAAACTGAGAGACTAATGTTGCGAATTAGTCCAGCTTCCATCAGTAATTGTAGGGTGCGATAAATGGTCGCCTTTGAGGTTTTAAGTCCTCGATTTTTCACCTGAAAGAGTAAGCTGTCGACATCAAAGTGATTGTCGAATTTTAAAATTTCAAGATAAAGTTCCTGTCGTTCACGTGTCATTTTAAGACCACGCTTCGACAAAAAGTTTTTAAAATCATCCGATTTCATAGGCCAGACCTTATGTATCTAAAGAGAATGAGTCTCAATTGCATCGATAGTAGTACCCCTGTGGTTCAGTATTGTCAATAGAAAATTAGCTGTTGTGCCACCATCTAAGTATGTTCAAGCTGGAACTGTTTCTTTATCGTCAACGCTATTATGAACTGTTGAACGAGGTCTATCTGGCTGGAGACTGGGAGGTGTGACTCGATTTCTTTGCTGATGCGGTGATCAGCACGGCACGCAAGCGGTGGAAACCGTTCAACGGTTGATGAAACTGTCGTCAGAAGATGGGCACGAATCAATGGTTCGACGAAGCGTATCTCTGGTTCTGCTCATTTCATTCCACCAGCAACAGCAACAGCAAGCGCCTGTTTGCGTGAACTTGAGAAGTTGTGGATTATTAAAGAGGTGACGGGATAGAAACGAAATCGACTTTATTCCTATGTGGAATAAAGTCGGATTATGAATGAATGGACTGAGTTGCTGTTGTAGTTTGTCCACTGTGTCAACAATGTCCCCTTGTGGTTTTGTTCGCGCCGCAAACATCTTGGGACAGCCCCCGATGACCCTGGTGACAGTCCCGATTTTGCTACAGTTCCAGTGCTACAGTTGACTTTGCCAGTGATCTAAGGTTCACTACACCCCTATGAACAATACCTCCTTACCTATCGATTCAATCCTCCCTGAACTATGCACTCAATTAGCATCGCACAGCTGCCTTGTTTTACAGGCCGAACCGGGTGCCGGTAAAACCACCCGCGTACCGCTGGCGTTACTGGATCAACCTTGGTTGGCGGGGCAAAAAATTCTGTTATTAGAACCGCGCCGTCTAGCGGCGATGAATGCGGCTCGTTTTATGAGTCAATCGCTTGGTGAAGCGGTGGGGCAGACGGTCGGCTACACCATTCGTCATGAGCGCTGCGTGAGTGCCAACACCCGTATTGAGGTGATCACTGAGGGGGTGTTGACGCGCCGCTTGCAGTCTGATCCGATGTTGGAGGAGGTGGGGCTGGTCATTTTTGATGAGTTTCACGAGCGCAATTTACACAGTGATTTAGGCTTGGCGTTAACTTTTGATGCCCAACAGGGATTGCGTGAGGATCTAAAACTGCTAGTGATGTCGGCGACTTTGGATTGTGACGCGATTGCTAATTTACTCCTCGATTGCCCAGTGCTGCACTGTGAAGGGCGAAGTTATCCCGTTGAAACGGTTTACCTTGGCGATGACACCTCACCGTTGGCGCGTCGAGTGTTGAAGGCGGTTGTGCAAGCCGTGGCTGAAGTGCAGGGTGATCTGTTGGTGTTTCTCCCTGGGGCGCGTGAGATTCGCAATTGTCAACGGTTGTTGCAAGAGCGTTTTAGTGGTGATGAGTTGCTGGTAACACCGCTCTATGGTGCGCTGCCGTTTCAACAACAACAGCATGCTTTGCAGCCGAATAGAAAGCGTAAAGTGGTGTTGGCGACCAATATCGCTGAAACAAGTTTGACCATTGCTGGCATTGGCGCGGTGATCGATTCGGGGCTGGAACGGCGCTTGCTGTTTGACCCTGCGAGTGGCATGGATGGCTTGGTGACGCGGCATATCTCGACGGCCAGTGCGATTCAGCGTGCTGGCCGTGCTGGCCGTGTTCAGGCGGGACACTGTTATCGGCTGTGGAGTGAATCGACGCACAGCGGGCTACAACCTCATACACCTGCTGAGATCAGTTGTTGTGACTTAACGGGGCTGATGCTTGAACTGGCATTGTGGGGGCTGACCGATATCGAGCAATTGGTGTGGTTAGATCGGCCACCACAGGCACACTTACGGGCGGCGACACGTTTGCTTGCCCTGCTAGGAGCATTGGATTCACATGGGCGGATCACCTCACGCGGCAAGCAGATGACGGCGTTGCCGCTTCATCCGCGCTTGGCAGCGATGGTGGTGTGGGCGCGCACCGTGGATGATAAAATACTCGCCGGTGAGATCGCTATCCTCCTTGAGGAACCTGATTTTCTACCCGCCGCGCATCAACAAAACAGTACCGATAGTGATGTGGTCGATCGCCTTGAATATTGGCACCATGCAAGGCGGGCGCAGCACCCTGAACGCAGTATCGCTCAATGTGAGCGCAGCTTGGCGACATTGTTGCGGCGCTTAAAAATTAAGCCACAGTGTGAGTTTAGTTTTGATGTTGAAAGCGTTGGTGAGCTACTGCTGGCGGCATTTCCTGATCGTGTCGCTCAGCGCCGTGGCGACAGCCTTAACCGGTATCAGTTGCGTAGTGGTGCCGGAGCGCAGCTGTCGTTTCGCAGTCAACTTGCCCCAGCATCATGGTTGGTGGTGGCTCGAATTCAAGTGCAAACAGATGGTGAAGCGATCATCCATCTTGGCTCAGCCTTGACTCGCGATCAAATTATTGATCACTTTAGCGATCAAGTAGATTGGCAAGATGAGGTGTTTTGGCATGATGGTGAGCAACGAGTTGTTGGTCGCCAGTGTCGCCGCTTGGGGGCGTTGATTCTGGTTCAGCGACCACAGCGATTGGATAAGACAGCAGCGCTGCCGATTGTTATTAATCAAATTAAACGGCTCGGCTTAGATCGCTTACGCTGGAGTGATGTCAGCCGCCAGTGGTTACAGCGGGCTAGGTTTGTTGCCAACCATGCTGGGGTAAATGATTGGCCAGCATTCGACGATGAACAGTTGCTTGATACTGTCGCTGAGTGGCTGGCACCATGGTTGAGTGGTATCACCACCTTGGCGGCGATCCGTAAGGTGGATCTATTTGAAGCGTTACGCAGCCGCTTAAATTGGGGTCAGCAACAACAGTTGGATCAACTGGCGCCGTTACGTACGAAGGTGCCGAGTGGTTCCAATGTCAGTATTGATTACAGCGACTGTGATCAGCCGGTGTTAGCGGTTAAATTACAAGAGTTGTTCGGTTTGCAAAGTAGCCCGACCATTGCTGGTGGGCGGGTAACATTAACTGTACATCTGTTGTCGCCAGCGCGGCGGCCACTTCAGGTAACGCGGGATTTGGCTAGTTTCTGGATCAATACCTATCCTGAGGTGAAAAAAGAGCTGAAAGGGCGTTATCCGAAACATCCGTGGCCTGATGATCCTTTGGTTGCCGTAGCTCAGCGTGGGCTGAAAAAACGGCCGAGGTGATGAAGCAGTGACGATGAAAAATAAGAGCAATAAAAAAAATGTTGGAACAATAGCAAGTTTGGTTATACACTGCGGGCGTTTATTCACCCCATTGAGCAACAATTATAAGGAGTCTATGATGGCTACAGCAAATGCACGGCATATCCTCGTGGCAAGTGAAGAGAAGTGTGAAGAGCTTAAGTCTCAAATTGAAGCAGGAGCAACTGATTTTGAGAGTTGTGCTAAAAAGTTTTCTCAATGCCCATCGGGTAAGCAAGGTGGCGATTTAGGTTCTTTTGGCCCTGGCCAAATGGTTAAAGAGTTTGATGAGGTAGTTTTTAGTGGTGAAATTGGTGCGGTACTTGGCCCCGTTAAAACTCAGTTCGGTTACCACTTAATTGAGGTGACAAAGCGTTCATAGAGTATATGAATGGTTGAAAATCAAAAAAAGCGGTTTAGAAGTTGAACTTCTATACCGCTTTTTTTTGCTTTTTCAGTTGCTAATGTTGAAGTAGGTTGAGATGGCAAATGAATTTACTTCGTGTGTTGTTCAACAAAAGTTCTGATTTTATCTTCAGAGAGGAACACTCCAGCTAAAATATCGTTATCTATCTTGAGTGCTGGAAACATACGAATACCAGCAGTCCAAGTTTGTTTAATATGGGTGGTGACTTCAATGGTTGTTAGGGTGATTTCAGGATGATCTTTTACGATATTTTGGACCTTACTCACGGCAAGGATACAGCGAGGTCATACGGCTGATTGGTAGAATTCTATGATCATGGTCTTTCCTTCATGGGTGCATTAATTATTGTCGTATGACGATTTGGCTGAACTCCTCAATGACAGGAAGTTGCTCTTCAATGGCGAAAATAGCTTTATCTACAAAGGGTTGAGGGATTAGCTCATTTGGCGCACGGTAATTACGCAGAGCAAAGGTGTCTTTTTCATAAAAGATGGTAGCAAGTTCAGTACTTAAGCGTATCAAGTGGGCCACTTGAGCGTTTTTGCCAGTATAATGTATATTCCTCAATAGGGCGATAGGTTCGCTGATGTTTTTGGGTAATTTCCAACTTTTTACCAGCAAAGCACCTGCTTGATAGTGATCGGTGCGGAATAGTTGCTGTGTTTTCTGGGCTAAAGGGATGTTGTCTTTTTTGAGTAATTGATTCATCTGTTTTGGGAATGATTGTACCAGTGCCAGTAGGCCGATATTGTGGAGGAGTCCTGTGGTGTAGATGGCAGACAATTCAATCTTTGGCCGTAAACTCGGTCCCATCTCGTGGGCAAGTTTAGCGGTTACGATTGCATTAAACCAATGCCGGCGATGGTCAAAGTTTGGCACGCTTTTGGTGTTTAAACGATCGGTAAGAAAAAAAGCGAGCGTTAAACTGCGTGTGAGTGAAAGGCCCAATACGCGAATGACTGCTTCGCGGACATTGTCAATAGGATTGCGCTGGCCAAAAAAAGCGGAATTGGCGACTTGGAGTAGACGAGCTGTGATTGTAGGACTTAATTCAATGAGGTCTACCAGCAACATCAGGTTGGCTTGGTCGTCACCAATGATCTGAAGTATCTCACCAAATTGCTCTGGTGGTGCAGGAATTTTTCGAATGTTGCGAATGCTGGTGGCGATAACAGAACTCATAGGTCCTCTATTGTGTTCTGCGGGGAAAATATATAAATCGACTTATTGATACATGTTAGTCTGTGTCAACGCTGTCTCTTTAATGTAAATAGTTTTATCATTAGCGTTAAGACTATTCTACCACACTGGAGCAAAATTGAAGAGTCTTTTGTTGAATAATCGAGTCACGTCATGATTACACTACACGCAATGATAATGTTTTTATGTTAGGTAGGTATTGTGTTGATGATGGTTTGTGCTCTGAACCATTGTCAGGTAAGGTGTGGATATGTCTCTTGTTTGATGAGGTCTGAACTTGACGCATTTATTTCAGCTACCGTATGGTAACGACTCGAACAGCGCGAGATTGAATTGACAACATTTGGAGCAGCACAGTGCGGATTTTAATCTGTTCACCTGAACATAATAAGGCTACTGGTAATTGGGTAACAGCAAGTCGTTACTGCCGTGGTCTGGAATCTTTTGGTCATCAGGTGAGCCTGCGTCATGTTTGCTCTAATGAGTCACCTTCGCCAGTGGAGTCTTTGGCGGCTGTGGTTGGCAGGGTTAAGCCTGATCTGCTGCTGTTGCTCCATGCTTACCGCCTTGGCAAATTATGGTTACAGCAACGGCAACAGATTAATTGTCCGGTTGTTGTTATGCTCAGTGGTACCGATGTCAACGAAGGGTTACGGCAACCTGAACAGGCTACTGTCGTTGAACTGGTGTTACATTTAGCTGATGGTTTGATGGCCCATAATGGATTAATGATTGAAGCGCTGCGCTGTCAATATTCTGAAGTCGCTGCTCGGCTCCACTATCTACCTGCGGCCATCGAATTAGGTACGGAAGATTATTCGTTACGCCAGCAGATTGATTGTTCCGACGACACTGTGCTATTTTTGTGTCCAGCGAGCATCAGGCCAGTGAAGGGGGTGCTTCATCTGATTGAGTTGTTTGATTGTTTGGCGTGGCAACAGCAGAAATGGCAGCAAAATTGGCAGCTAGTTTTTTGTGGCCCAGAACTCGATGATGATTATGGCCAACACTTTCATCGCGCTGTCGATGAACGATCTTGGGTTCACTATCTTGGCGTGATCCCGCCCAATTCGATGGCGGCTGCGATGCGCCAAGCCGATGTTGTCGTTAATAATTCAAAATCTGAGGGCTTACCGAATGCACTGGTTGAAGCTTCGGTGTTGGGTAAACCGATTTTGGCGAGCGATATTGTTGGTAACCGTCCTATTGTTGATCAGGGTGCGAATGGTTTTTTATATCGCGATCAGCAACAGTTTTGTCAGTTTTGTACTGAATTGATTGTTGATCAACTATTGCGCGCCAGCTTAAGTCAATCACGTGCGGATCGCTACCGTGTCGACCAAGAAAGCCGTGAATTGGATCGAATTTGTCGTGAGGTCTATGACCGTGCTTGCTGACGGTAATCATTAAAATAGTATCAGTGAGTGACAAGGATTAAGTATGATTATTCGTTTAGTGAAGCGTATTATTTAGAATTGCGAAAAAGGAGATGTTGTGGCCGTTATCGATTGGACTCGACCTGAGCTTATTTGGTTCTTGATTGGTTTGGTATTATTGCTCGCAGAATTTACCGCACCGGGCTTGGTAATCTTTTTCTTTGGCTTTGGTGCGTGGTTTGTTGCTGCAATCTGTGCATTTGTCCCTTTAGGACTTAATGGTCAGTTGGGATTGTTTTTATTGGTCTCTGTTCTTTTGTTGTTGTTCTTTCGCAAGCGCTTACAGCAAATTTTTGGTGGTCGCCGTGATAAAGTTGTTGTCGAGGAGGAAACAAGTCAGTTTGCTGGACAGCATGGTCGGTTAACCGAGGCAGTATGCGATGGCCAACGTGGCCGGATGGAGATTAATGGCACCAGTTGGCAGGTTGAATCAACGGTGCCAATTGCTGCGGGTACTTTAGTTGAAGTGGTGGGTAAGGACAGTATTACCCTTAAAGTACGTTCTATAGAATCAATAGAAGATGGAGAATCATAATGGATTTCGGCTCAATTATTTTAATTGGTGGTATTTTCTTTGCGTTAACTGCGTTTTCACGTTCGTTAAGAATTGTGCCTCAGCGTTCAGCATTCATTGTCGAGAGATTGGGTAAGTATGCCGGAACTCTTGAAGCGGGCTTTCATATCCTTGTCCCTTTTCTTGATCGGGTGGCGTACAAGCATTCGCTTAAAGAGTTGGCGATTGATGTCCCTTCGCAAACATGTATTACGAAGGATAATATTTCAGTCGAAGTAGATGGTATTCTTTATTTGCAGGTTGTCGATGCTAAGAAGGCTTCTTATGGCATTACTAACTACCAGTTTGCTTCGATTCAATTAGCGCAAACAACCATGCGTAGCGTTATTGGTAAGATGGAACTTGACCGCACCTTTGAAGAGCGTGATTCGATGAATGGTGCGATTGTAAGTGCTGTTGATACTGCCTCTGATCCGTGGGGGGTGAAGGTCACCCGTTACGAGGTAAAAAATATTGTTCCACCGCAGTCGATCAAAGAATCGATGGAAAAACAGATGAAGGCTGAGCGGGAAAAAAGAGCCGTTATTGCTGAATCTGAAGGTGAGAAACAAGCCAAGATCAATCGTGCTCAGGGTGATCGCCAGCAGATGATCGAGCGTTCTGAGGGTGAAAAGCAAAAGCGGATCAATGAAGCTGAAGGTCAAGCGGAAGAGATTATCAAGGTTGCTGATGCTACGGCTGCGGGGATCCGCACCATTGCCGAATCGATCAATCATCAAGGTGGTGCTGATGCGGTGAATTTACGTATCGCTGAACAGTATATTCAACAGTTTGGTAACCTTGCTAAAGAGGGTAATACCCTGATCATTCCAAGTAATTTGACCGATATTGCTGGAGTGGTTACGGCAGCGAAATCGGCACTAGAACATATGGGTGGGTCGAAATAACTTTATCACTTCTTCCTCTTACTTATTTGGGAGGTTAATAGGTTGTCGAAATTAAAGACGCGTATCCATTGTGGGTGCGCGTCTTTCTTTCTGGATATTACTCCCTCTCCGTTTGGTAAATATACCGCTCGGTAATATTTTTATATCGTGCCAGTGTTCCAAGAGTGCCATCAATGGTAACGAGGCGGGAGGTGGTCATAATATAGCTGACCTGTTCCCCATCGTTGTTGATGAGATCAATGTCCGTTTGCTTTGTTTTTTGGCTTGAGGTAGCGAGTTGACACTCTTTTTCTGTGAGGAGTTCTGGACACGCTAGACCAACGACCTGTTCACATGTTTTATCTAACAGGGTTAATATTTGGCGGTTGACCCGAACAATAATACCATCAACGTGAATCACAATCATTGGATCGACACAGGCAGAGAATATTTGCTCTAATTCCATATCTGACATTTCAGATTTTAGCAGTTGTTCATTGACTCGACCGATAAAGTTTTCAAGGGCGGTTGCCATCTCCTCTAGTTCGAGACAGTGAGGACAAAAGATTTTCTCGCTGCTATCATCTTTGATAGTGGTTGAGGCTTGATTGTTGTTCACGACACAAATCTCCTTGGTGATCATGGGATCTAGGAGGCTGTTTCTCGCTACGAATCGCCAAGTCTGACAGTCTGCTAGATTTGGAAATGCAACAACTTTTTAGCATATTATGAGAGAGAATGAAAAATGGTTTAGTTTTGAGCGGTTTTTTACAATTGCCGTAATGTGAATTTTTTTTGTAGATGGATTGGTAAAGTCCATGGAAATGGCGTTGCCAACTTGTCAGCTGAAGTTATATTTGTATGATGGTCTCGCAAAAGCTCACAGGTTTTCCGGTCTCTGAAGAATTGGACTCCATATTTCCATCAGGACCAACGATCTCATGTCTTGGCATGGTTTGTTCGCCGTGAAAATTGTCATTTTTTGACACCTTCGGTGGATTTGCGAGTGCATCTTGTATATTTAATTTGAATTCAGAACTTTTTGTTATTTTAGCTTAGATGCTATAGTGCTTAATTCGAAGAATAATAGGGAGTGAGGAATTTTATAAGAATCGCAAAGGACAGCACTATAGTGGTCTTCTCGTCGATATTGTTAGCAGTATTCGTGCGAGTGCTTTTGATCGAGCTAGGCTCGCTGATCTTATGGAGGTCTATCCCTCCTTAAGGTTACGTTGGGATCCTGTTGAAGAAAATATCCGCACTTATATGACAGGGGCCGGAACGGGACAACGAATAACAGTAAAGCAGTTTGTTGAGACATATTGTCAGACATTTAAGGCGCGATCATTACGATTCAACGTTCGTAAAGAGCTTTGTTGTAATGTGTTGTACTCGTCGTGTGCCGATGTTGCAGATGAGATGGTACAGAAGTCGGTAACGATCGATTTGTCCATTGGTGGATGTTTTTTGTTTTCGATTAAGCGGCACCCCAATGGGTCAATCTTGTGGTTACGTCTTATCGATCTTATCGATAAGACTCCCATTCAGGTTGAGGTTCTTTGGGGTCGTGAATGGGGGGAAACGATGAGCTTACCTGGTGTTGGTGTTCGATTTTTAACGATAAAGGCTGAGCAACTTAAAGAGATTAGGGCGATGGTTGGTAGTGGCTAGAGTGATTGATCAATTTTGCAGATAAAGGGTAGTTTGGATGTTGAAAGAGATGAATATTGCAAAGGCTGTATTTTTAGATCGCGATGGTACTATTAATGTCGAACGAGATTACCTGTTTCGTTGTGAAGAGTTTGAGTTTATTTCTGGTGTGCCTGAGGCTATTAAAAAATTAAATGACGCAGGCTTTTTAGTTGTTGTCGTCACCAACCAATCTGGTGTTGCACGTGGCTATTATTCTGAAGCTGATGTGATGTTGTTACATGATTTTGTTGAACAGCAACTAGCACTATATAGTGCTCGTGTTGATGGCTTTTACTTTTGTCCTCACCATCCAGATAAAGGGCAGCCCCCGTATCGCAAAGTATGTCGCTGTCGGAAGGGGGCAGCTGGAATGTTGCTTGATGCCGCGCGCGACTTTCAAATAGATCTCAGCCAATCCTATATTGTTGGTGATAAATTAGCTGATGTTGAAGCGGGGTTGGCGGTCGATAGTACTCCTATCTTGGTATTGACCGGCCATGGCGAGCGAGAAAAAGAGAAAATACCCCCCTCGACACAAGTGTGCTCTAACCTTTCAACCGCGGTTGATTTTATCTGTGAGGTGAAATAATGGAAATTACCTGTTTTAAAGCGTACGATATTCGTGGCCGTTTACCCGATCAACTTAATGATGACATAGCTTACCGTATCGGCCGAGCTTATGCTGATTATTTACAACCGAAGCGGGTTGTTGTCGGCCGTGATGTTCGTTTAAGCAGTAGCGCACTGAGTCAAGCATTAACTAAGGGATTACGTGATGCTGGTGTGGATGTTTATGATATTGGTTTGTGCGGTACTGAAGAGGTGTATTTTACCACCTTCAGTGAACAGATGGATGGTGGTATCATGGTGACCGCAAGCCATAATCCGCTGGATTATAATGGTTTGAAGTTGGTGCGCGAGCAATCAAAACCCATTAGTGCCGATAGTGGATTACGTCAGATTCGCGCTTTAGCTGAGGCTGGAGAGTTTCAAATGTCATCGCAGGAGGGCAATCTTCACACTCTCAATGTTCGCCCCGCTTATATTCAACACTTGTTGAGCTATATTGATCAGAGCCATCTTTCAGCTGTTAAGGTGGTGGTTAATGCAGGTAATGGTTGTGCTGGCCCCGTTGTCGACTTGTTACAACAGGCGTTGCCCCTTGAATTGATAACGATCCATCATCAACCAGATGGTACTTTCCCGAATGGAATTCCTAATCCGTTGTTACCTGAAAATCGAGCGGCCACAGCGGATGCAGTTCTTGCTTATAATGCTGCGGCTGGCATTGCGTGGGATGGTGATTTTGATCGCTGTTTTTTGTTTGATGAAAATGGTCGTTTTATTGAAGGTTATTACATTGTTGGTTTGTTGGCTGCGGCATTTTTAGCCAAACATTCAGGTGGTAAAATTGTCCATGATCCTCGCTTAGTTTGGAACACTTTTGAAGTTGTTCGGCAAGCGGGCGGTGAAGCTGTTGAGAGCAAGTCGGGGCATTCCTTTATTAAAGAAAAAATGCGCGAAGTTGATGCAGTGTACGGCGGTGAAATGAGCGCTCATCACTATTTCCGCGATTTTTCGTATTGCGATAGCGGAATGATTCCGTGGTTATTGGTGCTCGAACTCATGGCAACTCGCGGTAAGCCATTGTCGGCCTTGGTTGACGACATGATTGCCGCGTATCCATCCAGTGGTGAGATTAATCGTACCCTCGCCAATGCAACGGGGGCAATGGCAGCTTTAGAGTTGCACTACGCTGATATTGTTGAATTTATTGATCATATTGATGGCCTCAGCATGTCCTTTGGTTCGTGGCGTTTTAATTTGCGTAGCTCGAATACCGAACCTGTTGTTCGGTTAAATGTCGAATCACGCGGTGATGCCCTTTTAATGGAAGAGAAAACCACGGAAATTTTGCATTGGTTGGATCTCTGGCAAAAAAAGAATTGTGGGTGATTTAGCAGCAAGGTTTCTGGTGCAACTTATGCTATCCTTAGCTCTTATTTTTATTAGCAATTAAGGGTGGCTTATCGCCCTTTTTTCTCTAAAAAAGGTGGTTACGTGACGCGCCCTCTTATTCTTGCATCCACAAGCCCTTATCGTCAGCAATTACTGCAACAGCTGAGGCTGCCATTTACAGCTGTTGCACCACTTGGCGAAGAATTTATTGATCAAAGCGTTGCGCCTGAATTACTGGTAAAGCACCTTGCTTTACAAAAGGCGACCAGCTTACGCGTTAATTATGATGATGCATTGATTCTTGGTTCAGATCAGGTGTTTGTTAACCCACGTGGCACCGTTATGGGCAAGCCCGGCTCGGTTGCTGAGGCAAAACGCCAACTGCAAGCGATGGCCGGCAAAACACACTGCTTCTACACTGGCATTGCTCTGTATGATTGTCGGAGTAAACGCTCTTTGACAGAATATGTCGCTTATTCTGTTACCTTGCGCGAGTTAACCGCTGAACAGATTGCCTATTATGTTGAACAGGAGAATCCGGTCGATTGTGCAGGTTCTTTTAAGATTGAAGGTTTGGGGATCAGCCTGATGGAGCAGATGGCAGGCGAAGATTATACCAGTTTGATCGGTTTACCTTTGATCCGTTTAACACTGATGTTGCAGGACTTTGGTGTCGATGTCTTGTCGCCTGCTGGTTGTTTGTCGCAGAATACCCCTGTATAACGAATTACACTTACCACTGCCTTTTCTACCTTTGGATCATTACCTAATTATGCAACATGCAAACTTTGTTCACTTACATTTACATAGTCAATATAGCCTGTTAGATGGCGCTATTAAAATTCCAGATCTGATCAATCGCGTTAAAGAGTATAAAATGCCCGCTGTTGCTGTGACCGATCACGGTAATATGTTTGGTGCTATGGAATTCTTTACTAAAGCTACTGCTGCAGGGGTTAAACCTGTTCTCGGTTGTGAAGTTTATGTAGCTCCAGGTAAGCGGTTTGAAAAGAAAAATGCTAAGGGCTCTTCCGAAGCGTCTTATCATTTAGTCTTATTGTGCCAAAATAAAATTGGTTATCGCAATTTGTGCTATTTGGTGTCGGCAGCGTTTCGTGAGGGTTTTTATTATAAGCCGCGTATTGATTGGGATCTACTCGCACAATATAACGAGGGGCTCATTGCCATGAGTGCTTGCCTTGGCGGTGAGATTCCGACGCTTATTAATTTAGGCCGCACAGATGATGCCTCGGCGCGGGTGCAACAAATGGCAGAGATCTTTGACGACGATCGTTTTTATCTTGAGTTACAAGAAAATGGAATTCCCAAACAAACCGTTGCTAATAATGGCTTGATCCAGCTCAGCGGCGATTTAGATTTACCCCTCGTTGCCACCAATGATTGCCATTATTTGACTCGCCAAGATGCCTACGCCCACGAGGTATTGCTGTGTATCCAGACCGGTAAAACCATGGATGACGATAAGCGGATGCGTTTTGCCAATGATGGCTTTTATGTTCGCACTCCTCAAGAGATGTTTGAACTATTTAGCCATGTACCGCAAGCTCTAGATAATACAGTTAAAATTGCTGAACGCTGCAATCTTGATTTTGATTTTAATACATACCATTTTCCGCAGTATGAAAAACCGAAGGATAAAACCCTCAATGATGTTTTAGAGGAGATGTCGTGGCAGGGGCTTGATGAACGACTTGTGACCATTCGGGAACTCAATCCTGACTTTAGTGCTGAGGATGAGAAGATCTATCGCGCCCGACTTGAGCGCGAGCTTAAAACCATTTTAGATATGGGTTTTCCCGGTTATTTCATCATTGTTGCTGACTTCATCAATTGGGCAAAAGATCATGATATTCCTGTCGGCCCTGGTCGTGGTAGTGCGGCGGGCAGTCTTGTTGCTTTCTCGATGCGGATTACCGATATTGATCCTATCCCTTACGATCTTCTGTTTGAGCGTTTTCTCAACCCCGAGCGGATATCGATGCCTGATATCGACGTCGACTTCTGTATCTATGGTCGTGAAAAGGTGATCCAGTATGTTCAGGAAAAATATGGTAAGCCAAACGTGGCCCAAATTATCACCTTTGGAACCTTGGGGGCAAAAGGGTGTATTAAAGATGTTGGACGCGCGCTCAATATTCCGTATGGCGAAGTTGATAAATTGTCTAAGTTAGTTCCAGCCGTTCTTAACATTACGCTGCAAGATGCGCTTAAGCAAGAGGAGCGCATGGGCGATATGGCCAAAGCCGACGTGCGAATTAAGGAACTATTGAACGTCGCCTTAAGTTTGGAAGGATTAACCCGTCATGCCTCAACACATGCAGCTGGAGTGGTGGTCACACCGAATCCGCTAACTGATTATTTGCCCCTGTATACTGATCAAAAATCGGGTGGACAGGTCACTCAGTTTCCCATGAAGTATGTTGAGGAAATTGGCTTGGTCAAGTTTGATTTTCTTGGCCTTAAAACTTTAACCGTTATCAATAATGCTCTGCGCTTAATTCACAGTGCTAAAAATCCAGATTTTGATCTTGAAGTGATCTCCACAGCTGATGACGCAACCTATGAATTGCTGGGTCACGGTGATACTACCGGCGTTTTCCAGCTTGAATCCTCGGGGATGAAAGAGCTACTCGTCAAGCTAAAGCCAAACTGTTTTGAAGATATTATTGCCGTCTGTGCGCTGTATCGTCCCGGCCCGCTCGGTTCAGGTATGGTGGATAACTTTATTTTGCGCAAACATGGCCAGCAAGAGATTGTCTACGATTTTCCAGAGATGGAACCTATCCTAAAAGACACCTATGGTGTAATTGTCTATCAAGAGCAAGTTATGCTGTTGGCGCAGGTGTTGGCGAACTATTCACTCGGTGGTGCGGATTTACTGCGCCGAGCGATGGGTAAGAAAAAAGCCGAAGAGATGGATAAGCAGAAAGTGCTGTTTTTGGCGGGGGCGAAGGAGAATAACCATGATGCCAAAAAAGCTGAAGCTGTTTTTGATCTGATGGCGATGTTTGCCGCCTACGGTTTTAATAAATCTCACTCGGCGGCGTATGCCTTAGTTGCTTATCACACCGCTTACCTTAAAGCCCATTATCCCGTTGAGTTTATGGCTGCATTGCTAACGGAGGACATGGAAAATACCGACAAAGTTATTAAGAATATTGCTGAAGTACGCTCAATGGGGATCGATGTTTTGCCGCCTGACATCAACGAATCGATCCGCTCGTTTACGGTCCATGATAAGGCTATGCGATTTGGCCTTGGTGCGGTAAAGGGCGTTGGTGCTGCCGCTCTTGAATCAATCATTCAAATTCGTGAAGAAGGTCCATATCAATCCTTACACGATTTTTGTGAGCGAGTAGATCTAAGTAAAGTTAACAAGAAGGTGGTTGACGCCCTCATCAAGTGTGGTGCTTTTGATTCACTCGGCGGAAAACGCTCGCAATTCTCGGCGGTGTTAGAGGGGGCGATGGAGATTGGCCAACAGGTCCAACGTGAGCAAAATATTGGCCAAGATTCCCTGTTTGGTATGGAAGAGATGGTCAGTCAAGATGGTAATAGCTATGGTAAATTGCCAGATATTGAAGAGTGGGACGATAAGCAGCGCTTGAATTTTGAAAAAGAATCGCTGGGCTTTTATATTACTGGACATCCCTTGGCGCGCTTTAGCGAAGATATTAAGCGTTTTGCCACCTGTGATACCGCTGGATTGTCAGAGTGCAAAGATAAAGATGATGTTAAGGTTTGTGGAATTATTTCAGGCATTAAAGAGTTGGTCACTAAGAAAGGTGACCGGATGGCTTTTGTCACTCTTGAAGATCTAGCAGGTTCGCTCGAAATTGTGGTGTTCCCAGAAGTGTTTCAGGCCTCAAGTGACTATTTGAAAGGCGATGAACCGTTGATGGTGTATGGAACTCTTGATGCCGGTGGTGAGACCTGTAAAATTTTAGCCACCGAGGTGATGCTGCTAGCCGATGTTAAAGAGCGCCAAACTAAAAAAGTACATATCCGCTTAACGACAACCGGCTTAACGGAAGATCAATTGCAGCAACTTAAGCATACCATTGTCCGTTATGAGGGGACATGTCGCGTAAATTTACATATGGTGGTGCCAAATCGCAGTGAAACGCAAATTATGGCGGCAAAAGAGCTAAGTGTGGCAGCTAGCGACGAATTTGTAGCAGCTGTAGAAAAATTGTTTGGATACAATGTTGTCACATTCGAGTGATTGATATAACATAGACAAATTATTTATTTGGTAGCAAGTTATTGATCATAAAGGTGACATTGATTTGGAGGCATTTAAGAGTAGGGACGTAGCCTATTTATAAATGTGGTGAATTCTTTAAATGGTAACTGCTGCATAGACTGTTTGAAATAAATGCGAGGCGATGTTTATTTGATCTTGCCACTAATAGGAAAAGCCATGCGAGCTGAGGGGATAGCGGCATGAGTTAAATTGGGAGAGAAAACCATGCAAGCATATTTAGATTTTGAAAAACCATTGGTTGATTTAGAGCGAAAAATTCACGAACTACGTGATTATTCAACTGAGAGTGTTGATTTTAGTAGTGAACTGCAGAAGTTAGAAACGAAGGCTGAAAAATTACGTGAAGAGATTTTTTCTAAATTGACTCGTTGGCAGCGTACTCAGTTGGCCCGCCATCCTGGTCGTCCCTTTACTCTCGATTTTGTTGAACATGTGTTTACCGATTGGTTTGAGATGCACGGCGACCGAAATTTTGCCGATGATCCTGCCTTGGTTTGTGGCTTTGCCCGTTTTGACGGTCAACCATGTGCGGTAATTGGTCATCAAAAAGGGCGTGACACCAAACAAAAAGTGATCCGCAATTTTGGTATGCCCAACCCTGAAGGTTACCGCAAAGCACTGCGTGTTATGAAAATGGCAGAGCAGTTCGGTTTACCTATTTTCACTTTTGTTGATACTCCTGGAGCTTATCCCGGTATTGGTGCTGAAGAGCGTGGGCAGGCTGAAGCGATTGCTCGTAATCTACGTGAGATGGCAGCGCTGAAAGTTCCTGTTATTGTTACTGTAACTGGTGAAGGTGGTTCAGGTGGTGCGCTGGCTGTGGCGGTTGGTAATCGCGTATTGATGATGCAGTATTCAGTTTATGCTGTAATCTCACCAGAAGGTTGTGCTGCTATTTTATGGAGTGACGGTGCAAAAGGCCCACAAGCGGCGGAAGCCCTTAAGTTAACCGCAACTGATATTGATGAACTGGGTTGTATTATCGATGATGTGATCGAAGAACCTACTGGTGGTGCTCACAATGATGTTAAGCAAGCTGGAGTAATGGTTAAGGCCTGTCTTAAAAAACACCTTGAAGAGTTACAGCAACTCTCTCCTGAAGAGCTTGTCGAGCAACGTTATCAAAAGTTTCGCGCTATGACCGTTATGCAAGAAGAGATTTTAGAGCCATCTGAGGGGTAGTCTGATGTGTTGTCTCTGGCGAACTTTATTGTGTTTGTTGCTAGCGGTCGGTATCGGTTGTTCACCAACCAAGCCACCTTTAAAGCCTGAATGTGCGCCCGAGGGAACACGTCTTAAGGGCTGGCAAAAAACCTATAATGAGTTTGGTCAGTCATACACCCCTCTTTTAGATCATGAGGGCTTTGTTGAAAAAGGGTTGGCTAGTTGGTACGGCAAGAAGTTTCATGGCCGCAAAACCAGTAACGGTGAAACGTACGATATGTACGCCATGACAGCAGCACATAAAACGTTGCCGTTAGGTGTTTTTGTTCGTGTTGAAAACCAAATCAATGGTCGCAGCGAAGTGGTTCGCGTAAATGATCGTGGTCCTTTTATTGCGGGGCGGATTATTGACTTATCGTACACAGCGGCCCATAATCTTGGCGTTGTTGGTCCTGGAACTGCTCCCGTCATCGTTACGGCATTAGGCTATCAACATCCTGCAGCAGATGGTTCTGTCCACTATAGCTTACCAACGTCGATCCAGAGTGGCCCTTTTGCGGTTCAGTGATATTCGACAGGTGGAGCTAAGAGGGCAAGTCTTTTATCGAGTTCGTGCAGGAAAATATACCTCGATGGCTAAGGCTATGACTGGACAAGAGATTTTGTTGCGAGATGGCTATGGTTCTGGCTTTATTGTCGCTATCGATTGAAAATTAAGTTGTGTTGTACCGAATATAAAACAGGCGATATCACCTCATGGAGATATCGCCTGTTGTTTTTTGTCGTTATGTGATGTCACGCGTTAGCGTGTGTCTAAAAAATCCTGAATCCACTTTTTTTGATTTGTTTTAAGGCGGCTAGAGTGGAGAAGGTTACGAACTTCCGAGGTGGGTAAATGTGGAAGAAAATGGATAAACCAAACCTGTGGTGTGTGGTGGTTTTTTAATATAGCTCGTTGTAGGTTCTTACGTTTACTCCAGCGTGGGTGGCGGGCAATAATTGAGATTGTTTCAGCTGACGTAGCACCGCTGGTTAGGAACTGAAAAATCGCTGATTCGTGAAGGCGCGGGTTTTCAAGGCTTGCTTCAATTATTTGCGGATGTCCCTCTTTGAGTAACGGTAATAAAAGATTGCTACTCGCCCGTTTTGCCAGAGAGATTTTGTTTCCTAATGGCTCACTCGCTAGTCGTTGACAGATCGAATGCTCAGCCGCCACGCGAATATCTGAGGTTTGACCCGGAAGAATACACAGATTGAGGAGCTCAAATAGGCGCAACTTGACCATCAGTTGTTTAGTTAGTCCGGGGGGGAGAGCTGAATTGCGGATAATTGATACAGTAACATGGTGACTTTGAGCTAATTTGTGTTTGTCGATTGCTTTGAGAATATCAGAACTGAGGTCTTGGCGCTTGAGAAGCAGGAGGAGATGTTCTTCAGTCAGAGAAATATTCTTAAGCGCAGCATGCAGCACTTCGACAGATGGATCATTTAAAACGGTTTTTAGCCCATCACTTTTAGTCGTCAACGCTTGTTTTAGACGTTGAACTAGGTCTGTAGCAAGCGTTGACGATGACATGGCTTCTCCTTAGTTTGAGCGCTAGGCGTTATCTCTTGTTGTTGAAAAAGCCATACTCTTCTAGGAAATTTTGTTTATAGTCTGCGTATTGGTCTTGTTCAATCGCCTTACGAGCACCAGCGACCATATTTAAGTAAAAATGAACATTGTGGATTGCCGCTAAAGTTGCCGATAAAATCTCATTAGCGTTAAAGAGATGGTGTAAGTAGGCTCGGCTAAAATTACGGCAACAGTAACAATCACACGCTGGATCAACTGGGTAAAAATCACGGCGATAGTTTCGATTGGTTAAACGCAGTTTCCCGCGTGAGGTAAAAAGGGTGGCACTACGCGCATAACGCGTTGGAATAACACAATCAAACATATCCATCCCGCGATCGATACTCTCTAAAATATCTTCAGGTAGACCAACGCCCATGAGGTAACGTGGTTTGTCGACGGGTAGAAATGGTGCGGTATAATCGACCACTTTTTTTAGCAGTTCTAAACCTTCACCGACGCTGACACCACCAATGGCGTAACCGGGGAAATCCATAGCCGTAAGTTGTTCTGCACACTCACGCCGTAGGTCTTCGTAGATGCTACCTTGAACAATCGCGAACAGGGCTTGATCTTGACGGTTGTGGTGCTCTAGACAGGATTCCGCCCAGCGTAAGGTTTTTTGAACGGATTTTTTTGAATAATCATGAGTGAAGATCTCATCGCCATTTTGTTCGTGGCGGAAAAACACACCCGTTTCAGTAATCTTTTTCTTTGGCAGTGAAAACACTTGGAATCCACCACTATCGGTTAAAATTGGCTTGTCCCAGTTCATGAATTTGTGTAGTCCACCCGCTTTTTTAACCAATGCTTCACCAGGTTTAAGATGTAGATGGTAGGTGTTAGACAGTATGATTTGCGCACCCGTCTCCTCGACCTGAGCAGGCGTTAGGGCTTTTAGGGCACCATGAGTTCCTACTGGCATGAAAATAGGTGTTTCAATCGTGCCATGAGGGGTGTGAATACGACCACGTCGAGCCTGGGTGTTTTTATCAGTATGCAAAAGGTCGAACTTAAACATGAGATTTGGGGTCTTTTCAGTGAAAGAGTTAGTGTGGTTTTGTTATAATGAACGTCGATGACTTTACTTTAAAGTCTTTTACAACACTATCAAAAGAGCAGCATAATTGCAATGTAGGGTGCTTCATTATACAGAGAAGGCGGAGGTATGGGAGGGAATACAGAATTTAAACAGGCTGAATTTGTCAGGCTTCAATTCCGATTACGTTTTATAGAGTTGATAGTGGTTGATCTGGCAACACTGCTACGATTGAGGCGTTCACTTCGTGCTGCAGCAAATTATTGTTTTATCGGGGACAGTCAAAACAGATGTAACCGTTTTGGCCGGTTATTTTCGCCTGAACTTTCCCATGATCCCGTTGCTCAGCGTCAATTTCAAAAAAGTGGTCCAGCGTTTGTATTTCAATTTGATTGTCGACAAATTGGTACATATCAGCGCGGTGACTTGATGACGTTAAATGTCATCGTTTGGGGTGGGAACCTTGAAATTGTTAAAGATCTGACGCAGGTCGTTGCAACTCTAGGTAAAGCAGGGTTTCGCCACGATGCTGGACGATTTGAGCTTGTTGAGATATATGCTGAGGACTCTGCATGTCAATTACAAAAAAAATGGTCTTTTGGTGAGTCGTTTAATGCATTAATGGTTCCTGTCCGCGATGGTGATTGGTGGCTTAATAGTTGTGCTGTTGAATGTGATCACATTCAACTACAGTTTCTGACGCCATCACGGTTAATTGTAAAGCAGCGGCCGATGTTTCATCCAACCTTCAAATTGATTTTTCCATTTATCTTACGGCGAGTCACCTCGATGTTGTATGCTCATTGTTGTTTAGATTTAGAGGTTGATGCTCAGGCTCTGCTCGCACTGGTTGAATCTGTTGAGACTCAGAAAAACGATCTGGAGTGGAATGATTGGCGTGAGCTTCAAGGGGGTGAGCATAATCTTTCATTGGGTGGAGTTGAGGGTTCTATTGATCTTTATGGTCCGGCATTAATTGATCTAATCCCATATCTTTACCTTGGTAGCTTAATGAATTTAGGAAAAAATGCTGCGTATGGAGTTGGTAGATATCGTGTTGCGCCGTATATACTTGATGGTTAAGGTACTGTTGCTAATTAAAAGTGTTCTTGTATACTGTAGGTAGATTGGCTTTCATCTATTTATGCGATATGGAGGTGCGCTATGAAAGATGCATGGAAGGAACGGGAAAATGCATTCGAAAATCAGTATATTTATGAATTAGAGAAAAAGAAGCGAATTGAAAAACAAACTCAAGAACATGAGCGGTTAATTCGTGAGATGAGTCATAATCGCTGCCCTAAATGTAGTGTACCGATTCAAGCTGTAAACTTTCGTGGTGTACCATTGGATCAATGTCCGTCGTGTGGCGGTGTTTGGCTTGGTGAAAATGATTTGAAACTGTTGGCACAAAAAGACCACAGAACTTGGTTCGAAATGTGGTTTAAGCAGGGTGAGGTTGTTGAAAAGTAGGTGATTGATGGCCTGTTAACATGATAATGTGAGGGGCGGGTGTTTTTTCTGTAGCCCAATTTTTAATTGATTTAATTTCTGGTGTGTGTTGTTTTTTGTGTTTTCAATGAAGTGCTATGATTGTAAGGGATTTGCTGTTTGTTTTTTTTGTAGTTGGTGGGTTAGGTTCTTTTTTCTACTATAAAAGTAGAAATTTAATTAGCTACTCTCATGCCGAAGAGGTTGTTGCTGAAGAGGTTGTTGCTGAAGAGGTTGTTGCTGAAGAGGTTGTTGCTGAGGAAGTTGTTGCTGAGGAAGTTGTTGCTGAGGAAGTTGTTGCTGAGGAGCCTGAGCATAATGCTTTGACGTGGCGGGTATTGCAGCGGGTGTT
>NBLY01000124.1 GCA_002084665.1 Desulfobacteraceae bacterium 4572_35.2 | reverse complement strand
ATATTAACTGGCTCTCCTTTAATCATCGCTCTTGTCCACTTCGGCACCACGGCAGCATAGGCACCATCGGGATCCTGACGTTTACCAAAAACATTGAAATAACGCAGGCCGATAGATTTAAAGCCATAGGTAGTGGCAAAAACACCCGCATAGAGTTCATTTACATATTTGGTGATGGCATAGGGTGAAAGAGGTATTCCTGTCGTCTCCTCAATCTTTGGCAATGCAGGATGATCACCATAAATAGCACTTGAGGAAGCGTAGGTAAAACTTTGCACCTCTGCATCACGTGCTGCGACTAACATATTGAGAAAACCAGTTATATTGTTTTCGTTGGTAGCGATGGGATCACTGATGGAGCGCGGTACCGAGCCTAGTGCCGCTTGATGTAAGACATAATCAACACCAATACAAGCGTGATGGCAGATGGTGAGAGCACAAATATCTCCCTCAACAAAAGAGAATTGCTGCCATTGTTCCGCAGAAACTGAATGCTTCACCTCATCCAAGTTGTGCTGATAACCAGTAGAAAAATTATCTACACCAACAACCCGCTGCCCGAGAAGCAATAATTTCTCAATTAGATTGGAGCCAATAAAACCAGCACACCCTGTCACCAACCACGTTTTTTGACTATCCTTCAACTCTTTTTCATGTTGATCATAGCTTTTTATCATAATATTTACTCACTCAAAGGTCATCAATCTAAACGACTATAGCGACCAATAGACAAAACCAAATTCTTTCGCCTTTCGGGGGTCGACAGCCCCCTTAACGTCGATCAATACACCATCAGTTTTTCTATTACCACACAATGATTTAAATTCCTGTAATGGCATTTTCATATACTCATTATGCGCCACGGCCCAAACGATCGCATCGACCAAACCGACATCGATCAACTCGGTGAGGTGAACACCGTATTCATGTTGCGCTTCAATTGGATCAGCAACAGGATCATTAACAATGACCTCTATTTCGTATTCTTGCAATTCATTAATAACATCAATCACCTTGGTGTTGCGAATGTCGGGAACATTTTCTTTAAATGTCAGCCCCAAAACCAAAACTCTGGCTCCCTTCACCATTTTTCCGACTTGAATCATCTTCTTCACGGTGTTTTCTGCCACATACTTGCCCATACCATCATTAATCCGCCGGCCAGCGAGAATAACCTGCGGATGATAGCCAATTTGCTCAGCTTTATGGGTCAGATAATAAGGATCGACTCCGATGCAGTGGCCACCAACCAAGCCGGGAGTAAAGGGAAGAAAATTCCATTTAGTTCCTGCTGCAGCCAGAACATCTTTGGTCGAGATATTGAGTTTACCAAAGATAATAGATAACTCATTCATCAAGGCGATGTTGAGGTCACGCTGGGTGTTCTCGATCACCTTAGCTGCTTCGGCAACCTGAATCGAACTCGCTCGATGGACACCAGCATTAACAACTAATTCGTAAACCTTGGCTACCGTCTCCAGTGTTCTCTCATCCTGACCAGAGACCACTTTAATGATTTTGTCAACAGTATGTACCTTATCGCCGGGATTAATCCGTTCGGGCGAATATCCAACGGTGAAATCACTCCCACACTTAAGGCCCGAATATTCTTCCAACAACGGGACGCAAATTTCTTCAGTGACACCAGGGTAAACCGTTGATTCATAAACAACAATACTGCCTGAGCGCAGATGTTTGCCAATAGTGATTGACGAAGAGCGTACCGGGGTAAGATCAGGATTATTATTAATATCAATGGGTGTGGGAACGGTCACAATGAAAAAAGTTGCCTCTGACAACCGACCGGCATCGGTTATATAGTGAATACAGCTTTCAGCCAGTTGTTCAGTACTCACTTCACCTGTCGTATCGTGGTTATTTTCGAGTTGTTCTATCTTGCGTTTGTCTATGTCGAACCCAATGGTGTCACAACATTTACTAAAAGCTACAGCAAGCGGTAGCCCAACATAACCTAGGCCGACAACAGCTATTTTTGCCTCTTTCGCTAGAATCTTCTCCACAGTAACCATGATAGATCTCCCCTTTTGATGTTAACATCATCGGCATACGTCAATTTGCAACTGAAAAGTAATGACAACTCCTCCCACATGGGTATTCATAGTGCTAATCTCTATTTAATTTACGCGATATTGTCGAACTGCCACACCTGCTCTATTCCGCACAAAGACTTTCTCAATTGCCGGACACGATGGCCATCACTGCCAAAATATTTATAATGATCCTGTTTTTGATGCAGATTAGCGACGCGCTGCACCTCCTGGCCGTATACTCCGCTAAAGCTACCGAAATTTCCTTGGAGTAAACATCCCATGTCGATAATCTCTTTCACTATCGGCGGGAATTTTTCAAAAAATTGCGTATCCGTAGGCAAAACATTGTAGATAAAACGTCGTAGAAAACCCGCAGACTTGCTACCAGGCATCATCGTTCCATCCCAACTTTAAGCTGTAGTGGAATACCAGCATCATTTAGGACATCCTGCAAATCCTGTACGGCATTTTTAATCAGCTCATTGGGGTAATCGAATAAACCTGTGATACAATGTGGCGTACAGTGCACACAGGTAAAGCCAGCGTCAACGAGCAGAATGGCCATCTCGACAGCTTCAGCGATATCACGACAGCCATCATCTAATCCCGGTAATATATGGCAATGATAATCGATCATTTCTGAACCCTTGGTAGTGTGTGTTTTTTCATCAAGTCGTAAAACGTCGGCCGACTGACATCGAGTTCTTCCGCCGCCTTTACCACCACACCATCATGGCGTTTTAAAGCTTCGAGCAGCATGTTGCGCTCAAGACGATCTCTCCCCTCCTTAAGAGTCATAACGGTTGTGTCGTCGGGGGTATCGACCCCTTCTAGCTCATCGACAACAAAACCAAGATCAGTTGGATTCAGAATTGAACTATCAGCCATCAGGATAGCGCGTTTAATCTTATTCTCCAGTTCACGAACATTCCCCGGCCAAAGATAGCTGTTCATGGCCTGTTCTGCAGCAGGACTAAAGCCCCTAATCTTCTTGCCAAAATCACTGGCATAACGGCCAAGGAACAGATTAGCCAGTAATCGAATATCGTCGTTTCGTACGCGCAGTGGTGGTAAGCTGAGAGAGATCACACTGATGCGATAATAAAGATCCTCACGAAAGCGTCCGTCAGCAATCGCCTCTTCGATATTAACGTTGGTGGCCGCGACAATCCGGGCATCAATTTCAATATCTTCACGCCCCCCTACGCGCTGAATCGTCTTTTCCTGAAAAAATCGCAACAGCTTCACCTGAAGGAGCAACGGCAACTCACCAATTTCATCGAGAAAGAGTGTTCCACCATGGGCAAATTCAACCTTCCCCTGAACACGGTCGGCTTCGAGGAGATTCTCCGGTATCGCGCCACAATTAATGGGGATAAAGGGCCCATCCTTACGTAAGCTCAGGTCGTGAATCGCCCTTGCGACCAACTCCTTACCGGTGCCATTTTCTCCCAGAATCATGATTGGGATATCGGCTGACGCCACCTTGCGAATGGTGGTCGCTTGGCAAGTATTGTCTCCAAACAACGCAACCCCTCTGTTGCGCCATCGACATCAGGTGGCAACCCTAAGTCTATCGTCATCACTTTTGGACAATGAACGTCAAAAAGCTTCACAGCCTCAGCAACATCTTCTGCGAGCAGCACTTTATAGTGTTTACCTAGTCCCCATTTGAGCTGCTTACGAATTTCGGGGCTATCATCAACGATCAATAATTTTTCCACTAGGCCCTCTTTTCCGTTGAACATCAATTCGTCCACCATGGGCTTTAATTACTTGCTGACACTGATATAAACCAATTCCAAACCCTTTTTTCTTTGTTGTTTCAAAGGGCCTGAACAGTCGGTGCTCAATAAAGTCGGCATCCATTCCAGCACCACGATCAATTACCCGTACAAAAGCTAAGTCATCACAACCAACCTCGACTCGTATCGGTTGAGCCAGCGCTGAAGCTTCCCGGGCATTATGCAGGAGATTCAATAGCACCCCTTGAACTTCCAACTCATCACCACAAACCAACACCGTAGCGCCGGAAACAACCACCTGTTCATTGCCACACATGGCGACAGCCGCCTTAGCAACTGCGAGCAAATCAATGTCGATACCAGATTTTTTAAATCATGGATAACAAAAGTTGAGACCCTACCCATTGCGGCCATTTCGTTCGCGACAAGCAGATCAGTATAAAGTTTGCGGCTAAGTAAGACACTGATCGTCTGATGAGCAAGGATTTTCATTAGATCAAAATCCTCGTAGGTCAGTGCTTCTTCAGTATAATTACGACTTCCTAAAGCAATAAAACCTTCAAGACTCTGCTTAAACCGTAAGGGCACTAAAAAAGAACACTTCATCTCTCTCAACTGCGCCCAATTACCCGCCAACAAACATGCATCGTCCTCATCGAGATCAACCACCCAGTCGCAATCACACATTTTAGTCACTAAAGGGTGATCGGCGTTCACGGCTTTTTGCCACCACCAATTTTGCGGTGAACTGCGTCCACTCTTTTCGGTAGTCGTATTTATGTTGATAAAAATTTTTATGCAACACCACCCGAACACAACGCCGAATTTTTCCAGACAACAGGATAATGACAAAAAACAACCCTAAGACAACGGCCAATGAAACAAAAAAAACCCGATGCCCAGTGAGGTTTATGTAACGCATCCCTGCACCAAACAATCCCAAAGCGACTAAGTAGAAACCCACGGCCAAAATAACGACCGAACGATAGGCAATGTCACGGGAAACGCTGATACGCACATCAACCTCTCCCCGATAAAAGCGGCTAAAGGCCATCAAACTAACAGCAAGAACCAAACTGAGCGATCGTACTGGGACAAGATTCATATCGAGTGAGCGATACAGCAGCGATTGGCTGTAGTAGATCACCAAAACAACCAACAAAACCCCAACACCTAGCACTTCAAACTTAACACGCCAGCGATCAGGACGTGACAGAGAGATCAGAGTTTGCTCCATTAAAAATAGCGACAGCACAAATGCAACCATCAGAGCCACGTAAGCGGCAAAAAAGTCACGAGGATAAAAACAGAACTACACAGGACCAGCAATCGTGCCGATATTGAGATCCCTCGCCACCCACCCTGACGAGAGAAGGTCAGGGCAAAAAACAACCAACAGACGGGCAGACAGGCTTCAGCAATCAGTGCAATCTGTTTCCAATCCATGAGTGATTCAGGCTTGAGTAGTGCGTTCAAGTCACAAATCTCAAGGACAACGCAGGCTACCAAACCACCAATTTG
>NBLY01000123.1 GCA_002084665.1 Desulfobacteraceae bacterium 4572_35.2 | reverse complement strand
TTCGGAGAATTTGCGAGTGCATCAAGTAAGTATTACTCCCGATCAAGATTTTGACACTGAATACATTGGCTACACTCCTTCAGTTCAGGCGATGATGGATAATCGGATCGTCGGTGCAAATATTCCAACAGGACCACCAGCATCGGCCATCACTCAGATGTATGCCTCGCTGGGAGATAAAGCGACGGTACTTAATTTTACCGATCAGCAACTGGAGAAGGTCAATAGTTTTTACAATATTTGGACCCGCTTTGCCATTTCAGCTGATACCTATCTCGGCCAGAAAAATGCGATTAATACCATTGCTCAACCAAATTTATTGGTCGTTAGCAATGCGCTATCTGAAGATACCGTCTATAAAATCACCAAAACAATATATGAAAACTTGCCATTTTTGCGTAACAGCCATAAGGCAACCAATGTGATGTCATTACAGAACGCTATGACGGGACTATCGATGCCATTGCATCTCGGTGCAATCAAGTACTACCGTGAGATGGGTTTGTCGATTCCGCCCCATCTGATTGCGCACTAACAGGTTTGGTCAAAGTTTAGATGAAGATAGGGACAGATATGGCGCAGATATGGCGCAGGAAAATACCACTGGGCAGCAGGATCAAGGTTTAGAAGCAGATCTCGGAGAGGCACTATCGATGCATCGCAAGTTGTCCGCTTTTCCGGCTAGGTTGGTGTATGTGGTAGCGATCATCATGTCGTTGGTGCACCTGTGGTTTAATGCCTTTGGGGTGATGCCTGAGATCCAGAGAAATTTCGCGGTGTTAGTATCGAGCGCTTACTGTATTGGATGTATTTTGCTCCAGACGGTATCTTCGGTAGTATCTCTTCTACCTTCGTTTTTTTGGTACAGCCAAGATGCCAATGTCACACCGCCGCTTTGTCTTGCCGCTTATTCCGCTGCAAGTATCGCCAGCAGTCAACCGCTTAAAACGGGGATGGAAGCGTGGAAGTTGGCCAAGGTGGTGTACTTGATCCCGCTGTTGTTTATCTACACATCGATCTTATTTTTCGAACTAAAACACACAGAGGACTTCCTGTAGACGATTGTCTGAAAAAGATATCCCCTCTGAATCTCCCTAACTCATTACGAGTCAAGGGGATTCAGTGTGAAATCGTTAGAATGAAAACCGAACCTTTCCACTAAAGCTATGGGTGTCAAAATCTTCTCGACCGCAGTAGTCGTAGCCAAGGCGTAGATTAACATTTTGCTTACCTGACGATTGTTAACGCTGTGCCAAGTTGCCAACTGATTTCAGCGGGTTCAACACCGTAGTTAACAAACGAGCTACTACCACCGATAAAGTTAGCGGTACTGACAATGCGATCATTATCGAGGTCGTAGTAGGCCATCACTCCACTCTACGTCAATGATCGATCCATCCGTTAGCACCAGAGAGTTGCCCAACTCTGGATAGAGAGGAGGATTCGACTCGTCATGGTTCGTGCCACTGTACACAGCTGATGCTGTTGCTGCGGATCCTGCCAGAATCGTGATACTACTACCAAGCAATAGACAACTAAGTAGCAGCCCTTGCAATAGCCAATATTTTGTCAGCCATCTCATCATATAATCACCATTTCATTGATCGTAAAGTGGTGAGTAAGTCGTGTAGATAAGTAAATCCTATAACTTTTACTCAATTACAAGTTTTACCGGAATGATTCCGATATCATCGGCGGTTGCCGGAGAGCTACCGAGTTGCAGGATTCCGTACCAGTAATCGCCAGCAGCGGTTTCGGGTAGATTCCAGTCTAGTTTCAGGTTGAAAGGGGACGAATTTAAAGGTTCAGTGGTTGCGATTAAATTGGCGACGTCAGGGTCGTTACGGGTAATAACGGCATAGCGCAATGTGAACAAGACACCTTGTCGATATGAGGCAAAGTTATGCACGGCAATCCACCAATCTCCAGCCTCAGGGAAAGTAACCGTTATTGCCTCAGATGCATCGGCATTAATACTTAAAGCAACAGGTTCAAAGCTACCATCTTTGCCGACATAGAGATCGAGGTCAGGCGATTCTGATGATTCAAGATCGATAGATAATGCCACGGCATTGTCAGAAATTTTAATTGAATGTAAATAGATGCCGCCATCATTATTGTGAATATTGTTTGGAGTTGGATCAGAGTCTAATTTCTCTTGTATAACATTTGCTGCTTTTAAGCCAAAGGTGGTTGTCGTCAGGGTGTTAATGTTTGTGGTTTCCAATTTAAAGTACTGTTTTGATCCCACCTGCTCTGTGGTTGTAACCTTCAAAGAGGGGGGAAGTTTTGCCGTCATATGGCGCACCGCAACGGGAATGGTGGCGTCAGGCGCATCGCCGTCCACCTCGGTTAACACGATGCGGCCAAAATCCCAGTCTTCAAGGGGGACAGCTGTTGTATTGGCCTCTATCGTCAGCTCGATGCTCTCTTCCGGAGAAAGGTTGAAACTCGTTGGGCTTACCGACAACTCCAGCTCTGAATCGGAATCAACGGTTGCCTGCCATGATGTGGTTGAATCAGACATGTTTTGCAGAGTGCGTCGCCATGAACACTGGTCCACGCAAGAACCGTTACCTAAGCTGGCCAAATTGAGATCCGCAGTAATGCCAACGCCAGTAGTTTCGGTTTGCCAATACAGCGCTGGGTCGCCATTTTCATAGCTAGCACGGTTTTCATCGAGAACCAGTGCCGCTTGTGCCGCTTGGCCAATATTGATTCGCCCAGCACCAGCATCAAATGGGGTGGCGTTAGTTCCTTCATCATCAATGGTGATCGTGGCAACGGCGGTGGTCATAATGGCTGCTTGCGCCTGGGCTGGCGACCAGTCAGGGTGAAGCGCCTTGAGTAGGGCAAAAGCACCGGCTACGTGCGGGCTAGCCATTGATGTGCCCTGATAGATAGCGTAGCCAACACCATCAATAACCGGCGCGATGATACTGGCTCCAGGGGCAACAATGTCGGGTTTTATAATGCTGGGGATCGCTCGGTTCCAGCCACGTGAACTGAAGCCGGTGACCTTATCAGCGCATGTGACATCGCTATTAACTATCATGCCGCTGATGGTGGCCTGATGATCACCGGGAACAGCGAGCCAGGCTTTAAGAAATCTCCAGCATAGACGACGGTGGCGGGGCCATAGCCCGGTGTGATACCGAGACCGATGATCTCCTCCATGGTTCCATCCTCTGCCTCGAAGTTCAAGTTGTTGCTATAAAAGACATCATGAGTTGAAGCACCGATGCCGGTGAGCCAGGGAGCAAGGCTTGGTGTAATCACTGTCGCCATTTCTGGGCCAGCATTGCCTGCGGATACCGCAACATAAATTCCCGCTTCACGGGCGTTTAATTAGATTGGCATGAGGGGCTACGCCGGAGATGGTGGCCGACAAATTGAAACCGGAATCAAAATGGACAATGGCTTCATCAACGATATTACCAGCTGCCGTTGCAGCAACATGACTGCCATGACCGTGGAAATCGACAGCATTGTATTCATCGGGGACGCAGTTCCATGCACCGATAAGTTTTTCGTTACACGGGAAATTAGGGTTGTAAAGCTCGGCATTGTCGGGATCGCAAACGCCGTAGTATTTACCGCGTGGGTTGTGGTGTTCATACCCATCGTCGCCAATAGCGGCAAATGACGGACTGTGCGGACTGATGCCAGAGTCGATGATACCAATAACGATCCCTTCGCCCATGGTGGCAGGGAGATCGCCAGTGCTGCTACCATCCCAAACGCTTGGCGCACCTATCCATGCGGCACCGGGGGAGCAGGCCGTACCATCAGGAGATTCAAGGCGAATCTCGTTATGGCTGTCACCTCCACCACAGGCGGTGGTGAGTATGACCAAACTTGTCGAGGCGATAATCCAGCGCCAAGAGCTGACTTTACGTCGCCAGGCGGCCCACAACAGGGTGAAAGTAAGCAGAAGTGCTGGAATGAAAAGTATATGATTTAACGCTATGCCAGTGACAGATGTTGTTTGAGGTGTGCCACCAATAGGATTCTTACTACTTTTAATGTTAATTTCTCGATCTTTTTCTATGCGCACAATCCCAGCTAGCGTCGCAACTGTCGCAGCCTCTATATCGCTGAGGCGCACGGTGACACCGTTAAACGCAGTGTCGTAATGATGGATAATTGTTACTGGACGACCAATGGCCGCTTCAATATGCGATATTTTATTTTGGCGTTGTTGACGTAAATGAGCGATATATTTCTGTGCTGCCGTCCCCTGATACTCTATTTTACGGGTGCCAGCAGCTTTTGGGTTTGTTGCAGCAAAACCAGGCGTTGTTCCCTTGTAGGTAGCTAAAGGAGCGCCTGCAAATTGAATGATATAGATCGCCTCGTTGTTCGAAGCAGGCGCAGAATCCACAGTCTTGGCACCAGCAACTCCGAATAGAAATAAAATAAAAAGCAGAGAGGCCAACAGGGTGAAAACGAGTGGTCGGTACCAAGATGTGATCGAATTCATCAGCTACTAAAAGTTTTTAAACAGACCAACGGAGAAACTGGTGCGATCATAAAAACGGCTTTCAGCGCGAAGGCCGATCTCATATTTTGTTGGCTCGATGCCAGCAAAAAATAGCACTGGGTGTACCTCTTCCAGCTCTATACCGTCATCTTCCCGAGAAGCCGTTTTTGTACTGTCTTCGGTAGTAAAAATATAACTCTCCGTCGCCTCGTCAGAGCCGTCTATAAAAGAAGCGACCACTCCAGTATAGCAAGTGATACGAGCATCTGAACAGGGGGTCCAATCTTTTCCAAGTTGTATGCCAGCACCGTATTCAAAGTACTCTTCTGAAACTTAGGTTGTTTGGCGATAACCTATTTTACTACAGTTGATGATGCTTTTATTTAATTATTTCAACATATTACGCTATTATTCTGTCTGCGAAAGTTGAGTTAATATCATTTGTATTAATATTGTTTGATTTATTCATTAACTAGGAATGTGAGCATATAATATCAAATATGTAAAGTTTGTGATAAATAAAATTATTTTAGTCAAATAGAATTGAAATTTAGACGCTGGAATAATGGGTGTGCTCATTGTTATGTTTTCAGGCTGACGTCATCCAGATGTTATAATAGCGGGAGGTCAGAAAGCTGAACGAAACGAAAACCACGACGTTTAAGTTCAGGTATCGCATCAATCAACCCTTCAGCCGTACCACTTTCAGGGTGGTTCATGTGCAGAATGACAATGTCGCCAGCGGTTGCTGACAGCAGAGCATGTTTTACCTGTTGGCGAGAGTAGGTTGCTCCAGCGTCACCAAGTATAGAAAATCCAGCCACTTGCGAGCCTAATTCCTGTGCAATTTGAACGGAAACTTCGTCATAATAAGCGGTACCAGAGCGGTAAAAAAGGGGACGTTGCCCTGTTAATGATTCGATCTTTTGTCCATTTAACTCAATTTCATCTACCAATGCAGCAACGGATTCTGTCCCAGCAATACCATAAACAGAGCGTCCATTTACGGAAGCAGGTTTGTGTTGATAGCCATGATTGCCAATTTCAAAAAGGGGATTGGTATTTAACCGTTTAAACGCTGCCATGTTGGGCTCGATCCAACGCGCATTGATGAAAAGGGTGGCAGGAATCTGTTCCTTGATTAAAAAATCGGTAATTTGGCTGTCGTTATCCATTCCATGCAGGCTACCGCAGGCATCAAAAGTTAAGGCAATAATTTTGTCGTGAGTGTCAATACGCGTTTTAACGCCAGTTACTGTTTCTCCCCATTGGTGTGGAACAACATTGCGATAGGTTGTTATGATTCGCTGCTTAACATCAGCGTACGCAGCACCGTCAGCATGAAGAGGGTAGCTCAATGTTAGGCTGAAAACGGTAAAGAGTAAAACAGTAATAATTCTATTTTTAACAGTCACGGCTAGCCTTTAAAAAAGGTGGTTGAAATGAAGCAGAGACGCTATATATCGGTTGAGGTTTGCTGATGTCAGCAACTTCATTCTATCTAGCTCAGCGTGTTAAATTTACCGACAGCTACCTAAGGTAAATGGTTATCGAACCATTGTTTTAATAGGTCATTGTCGTCCCAATTGCGTAGAAAACGGCTCCGATCTGCTTGAAATTTACCTAAAAAACGACTCTGTGAGCGGAACTCGCTCATGGCATCAAGATCAATAAGCCAAATTTCGTTATCTTGGATGAGGAAATTGGTCCCCTTGAAGTCACCGTGGCTAATTTTCAACTGCTGCAATACCTTGAAAATAGAAACAAATTCTTCCTTCACCACCTCTTTGGTTTTAGATTTCAGTTGCGGATCTAATAAGTATTCGCAGGCATTGGGCGCTACAACCTCGGCGCAAACATAGTAGCCACCAAAACGCAGTGGACCAAATCGCTTTTCGATCATCGCCACCGGTTGTGGGGTTTTTATTTGACTAATACTCAGGCGATGAGCGTTACCCCATGATGTCCATGCCCGTGTTGGCCGCCAGCATCTCTTGAGTGCATGCCACCAGTTTTTAATATTGTAACGTTTGATCACCCAACTTTTATTGGCAATTTCAACAGCGACAACAGTTGCGCTGTTGCCGTCTTTAAGCATCTTGCCGCGCGCCATAAGCTTATCGGGGTCAGCTTGCAAAGCAACGAGAAGGTCGGGATCGATATCTCGACGAAAAATTGAGATTTTATTAAACGAGTTATGACGGACAAATTCACTACAGCTTCGAAACGATTTTTGGATGTAGTTAGCGCGTCGTTTATTGCGCAGCAAGGGTAACTCTTGGTCAATAATGGTGGCCCAGTCTGTTAGTGATTGCTCGGTGAGTTGATGACCATAGTGTGCGAGCGCTGTGGGGAAAAGTGACTCACGTTGTGGTGGTAGCTGAGCGAAAAGTAAGGCTAGGTTGTCACGCCGTTTTTTCCGTGAGAGGCCATTTGCCTCTTGGCTTTGTTGCTGGATATCATCGCCATCAATAGAATAGATGACCTCATCACTGATGAGGAAATTTTCCAGATGAAGATCGTTTTGCCAAATACCACACTGATGCTGTTTAGCGATGGTTTCCATCAGCTTTTTTAAGAAATTAAGCCGCTGTTGGTCGGTGTCGAAACTGGTCCAGCGTTCCAGAGCTGTTTGTGCTGCGGGAAGATAATCGAAAATAAGTACAGGAGTTGCGTCGTCAAGCGTTCCAGCAAAAAGCAGGGCAGGGGTGCTTAATTGGTTGTCGATTAACAGCTTAACCCCGTGTTGTTCACGTTGGTAGTGACGCTGGCCACTGTGTGGATGGAAAAACAGTTTGATTAAAACCTGACGCTTGTTCCAAGTGCAGTTGGTGTGATCGGCTAAATATAGTGTGGTTGGCCACGAGTTTATTGTCGATAACATAGTTTATCGGTTACGCTTCAAAGTGATTAGTTTGTCGATTTGATGGCATAATATCTTTGTGTTTTCACCAAGCTGTTGTTGCCATTGTGGATTGAGGTAGATCTTTGTTGATTTCATTGGAACCTATACGTCTAATTAGTTATGGCAATGTTGTGACAAGGGTGGATGTGATCTATTCAGATTGGCAGTTTTATAGCATTTAAAGTGGTGCTGTGAAATTAACATAAAAACGGCTCAGCGACTGAATGTTTTTAACCTTCAGTGATAATCTTTACTTTAGTCGCGGGATTGCTCTGGCTTAGGTGTGATTTTAGGCCAGTTCAAATGTTTTTGGTTTTGCTTTATTCGAAGTTGTCAGATTTTATCTTGAAGCTGAAAACAGCCCTTGGGCAAGTCTCCCCGTTTTGTTTAACCCTCCTTAAATGCCCTTTCTGGGCTAAGTAATTGTTCTAACTTTGATGCATATCAAGGATTTTCGATAAAAATCACGCTAAGGTTTACTTCAATAACATCACCCTCACAAGGAGTTTATTATGACAACCTTATCGCACGTCCATACTTTGGCTGAACTCGCTGATTACCAAGCTGATGCCGTCGTTAGTGTGAGATTCACTGTGACTCTTCTATTTATCCCCCTTGGCCCCTTGCTCAACAGAGAGACAGACTAATGAAATCATGGAAACTCCTTGATACGGCACAGATCCCCGGCAACGGAGGTGAACTTCAGCTCTATCAACGAGATACTGAATTCACCATCAATATTGTCGGCGGCGGTGTGCTGATGAGCACTGATGCTAACGCTTCTGAAGTTGCGCTGGCAGAACTGTCCTGTCGCAAAGTGGCCTCACGTCCTGATCCACGAGTGTTGATCGGTGGCTTGGGCATGGGCTTTACCCTCGCGGCGGCGTTAAAGAATTTGGGCAGTAATGCTCAGGCGGTGGTGGGCGAAACCGTGGCCCTCTAGGAGAGCATGCCGGTTATCCCCTCAACGATGAACGCACCAGTGTTCGCATCGGCGATGTCGCTAAGGTTCTGCTTAACCCGCAAGAAGAATGATTGGCTATATTCGATGGATGGTTTGACTACAGCCTACGAAGCGCTGCGTCCGCGGGGGATTCTAGCGGTATGGTCGGCCAGAGCCGATCGTAAATTCAAAGAACGGTTACGCAAGGTCGGCTTCAAGGTCAGTCAGCACCGAGTGCGGGCGCACAACAATGAAGGCGAATTACACATGATCTGGCTCGCAGAGCGTGGCCCTTGATCTGAGTGACTTAATGCTGATTGCACTTGCAAGTTCAAGCTAGTTTTTTAATCAAATCGACATGCTGGTATTGGATTGCAGCACTATTTATAAAGGGCAGAACCTGCGGGGTCTGCCCTTTTTTGTGTAACCGATTATCCGTGGTCTTTTTAGTAATGATGCAACAACCGCAGCGGTGGTGGGGTGATCATAAATGCGTTTAGCAATTTAATGTAGTGTTGAGGGTTTGCTCGGGAGTTGGTGGATAAATCGAGTTTACCTCTTATTACGTAGCCATATTTAGTTCGGGATCATTGAGTAGTTGTTTAGCTTAAATGGTTAGCTAGTCCACTGTGTCAACAACGTCCCCTTTTGGCCTTCAAAGGTAAAAAAGCCTAGTTATTGCGAGCACCATTTAACCTATACAGCATTCAAAACATGGGATATTGGCATGTACATGCACCATGCTGAGTTACAACTTTATCGTGGTTTGTTAGAGGGATAACAAGGCTAAATAGCACCGCGATTAATAGAGAAACTATTTATTTTGTCAATACATGGAGAGCTAAATGAGAAATATCATATTGTTGCTTGTCGTAACGTTTATGACTGGCTGTACAAGTGTAAAAGTGCAGGAAATGGCTCCATCTTTAAAAGTAAGCCATGTATGTATTCAAGACAATCCTAAGGTTATCGTCGCAGATTTTATTCGAACAGAAAAAACCTTGTCCTCAGGGCAAGGTCAGAGTTTATAGGCTTTG